>NZ_FMXV01000011.1:0-191390 GCF_900104425.1 Pseudomonas sp. NFACC13-1 | reverse complement strand
AGTTATCCCGTTTTTTGTCTTCCCACCCGCCATCCGGAAAGTGATTTACACGACCAACGCAATCGAGAGCATCAACGCTCAACTGCGAAAGATCATCAAAACGAGGGGACACTTCCCAACCGATGATGCTGCCACCAAATTAATCTGGCTCGGCTTGCGCAATATCACGGCAAACTGGGGCAGTGCGGCCCACGACTGGAAAAGTGCCATGAATCAGTTCGCGATCCTGTACGGGGACCGGTTCATCAGGCCGACGTGGTAAATGAAGGCCTGCTTAACGGCAGGCCGTCACCGGCCCGCACACAAAAAATCTGACACTCCCGGCAGCTCACTTTTGAGAAACCGGCGCGGCCCGGCGAAAAGTAAGTAAAACGCTTTTTGCCCCACCACTCGGTGCCTCGCTTAGGCTCGGCATGCGCCGCGAATGGCCATCCATGGCCCAGCGCGGCTATCCCGGCATCCATGCCGGGATGCCCACTGCGCAATACCTGCGTTCGGCCATCGTAGTTAACGGGGCGCCGAGATCAACGTCCACCGCGAGGCGGCCTTATAGCCGACCTGGCTCTGCCGGTCGTACTCCGATCCCATTGTGGGAGCGAGCCTGGTCGCGGAGGCGTCGATGCGTTCAGCGAGGGCACGTCAGAGAGCCCCTTCTACGGCTGACTTCAGCGGTAGAAGGAGTGATATGTTCCAAGGATCAAGGTTGCTTGAATCCTGGCTTTCCGTTGGCGGCACGCCAGGTTTTTACCTTGCTCACTATTTCTTCTGGGCTGTCTTTGCCATCTTCCGGGTAATAAATTAGATCTATGCCAGAAGGATGTTCTGTAATTCGCTCAAACTCTAGCGCAGCAGCTGTATGCGCTTCATCTGACGGGTAATCCACATTGCAGATTTTTACAACGAATGCTAAGAACTCTGACTCAGTCATTTCAGCTATTGATATGCTCATTATTTTTGCTCCTTATGAGTTTCAATGTGACGCTTAGGTGTCATTACGTAAATGTTGTCAATATGATAAACCTCACCTCCATGGGAGACGTACTGTTTGTGGTGCAGTTCATACCTAATACGACCTCCTACTCGTTCAGGTTTGTTAGGGAAGGCTGCTAACCCTCTTTTCATTCGCTCCAGGTTGTGTCGATTAAATTGTCGTGAAAGCGACGGATCATCAGCTACGGCTTTCCAGAAGCTTTCTCTAAACTTTTTGAAGCTTCTAAACTCTTTGCCTCTTAGCTTTCGCGCAATCTGTAATGGAATAGGTGCTCCTTCCCCTTGTGATGCCGCATCCAACCAAATCCCGAAAACGGGGGCTCCTATACCCCACGAAACCCCGGGGTCCTCTCTCCGATCTCTGAACATAACGTACAGAGGCGGCAAACCTGAGTCGATTGGAAAAACAAAAACATAGTCATCAAAACTGCTTTCGGCTATCTCTGGAAATGAGTCGATTCTTCCCTCAACGGGCGTTACGGAAGCTCCTGTATGAATAAGCGGCGAAGGTGGTTCAGTGGGAAGTGTCGTGGAGCCGTTTCCTGGTACTACAACAGGGGGCCAGGTCAAGGTTGTTGAGGGTGAGTTTCCAACCGTGGCGGTGTAAATATTTTGCTGAGCATCATAGGTAGCCGCCACTACCCTGACTTTGGGAAGATTGGGTATACCTTCGGCTTTGATCACGAGAAGTTCTGACTGACCATCTACTGTATCTCTGGAGCTGAGGCGTACAGGTAAGTCAATTGTTTGGTCAGTAGTAGGTATGATCTGCAGATCGCTGTCTTGCAATGGGGCCAGGTCTGAAAGTGGCGTACTAAAGTAAAACCGTTGCGGTAATTCGCCGTTCGCCAACTTAGGCGAATAGATCAGTGCTGCAACTCCTACAAAAAATCCAGACGCTGTGCCTGCTAAAACATCGGCCAGCGATGCAAGTGCAAGTTGAATGGCTCTGCCCAAATCTAAAGCTGCGCCTTCAACCGCAGCAATCGTTCCGGCTGATGTAACGATCATCGGTCGGGCAGTAGCCACAGCTCCAGCTATATGGAATTGATTGGCTTTGGCAAGATCAGATTCGCGATTGAGTCGCCCCGCATGCAACCAAGGCACACGAGCTTGATGGTTATTGATCTCCCTCGTCAAAACGTCGATATGCTGTCTGGTAGGCGATTCAGGGAGGTGAGTGCTGTGGGGGCTGGAGGGAAGATGGTCGAACCTAATTCGTTCTTCTATGTTGCTTTTATAAGGTTGAGGCGGATGTGCGTTGAATATCTCTTCAAGATCGTTCCGTGTTTCCATAGACAGAACTACGTCGTTATGTCGATTCGTAGTGATAGATGGATTGAGACTTTGCTGGCCTGAAGCGAAAGAATGCGTGAATCCCTGTTGGTTAGATAACGTATCGATGCGCTCCTGAAAATTTTTCTGTTTTGCGGCATCAATCGTTGCACGAGCAGAGGTCATTGCTTGTAACTTTTCATTCAGAATTCTGATTTCTTCGGTCAGGACCTTCGCCGTGTAAGCTGCGGTGATGGACCGTAACCATCTGTTGTAAATGTCCGTCGATGGCTCTCTGCTGCCTTGAAGTATGTTTACGAAATCAACTGCATTTTTCTTGATGCTTTTGTGGAGTGGGTCTCTTGCAAAAAAAGTGGCGGCGGCAGCCAAATTGCTCTGCAGCTCGCTTCGTTTATGTGCGATGAGTTGATCAATAGCCTCTTTTTCGAGAACGTGTATTCCCTTGCCTGCTCCAATAGCCATGCCTATTTCATGGTCAAGTTTTGCTTTTAGAAGTCCTATATAGGAATTGTAGGATTTTTCTAAATTATCTTGTTGGGTAGCGATGGTGACGACCACCGCCATAGTCAAGGATTCAGATTTAATATTTTTTTTCTTGAAGAAATTCTGAATTTCAGAAATGTCGACGACTGTTCCGCTCCACGCTAAGGGTCTCGAAATATATCCGGGTGATTCCGTGGATAGTGGCGGATGCGGTGATGGCTGCTCGGGTTTTATGATCGTTGGAGGCAGTTCAATTTGTAGAGGTGGCCTTTTAGGGTTCTGCATAAGCCTTCCTGGCATTGAAGTAGAGGTAGGTAGGCCTTAATAAACTAGTTCTGCATGTTCCGAGGGACAACCTTAAAAGCTCGTCGGAAAATTCTTGATGGTTGTCAGAACGTCTTACGCCTCAGTCGTTTTTTCTTGTAGCTCTTTTCGTCATCCCTATCTGAGCACTTATTTAAAGTGTGGGGAAAGTTTGCGGTGGTCTGACAGACGCGGCGAATTTTCCGACGAGGTTTTAAGGTTGCTGCTCGGAAGCGGTATCTCTAGCTTGTACGTGTCGCTGCCAATCCAGCGACCGGGACTGCAAGCCCGCCGAATTCGTTAGGCGCCAGCGCCCGGACCCACGTCTGGGGCTTCAATTGATGCAGGAGCGCCGTTATGAAAAAACATCATCCTTATTCGCCATCAGAGAGCACCTTCCCCTACAACGACCCCGATCCAGAAAAGCTCCAAGAGGCCGCAGACCGAGCACTCGATTACCATCTGGGCACCCACCCTGATCCCAAACCCAAAACCTCAACACAAGTCTTCACCGTCATCGATACCATCGACACCGAGTGTCTCCTGGCCAATCTCAGCGAAACCCTAGCCTCGGCCAATGCCATGGTCAGTGACCTGGCGTTCGAGTTGGAGGGCTCGCGGCGGCATGTCGCGCTCGGCGTGGCGCAGATGATCGAGCTGAGTGAGTTGTTGGCCAATCGAGCGCTGGATATCGTCGACCCGCGTTAGCAGGTTGAGCCTTATTGTGGCGAGGGGATTTAGAGAAACGCCGCACTGCCCCGCTGCGCAGCAGTCCTCATATTACCGCCCCGGTTCAGCAGATGTTGCATCGAACCTTTTTGGGTTGGTTGCGCAACTCAGCGGGGCGGTGCGACGTTTCTCTAAATCCCCTCGCCACAGGATTGTGCCTAGTCAAAAAACGGTGCCTGGCGGCAGCGGGTGCTTTTGTGTGGGGGAAGATCTGTAGAGTGCGCAACCGGTCGGGAGCTGTTTTTTTAACTTGATTTGTGCTTGTTTAAGCGCAACACTTTACGCATAAAGGTATGTATAAATATGTGTAATTTAATGTGCTGGGAGGTTGGTTATGGCCGCGCTATTGGAACGGGCTGATCAGGCGGTATCCGTTACCGCAATGGTCAGGAGCTTCAGCGCGAAGCTCAAGGAGGTCTCGAGTCGCGCAACCGAAAGACTGGTTATTTTCAAGGACAATGAGCCGGCAGCCGTGATTATTAATGTCGATGCCTATCAGGAAATGCTTGATGAACTGGAAAACCTTCGCGTCGAAGCGACAGCTCGCGAGCGGCTGATCAATTTTGATCAGGCCAAGGCCATCAGTCATGAGGCTATGCGAGCGCGGTACGCCAAAAACGACTGAAGGAGGGGTGAATGGTTTGGGGGGTTATCTACCATCCGGAGGTTCAGGACGATCTGGATCAGTTGGGGGCGGCAGCGGCGAACCGTATCCTTGATGTCATTGAAGAGCGGATTGTCAGGGGAGAGCCGGACAAAACCGGTCAGCCGCTCAGGGCCAGCCTGGCTGGATGTCGAAGAATTCGAACAGGTGATACGCGTATCGTTTATAGAGTCGATGGGAAGGCAATTCAGGTGTTGATCGTGGCCGTCGGTGCTCGGCGAGACAAGGAAGTTTACGACGCAGCGCAGCGTCGTCTCTAAGTAACCCTCTGGATTTTCCTGGGGGCACAAGCTATGCGAGTGCTTTGCACTTGAGCGGGGATGAATCCCTTTGCCACAGGTGGGGTCCTTAAAACAAAAAAGCCCACCTTTCGGTGGGCTTCGTGTTTCTGCAGTCAAGCGTCAATCAGAACAATTTCATCTTCGGCGCTTCTTCTTTCACCGGTTCGTTCTTGCCCGTCTCGGCGTTCCAACCACCGCCCAGTGCCTTGTACAAATTGACCTCGCTGGTCAGTTGCGCAAGGCGGTCAGTGATCAGCGACTGTTGGGCGCTGAACAACTGGCGCTGGGCATCGAGGAAGGTCAGGTTGCTGTCGACGCCGATGCGGTAGCGACGCTCGGCCAGGCGGTAGTAGTCCTGGTTGGCGGCGACGAAGTCGGTCTGGGCCTGCAACTGTTCGTTGTAGGTCTGGCGCGCGGCCAGGCCGTCGGAGACTTCCTGGAACGCTGTCTGAATCGACTTCTCGTACTGCGCGACGTTGATGTCTTTCTGGATCTTGGCGTAGTCCAGGCTTGCCCGCAGGCTGCCGGCGTTGAAGATCGGCAGGTTGATTTGCGGTGCGAAGGACCAGGTGCCCGAACCACCCTTGAACAGGCCGGACAGGTCCGGGCTCAAGGTGCCGGCGTTGGCCGTCAGGCTGATGCTCGGGAAGAACGCGGCCCGCGCGGCGCCGATGCTGGCGTTGGCGGCCAGCAGGTTGCGTTCGGCCTGTAGGATGTCCGGACGACGTTGCAGCAGGTCCGACGGCAGCCCGGCCGGCACTTCGCTGAGCAGGTCATCGCTCAACGGTTGCGAGTTCAGGTTGGCTGGCAGGCCGGTGCCCAGCAGCAGGGTCAGGCTGTTTTCGTCCTGGGCGACCTGGCGGGTGTAGCGGGCCAGTTGCACACGGGCGTTTTCCACAGCGGTACGCGCCTGGCTCAGGTCCAGGGCCGAGGCCACGCCGACTTCGGCGCTGCGCGAGGTCAGCTTGAAGCTTTGCTCATAGGCCCCGAGGGTGTCCTGGGTCAGCTTGAGCAGTTCCTTGTCGGCCTGCCAGGTCAGGTAGGCATTGGCGACGTTGGCCACCAGGCTGATCTGGGTGCTGCGGCGGGCTTCTTCGGTGGCGAAGTAGCTTTGCAACGCTTGCTCGCTCAGGCTACGGACCCGACCGAACAGGTCCAGTTCATAGGCGCTGATGCCCAGGGTGGCCGAGTAGGAACTGCTGATGGACGCTTCACCGGTTTGCGAAGCCCGTGCCGGTACCCGCTGGCGGCTGCCGGCACCGGTGGCCGAGACCGCCGGGAACAGATCAGCGCGCTGGATGCGGTATTGCGCGGCGTAGGCATCGATGTTCAGCGCCGCGACGCGCAGGTCGCGGTTGTTTTCCAGGGCGACCTGGATCAGCTGTTGCAACGCCGGGTCATGGAAAAACTGCTTCCAGCCTTGCTCGGCGGCGGCCTGGCCGGGCGCCTTGGCTGCCTCGTAGGCCGGCCCTTGCGGGTACTGCGCCGCGACCGGTGCTTCGGGCCGCTGATAGTCGGGGATCAGCGAGCAACCGCTGAGCACGACGGCGGCGATGGTCAGGGAGAGGAGCGACTTGCTCATTGGCCAGCCTCTTTAGAAGTTTCAGGAGTATCGTCCTGGTCCGCATTTTTGCGGCGACCTATCGACGACACGGTCACGAAGAACAAGGGCACCCAGAAAATCGCCAGGATGGTAGCCGTCAACATGCCGCCGATCACACCGGTACCAATGGCGTGCTGGCTGCCCGAGCCGGCGCCGGTGGAAATCGCCAGCGGGACCACGCCGAGGACGAACGCCAGCGAGGTCATGATAATCGGCCGCAGACGCATCCTACAGGCTTCGATGGCGGCTTCCACCAGCGTTCGCCCTTGTTCGTGGAGTTCCTTGGCGAATTCCACGATCAGAATGGCGTTTTTCGCCGCCAGGCCGATGGTTGTCAACAGGCCCACCTGGAAGTACACATCGTTGGACAGGCCGCGCAAGCTGGTGGCCATCAAGGCACCGATGATCCCCAGTGGCACCACGAGCATGACCGCGATCGGAATCGACCAGCTTTCATACAGCGCCGCCAGGCACAGGAACACCATCAGCAGCGACAAGGCATACAACGCCGGCGCCTGGGAACCCGACAGGCGTTCCTCATAGGACAGGCCCGTCCAGGAAATACCCACGCCGGCCGGCAGCTTCTTGGCGATGGCTTCGACTTCGGCCATGGCTTCACCGGTGGAATAACCCGGTGCCGGGGTCCCGAGGATCTCCATCGCTTCCACGCCGTTGTAACGCGCCAGTTTCGGCGAGCCGTAGACCCACTCGCCCTTGGCGAACGCAGAGAACGGCACCATGGTCCCGGCGCTGTTGCGTACGTACCACTTCTTCAGGTCCTCGGGGCTCATGCGCGAGTTCGGCTGGCCCTGGACATACACCCGCTTCACCCGACCACGGTCGATGAAGTCGTTCACGTAGTTACTGCCCAGTGCAATCGACAGGGTGTTGTTGATCTCCGAGAGCGTGATGCCCAGCGCGCTGGCCTTCTCGTCATCGATTTCCAACTGGTATTGCGGTTCATCGTTCAGACCGTTCGGACGTACCTGGGCCAGCACCTTGCTCTGGGACGCCATGCCGAGGAACTGGTTACGGGCTTCCATCAGCTTGTCGTGGCCGATGCCGGCACGGTCCTGCAGGAACACGTCGAAACCGGTGGCGTTACCCAGTTCCATCACCGCTGGCGGGGCGAAGGCGAACACCATGGCGTCGCGGAAGGTGAAGAAGTGTTGCTGGGCGCGGCCAGCGATCTTGAACACGGTGTTGTCAGCGTTACGCTCTTCCCACGGCTTGAGCATGATGAATGCCAGGCCCGAGCTTTGGCCACGACCGGCGAAGTTGAAGCCGGTCACGGTGAACACCGAGGCCACACCGTCGCCTTCGCCACCGTCCTTGCTGGGGCGCAGCAGGAATTCGCGCATGTTGTCCACCACCACTTGGGTGCGCTCGGCACTGGAGCCGGCCGGTGTCTGTACCTGGGCAAACAACACGCCCTGGTCTTCTTCCGGCAGGAACGCCGTCGGGATGCGGGTGAACAGCCAGACCATGCCGACCACGATGATCACGTAGGCCAACAGGTACGGGGCCTTGTGCTTGAGCATGTTGCCCACGCCACGTTCGTAGCTCCTGACGCCACGGTCGAAGCTGCGGTTGAACCAGCCGAAGAAGCCACGTTTTGGCGTGCCGTGCTCGCCTTTCGGAATGGCCTTGAGCATGGTGGCGCACAGGGCAGGGGTGAAGATCAGTGCCACCAGTACCGACAGGGCCATGGCCGAGACGATGGTGATGGAGAACTGCTTGTAGATCACACCGGTGGAACCGCCGAAGAACGCCATCGGCAGCAGTACCGCCGAGAGCACCAGGGCGATACCCACCAGGGCCCCCTGGATCTGCCCCATGGATTTCTTGGTGGCTTCCTTGGGCGACAGGCCTTCTTCGCTCATCACCCGTTCGACGTTTTCCACCACGACGATGGCGTCGTCCACCAGCAAGCCGATGGCCAGTACCATGCCGAACATGGTCAGGGTGTTGATGCTGAAGCCGAATGCCGCGAGGATCCCGAAGGTGCCCAGCAGTACCACCGGCACGGTCATCGTGGTGATGATGGTGGCGCGGAAGTTCTGCAGGAACAGGAACATCACCAGGAACACCAGCACGACCGCTTCGACCAGGGTCTCGACCACGCCCTTGATCGACTCGCTCACCACCGGGGTGGTGTCGTACGGGAACACCACTTCCAGGCCTTGCGGGAAGAATGGCTTGAGGTCGTCAACGGTCTTGCGCAGGGCCTTGGCCGTGTCGAGGGCGTTGGCGCCGGTGGCGAGCCTCACCGCCAGGCCGGAAGCCGGGGCACCGTTGAACTGGGCGTTGATGCTGTAGTTTTCACCGCCGAGGGCGACATCCGCCACATCGCCGACACGCACTTGCGAGCCGTCCGGATTGACCTTGAGCAAGATGGCCTTGAACTGCTCGGCGGTCTGCAGGCGGGTCTTGCCGATGATGGTGGCGTTCAGTTGCTGGCCGGGCATGGCAGGCAGGCCGCCGAGCTGGCCGGACGCGATCTGGACGTTCTGCGCGGAAATGGCCGTGCTCACATCCACCGGGGTCAGGTTGAAGTTGTTCAGCTTGGCCGGGTCGAGCCAGATCCGCATCGCGTACTGGGCGCCGAAGACCTGGAAGTCACCGACACCGGCAGTGCGCGAGATCGGGTCCTGCATGTTGGACACGATGTAGTTGGACAGGTCTTCCCGGGTCATGCTGCCGTCACGCGACACCACGCCGATCACCATCAGGAAGTTTCGCACTGACTTGGTGACGCGGATGCCCTGTTGCTGCACTTCTTGCGGCAGCAATGGGGTGGCCAGGTTCAGCTTGTTCTGGACCTGGACCTGGGCGGTATCGGAGTTGGTGCCCTGCTCGAAGGTCGCGGTGATGGTCATGCTGCCGTCGGAGTTACTTTCCGAGGACACATAACGCAGGTTGTCGATACCGTTGAGCTGCTGTTCGATCACCTGCACCACGGTGTCCTGCACGGTTTGCGCGGACGCACCCGGGTAGGTCACTTGAATTGCAATGGCCGGCGGCGCGATGCTCGGGTACTGGTTGATCGGCAACTTGAGGATCGAAAGGGCCCCGACCAGCATGATCACCAGGGCGATCACCCAGGCGAAAATCGGACGGTCGATAAAAAATTTCGACATGGTTTACTCCCCTTTGCCGCCGGCGGCTTTATCAGCTGCCTTTGCGGGGGCCGGGTTCTTGGTGCCAACGTTGGTGGCTTCGGTGGCGTTGACCACCACGCCAGGGCGGACGAACTGCAACCCTTCGGTGATCAGGCGATCGCCGGCCTTGAGCCCGTCTTCGATCAGCCACTGACTGCCGACGGTGCGGCTGGCCTTGAGCTGGCGCAGCTCGACCTTGTTGTCCGCGCCCACCACCAGGGCGGTTGGAGTGCCCTTGAGGTCGCGGGTCACGCCTTGCTGCGGTGCCAGGATCGCCGCGCTGTTCACACCGGCCTGCAATTGCGCGTGGACGAACATGCCCGGCAGCAGGGTGTGATCAGGGTTGGGGAACACGGCGCGCAAAGTCACGGAGCCGGTGGTCTGGTCAACCGACACTTCAGAGAATTCCAACTTGCCTTCGTGCGGATACTGGCTGCCGTCTTCCAGGGTCAGCTTGACCATGGCCGCGTTCTCGCCGGCCTTTTGCAAACGGCCGCTTTCCAGTTCGCGGCGCAGTTGCAGCAGCTCGACCGAGCTCTGCGTCACGTCGACATAGATCGGGTCCAGTTGCTGAATGGTTGCCAGGGCATCAGTCTGGCCGTTGCTCACCAGCGCACCCTCGGTGACCGAGGAGCGGCCGATGCGACCGGAAATCGGTGCGTAGACCTTGGTGTAGCGCACATTGATCTGGGCAGTCTGCAGGTTGGCTTCCGATTCCAGGCGATTGGCCACGGCGGTATCGTATTCCTGACGGCTCACCGCCTGTTCATCCACCAGCTGCTTATAGCGGTCGGCAATCGACTTGGTGGAGCGCAGGTTGGCCTCGGCGCTCTTGAGGGTCGCTTCGTAGACCGCAGGGTCGATCTGGTACAGCTGCTGGCCGGCCTTGACGTCGGCGCCTTCCTTGAACAGGCGCTTGAGAATGATGCCGTTGACCTGTGGCCGTACTTCGGCGACGCGGAACGCGCTGGTGCGGCCCGGCAGTTCCGAGGTCAAGGTGAAGGGCTGGGTCTTGAGGGTTACGACGCCGACCTGAGGAGGGGGTGCTGCAGGGGCAGCCTCTTCCTTTTTGCATCCGCTGAGCAGCGATGCCAGGGCGATGGCGGTAACCAGAGCAGTAACAGCTGGCTTGAATTGCATGGAAATCCTCGGGTCCAGGCGCGCAAGGGGCGCACTCGAAGGTGGAAGGTAAAAAGCAGCAGTAATTCAATTAGTAGGATGCTAAGAAATATACTTACGTACACGGTTGTTTGTAAACAGCCAAATTGCGTAATATCCGGATTTACAAAAGCCTGACAAAGGGCACGGGTAGATCGGGGGCGCGCTTCAAGCGACGTCGCCCCATATTCTGTTCTGCTGATTCTTACGCATTGCTGACGCAATCCTGATTGAGGTGTTTACTGCCATGGTCCGTCGTACCAAAGAGGAAGCCCAGGAGACTCGCAGCCAGATAGTCGAAGCGGCCGAAAAGGCGTTCTTCGAGCGAGGCGTGGCCCGCACCACTCTGGCGGATATCGCGACGCTGGCCGGCGTGACGCGCGGTGCCATCTATTGGCATTTCAGCAACAAGGCGGACCTGCTCCAGGCCATGCTCGATACCTTGCATGAGCCGCTCGATGACCTGGCCCGGGCCAGTGAGAATGAAGAGGAGCTTGACCCGCTGGGCTGTACGCGCAAGCTGCTGGTGCAATTGTTTCAACAAGTTGCCCTGGACCCGAAGACCCGACGCATTAATGAGATTCTGTTCCATAAGTGTGAATTCACCGATGAAATGTGCGATCTGCGCCAGCAGCGGCGCCAAGTCAGTCTCGACTGTAATGTGCGTATTGCCTTGTCGTTGCGCAATGCGATGAATCGCGGCCAGCTACCGGCGGACCTGGAACCGGAAAGGGCGGCGATTGCCCTGCATGCCTATGTCGACGGTATCCTTTATCAGTGGCTGCTGGCCCCCGATAGCTTCCCCCTGGCCGGTGAGGCTGAGCGCTGGGTGGATATCGGGCTGGATATGCTGCGCCTGAGCCCTAGCCTGCGCAAATGAAACAAAATGCGTAATTGCTTCGGCTTGTTTCATGACAAGTGTTCGAAATGGCTTTTATAAACTGAATGCTGTCGTGGTTGAAAGGCAATCATGAACAAATTTTGTAGCGGATTTGTTTCGTGACCGGCAGCGACTCCGTCGGCTCCCGATCCCCACGGAGTCAGCTTGCAGGAGAACCGTCGGCTCATGTCAACGTCTTGGCGTGGCCGCAGGCTCACCGACCTGGTTCGATAATGAGGCGAACGGTGTAGTTGAAGGGGGGTTCAAGCATCTTCCGGGAAATTTCCGACCGGCATGTGTATTCGCCATTGCCGGTGTAAGTCGTGTTGCTCTTCCACGTCGGCTTATAGCTGGGTTCCAAAGCGCCAGGCACGATGGAGACTTGCAAGCGGGTGTGCATTTGACATTCAAAGTTGAAATGGCTCATTTCATAATTAAGGACCAGTTCGACAGGTTTGACTTTTTTTAATGTCGGGCGCCAGCCAGATCCGGGATAGGTGTAATCCCTGAAGTGCTCGATATGGAATCTATAAGTTGATTTCGGATCGATGTCATGGGCGCTCAAGGAAAAATCCTCGGCCTGGGGTGGGTCGGTTAGCAGGTTGTTCATTTTCATTGTGCCGCGGGTGTTGTTGGCAATCTCCACGGTCACTTCGGTATTGGCCTGGCTGTGGGCAACCATGACGGGGCCCAGCAGGAGGGCGATAATGAAGTTTTTCAGGATGTTCATGGTGAGGCATCTCTCATAAATACACGGCTCGCTGGCATTCGCCTGCAAACTGATGGTGTCTGGTTAGTGGGTGTTGCTGGAGTGTCTAAGTTCTTAGTGTGGGGTTGGATGAGCTGTAAGTTTCAATCCTTGTATTCAGTGGATGGTGCGTTCGAGCGTTATTATTAGCGCCGTTGCATGATTGAATCCATGTCGGATGAAAGTTGCCTTGTTATTTAATGTTGCTGTTCGCGGTTGTTGCGCGCGGCTGAAGTTTTGCAAGTATAAAAAAGCCCCGGCTCTTTCGAGTCGGGGCTTTTTTATACAGCGGCTGGTGCGGGCTTACATCACGGGGTAATCAATGTACCCCACTGGGCCTTTCCCATAGAAAGTTTCAGGATGCGGCTCGTTCAACGGTGCATTGGCCTTCAGGCGTGCCGGCAAGTCCGGGTTGGCAATGAACGGAACCCCGAACGCGACCGCGTCAGCCTTGCCTGCCGCCAGCCAGGCGTTGGCGCTGTCTTTGGTGAAACGTTCGTTGATGATGTACGGGCCGCCGAAGGCTTGCTTGAGTTGCGGACCGATGCTGTCATCGCCTTCTTTCTCACGGGAGCAGATGAAGGCGATGCCGCGCTTGCCCAGTTCACGGGCCACGTAGCTGAACGTCTCCAGACGGTTTTCGTCGCCCATGTCATGGGAGTCCGCCCGAGGCGCCAGGTGCACGCCCACTCGGCCGGCACCCCAGACCTCAATGGCTGCGTCGGTCACTTCCAGCAGCAGGCGGGCACGGTTTTCCAGGGAGCCGCCGTACTGGTCGGTGCGCTGGTTGGTGCTGCTTTGCAGGAACTGGTCGAGCAGGTAGCCGTTGGCGCCATGGATTTCCACGCCGTCGAAACCCGCGGCCTTGGCATTCTCGGCACCGACGCGGTAGGCGTCGACAATGTCGGCGATTTCAGCGGTTTCCAGGGCGCGCGGCGTCGGGTAGTCGGCCAGCGGACGGACCAGGCTCACGTGGCCTTTGGGCTGGATCGCGCTAGGCGCCACCGGGGTTTCGCCATTGAGGTACGACGGATGGGAGATCCGGCCCACGTGCCACAGTTGCAGGAAGATCTTGCCGCCGGCGCCGTGGATCGCCTTGGTGATATTGGCCCAGCCGCGCACCTGGTCGTTGGACCAGATGCCCGGGGTGTCCGGGTAGCCTACGCCCATCGGCGTGACGGAAGTGGCTTCGCTGAGGATCAGGCCGGCGGAGGCGCGTTGCACGTAGTACTCGGCCATCAACGCATTGGGGACGCGGCCTGCGTCGGCGCGGCAGCGGGTGAGTGGAGCCATGATGATGCGGTTCTTCAGCTCGATGTCGCCGAGTTTGATAGGGTCGAAAATAGTCGCCATGGAAATACAACCTCGAAAGTGGAAGGGTTAATCAATGAGTGGCTGGGGCCAGGTCGGCATTGCCGCCCTGGCGGAAAGTGATCAGGGTGACCAGCAGCGCCAGCACGGCCAGCGCGCCGGCGGCCAGGGGCACGGAGGTCAGGCCCAGGCCATGGTCGATGACGCTGCCGCCGACCCAGGCGCCCAGGGCGTTGCCGATGTTGAAGGCGCCGATGTTCAGGGTGGACACCAGGTTGGGTGCATCTTTGCCAAAGGTCACCACGTTGACTTGCAGGGCCGGCACGGCAGCGAAGCAGGCGGTGGCCCAGAGGAACAGGGTGATTTCACTGGGAATCAGCGCCACGCTGGTCCAGCTCAGTACGGTGGACACCACGGCCATGGTGAGGAAGACGCCCATCAGGGTGTTCGCCAGGCTCTTGTCCGCCAGCTTGCCGCCGATGATGTTGCCCAGGGTCAGGCCCAGGCCTATCAGCACCAAGGTCCAGGTCACGCCACGGGGCGACACGCCGGTCACTTCGCCCAGCAACGGGGCGACGTAGGTGAACAGGGTGAACACCGACGCGGAGAACAGCGCGGTCATGCTCAGGGACAGCCACAGGCCGGCGCCTTTGAGCGCTACCAGTTCCGAGCGCATGTCGAGTCTTTCTTCATCGCGCTTGGCCGGCAGGAAGCGGATCAGGCCGATCAGTGCCACCACGCCGATGACAGTCACGGCCCAGAAGGTCGAGCGCCAGCCGGCTTCCTGGCCCAGTGCGGTGCCCAGCGGTACGCCGAGCACGTTGGCCAGGGTCAGGCCGGTGAACATCAGGGCCACGGCCGAGGCGCGCTTGTTGGGCGCCACCAGGCCGGCGGCCACCACCGAACCGATACCGAAGAACGCGCCGTGGCACAGGGCCGTGACCACCCGGGCGAACATCAGCACGTTGTAGTCGCTGGCGATGGCGCAGAGCAGGTTGCCGACGATGAAAATCCCCATCAACGCCACCAGGGCGGCCTTGCGGGGCAGCCGGGCGGTGGCCAGGGCCATGAACGGTGCACCGATGGCCACGCCCAGGGCGTAGCCGGTCACCAGCCAGCCGGCGCCGGGAATCGACACGCCCAGGTCGGCCGCCACGTCTGGCAACAGGCCCATGATGACGAACTCGGTGGTGCCGATGGCGAAGGCGCTCAGGGCCAGGATCAGGAGTGAGAGGGGCATGATGGGTCCTTGTCGGGTCAGAGCTCTTGGCTCATTTGCTTGAGGAACTGCTGGATCGTTTCCTCGTTGCGTTTGAAGAAGTGCCATTGACCGACCTTCTGGCTGGTGATCAGCCCCGCCCGTTGCAACACCGCCAAGTGCGCAGACACCGTGGATTGCGACAGGCCGCAACGCTGGTCGATCTGCCCGGCGCAAATGCCGAACTCGTGGTTGTGCAACTGCTCGGGGAACTGGACCTTGGGGTCTTTGAGCCAGTTGAGGATGTCTCGCCGTACTGGGTGCGCCAGGGCTTTTATTATTTCGTCGAGGTCGAGGGTCATGGGTGGCAAGCTCAAGTGAGTAAAACGCTATATCGCGATAGAGCGAACCTTAAATCGTTATTTCGCGATACACCAATATGGATTTGATCTGAATGCCGAACAAATCGCTATATCGGGTTATAACGATATGGGCGCGGGAGTGCTAAGCTGCGGGCCATGAATTATCTCGCGCACCTGCACCTCGGCGGCCCTGGCCGGGAACAACTGCTCGGCAGCCTCTACGGCGACTTCGTCAAAGGGCCGTTGCAAGGGCAGTACGATCCGCAGATCGAAGCGGCGATTGCCCTGCATCGGCGCATCGACATGTACACCGACCGCCATCCC
This sequence comes from Pseudomonas sp. NFACC13-1, assembly GCF_900104425.1. Classification (NCBI taxonomy): domain Bacteria; kingdom Pseudomonadati; phylum Pseudomonadota; class Gammaproteobacteria; order Pseudomonadales; family Pseudomonadaceae; genus Pseudomonas; species Pseudomonas sp. NFACC13-1. The sequence continues at coordinate 175,899 of NZ_FMXV01000011.1, read as the reverse complement.
TTGGTGGACATTGCCCTGTCGCGTTTTTCCACGGTGCGACGGCGCTATGCCGGGATCGTGCTCGACGTGTTTTTCGACCACTGCCTGGCCCGGGACTGGGCGTTGTACGGCGAAGGGCCGCTGGTGGATTTCACGTCCCGTGTCTACCAGGTACTGCGCACCGAACCGCAGTTGCCAGGGCGCCTGGCACAGATCGCGCCGTATATGGCGGCGGATGACTGGCTGGGGTCTTATCGGGAATTCGACGTGCTGGGGCAGGTACTGCGCGGCATTTCCCGCCGCCTGTCCCGGCCCGAGGAACTGGCCGGGGCGATGGCGGAGTTGATCGAGCTTTATGAGCCGCTGAGCGAAGACTTCGGCTTGTTCTACCCTCAGCTTCAGGATTTTGCCCAAAACCAAGTCACGCCGCAGATCTAGTTGTGGGAGCGAGCTTGCTCGCGATAGCGGTCTATCAGCCAGCTCATCTGCTGAATGTTAAGCCGCTATCGCGAGCAAGCTCGCTCCCACAAGGGATCTCCACAAGATCCGGTTCAAGCCGCGATGGCAGGCCGCATTGGCGCTTGCTGTTTCTCGGGTATCGTTCCGAACAACGCCTTGTGCACCGCCTGTTGCGCCTGGAACGCCAGGGCCGCGCGTTCCTGGCCGTGGCAGGCAATCGGTTCCAGCAGGTGAATGTGCACGTCGCCCCGATCATTGGCGAACAGGCGCATCAGGTGCGACAGCAAATCATCATCGCCAATGAACGGTGCCAGCGAATCCGGCTCACCGTCGCGCAGGTAACGGATCGCCACCGGCTGCAACGCCACATCGGCATCAATGGCGGCAGACAACAAGCGCCCATGGAACGTGCGCAGGGATCGGCCATCGGTGGTGGTGCCTTCCGGGAACATCAGCAGCGGATGGGCCTGTTCCAGGTGGCGGCTCATTTGTTTGCGGATCAGTTGGCTGTCACCCGACCCGCGCCGGATAAACAGGCTGCCGGCCTTGGCGGCCAGCCATCCGGCCACCGGCCAGGTGCGCACTTCGGCCTTGGACAGGAATGACATCGGTGTGAGCATGCCCAGCAACGGGATGTCGGTCCAGGACACATGGTTACTGACCCACAGCATCGGCCGTTGCGGCAGTTGACCGTGGACAGTGACTGAAAAGGGCAGGGCATGGCTCAGCCGCGCCATGAAGAACCGCGACCAGCGCTGGCGACGGACCATCGAGTTGGCGACCCCAAGGCGTTCGAACAGGCCGAACACGCTGGCCATGCTCAGGCCCAGGGTCACCACCAGCAAGACTCGCGCGATACGCGCGTACACCCGCAGCCGGCTCATCACACGGCTGCCTTGAAGTGGCGGGCGTAGCGCGGGCAGAGTTCGTCGCGCTTGAGCAGGATGAACACGTCGGCCACCTGGAAGTCCTCGTCCCAGCACGGCTCACCGCAAATCTTCGCGCCCAGGCGCATGTAGGCCTTGAGCAGCGGTGGCATTTCGGCGATCACGTTGGACGGCACGTCCAAGGTCGGCAACGGTTTTTTCGGCACGGCTTGCAGGTGTTCGGTGCACAGGTAGCGTTCGCGCAGGCGCTGCATGATTGCCTGGGCCTGAATGCCGCCATCCTGCATCGGAATGCTTGCGCAGCCCATCAGGTAGCTGTAGCCGCCTTCGTTCAGGACTTCGGCCAGTTCGCCCCAGAGCACCGCGATGGTGCCGCCGTTGCGGTAGGCCGGGTCGACGCAGGTACGGCCGATTTCCAGGATCGGGCCCTTGAGATGGACCAGGCCGTGGAGGCTGAATTCTTCTTCGCTGTAGAACCGGCCCAGGCTGCTGGCGGCCTGGTGGTCGAGCAGGCGCGTGGTCGCCACGAGGCGGCCAGTGTTCAGGTCGCGTACGCCGATGTGGGCGCAGTGAACATCATAGTCATCCATGTCCAGACCCACTTCCGCGCCTTTGAGCTTGGCGTTGAATTCGCCGCTGAAGACGTTGAAGCGCAGGGCCTGGGCTTCTTGCAAGGCGTGGGCGCCGATCAGGCGTTCGGCTTGCAGGCGGCGTTCATTGCCGGTGTCGCTGATGCGGGCGATCTGGGTCATAGCGAATCTCCGTGCGGGCTGTTCAGTTGCAGCCTGTCGACTTTCTTTATGCAGCCATGTTGTGCAAAGTCAGGCTATGTAGCCCCGGTGTCATCGCCATGAAGCTTTGGTGATGCTTATATGACAGCCTTCAAGGAGCCCCTCTCATGCCCTGGCACACCCTGATCGAACGTGGCGAGCGCCTGCCCACTTATCCGGACCTGGCTGAAGGTTATGCCGCGTTGCTGCAAAGCCTGGGGCCGGTGACGCCGTTCGAGTTGGCCGTGGTCGGGGCTCGGTCGATGGCCACGCCGGGGCTGGCGTTCCTGGTGGGGTACCAGGCGGCGCTGCGGGTGCTTTGGCCGAGCGCGCCCCAGAGCCTTGGCGCCCTGTGTGCCACCGAACAACGCAGCCTGCGCCCGGCGGACATGCAAACCCGCCTCGACGACTTGCGCCTGAGCGGACGCAAGGATTTCGTCACCGCGGGCGACGCCGCCGAGTGGCTGCTGATTGCCGCTCGCAGCGAAGCGCCCGGCGAAACGCCACGGCTGAACCTGGCAGTGGCCTATGCGGGCGAGCCCGGCGTGACCCTGGAAAAACTCCCCGCCATGGGCCTGATGCCGGACATCAGCCATGGCCGCGTGCGGCTCGAAGGCGCGCTGTGCGAGTTGCTGGCCGGTGATGGCTGGGACGCCTACGTCAAGCCGTTCCGCACCCTGGAAGACCTTTATGTACTCAGTGCGATGGCGGCCTGGTTGTATGGCGTCGGGCAGGAATGTGCCTGGCCCCAGGTGTTGCAACTGCGCCTGCTGGCGTTGCTTGCCGGCTGTGCGGAGGTGAGTCGCCACAACCCTTCCAGCCCTGTCGGGCATGTGCTGCTGGGCGGGTTGTTCGCCCAGTTCCAAGGGCTCGACGGCGAACTCGACGCTGCCCTGGCCGCCGGGCCTGCGGCCTGGCGCGAGATGTGGACGCGGGATAAAGGGGTGATGGACCTTGCGGCGGGGGCGCGGGCCAAGCGGTTGGCCAAGGCGTTGGGATAGCCCTCCAAACGACCATCCCTTGTGGGAGCGAGCTTGCTCGCGATAGCGCTGGATCAGCGACAATGATGTTGGCTGACACTCCGCTATCGCGAGCAAGCTCGCTCCCACAGGGGGCACACAAACTCAAATTGTCATCAAGTCTGCATAGGCTCTGAAGGTTAAACCCTGTGGGCCCCAAGCATGTCCAAAGGCTGGTTCCTGATCCCGCTGCTGATATTCAACCTGAGCGTCCAGGCCGAAGACTGGCCCGGCGAGCAATGGCCAAGCGGCCCGACCCCGAGCGGGCCGGCCATCGAAGCCCTGGAACAATACGCCTTCCCACTCCGGGACGATGCCAGCCGTGAGGGCATCCGCACCGATGCGCTGCTGGTGATCCAGGACGGTCGACTGGTCTATGAACGCTACGCCGGGCCGACCACCGTCCAGACGCCGCACCTGACCTGGTCCATCAGCAAAAGCCTGCTGGCGACGGTGTTCGGCGTGGCCTACGGTGAACAGCGCTTTGCCCTGGACGATCCGGCAGTCAAGTACTACCCACCCCTGAACCGGCATCCTGGCCTGACCCTGGCCGATCTTTTCCACTGGGCGTCCGGCCTGGACTGGCAGGAGGACTACGAATACGCGCCGCTCAAGTCCTCGGTGGTGGCGATGCTCTATACCCGCGGGCGTCATGACATGGCGGCGTTTACCGCACGGCATGAAAGCTTCAGCCCCCCGGGGCAGGCGTTTCGTTATTCCAGCGGTGACAGCAACCTGTTGGCGGCGGCCCTGAAAAACATCGTCGGTGCGGCACGTTATCCCGATTATCCCTGGACGGCCCTGTTCGAGCCCCTGGGCATCCGCCATGCGACTTGGGAAACCGACGCCAGCGGCACGTTCGTGGGATCGTCCTATGCCTACCTCACGGCGCGGGATCTGGCGCGTGTCGGGTTGTTGATGCAACGGGACGGCCGCTGGGGCGAACGGCAACTGATCCCCGAGGATTGGGTCGCGTTCAGCCGCGAACCGTTCGTGCACTTCCAGGCCGACCAGGACGAAGCCGTGCCGGGCGGGCACTGGTGGCTCAACCGCGGCGCCGATCCGGGGCTCCACCCCTGGCCCGATGCGCCGCCGGATACCTTCGCCGCGCTGGGCCATTGGGGCCAGGCGCTGTACGTCATCCCCAGCGCCAGACTGGTGATCGTGCGCTACGGCGACGACCGCGACGGGAGCTATCGCCATAACGAACTGCTCAAGCGCGCCATGGCGGCGTTCGCCGGGAAGGTGCAGCCATGAGGCGCAAAATCTTGCTGACCTTGCTGTCGGTGCTGCTTATTGCCCTGTTCAGTTGGGTCTGGCTGGAGCGGGTGGCATTGCGGGCCTTTCCCGACATCATCAGTGCCTACACCGCCAAGGAATACTGCTCATGCCGCTATGTGATGCAGCAACCGGCGGACTATTGCCGTGGCTATGTGAAGCAGTCGGTGCCCATCAGCGACTTTCTCGAAACCGCTGAAGCGAAACGCATTACCGTCAGCGGGTTGGGACGTAGCCACAGTGCGCGGTGGATGGGCGCGCGGATGGGGTGTCGGTTGGAGTAACTCGAGAACGGCGCGAACCTGTGGCGAGGGGATTTATCCCCGTTGGGTTGCGCAGCAACCCCAAACAGGCGATGCGGTCCGTCTGATAGGCCTCATAGTCAGCTATAGGGCCGCTGCGCGGCCCAACGGGGATAAATCCCCTCGCCACAGGAACTTGTGTGTTTCTGGAAGTTGTTGAAACAGACTGTTTGCAAGCGCCCTCGGCCCGGTTAAGGTTCGCCACAGGTTTATCTGCCCCCCGAGTGTGTATGTTCAAGCGGTTTTCCCCTCGCGCCGTCGCCAGCTTGCTGCTGGCCTGCGCAGCGCTGCCGGCCCAGGCCGACTGGTACCTGGACGGCGAATCGTCGCGGCTGTCGTTTATCAGCAGCAAAAACGGCAACGTTTCCGAGGTCCAGCGGTTCCTGGTGCTGCACGGCCAAGTCCAGCCCGACGGTTTGGCGCGCCTGGAAGTGGAGCTGGAATCCATCAACAGCGGCATCCCCCTGCGGGACGAGCGCATGCGCGCCGAGTTGTTCCAGATCAAGCAATTCGCCGAAGCCACCGTTACCGCCAGGATCGACCTGGCGCCGATCCAGGACCTGGCCAATGGCGCACAGTTGGAGTTGCGCCTGCCGCTGACGGTGAACCTGCACGGCAAGCAGCATGAGTACCCCGTCGAACTGCTGGCGACTCGCCTGGATGAACGTCGCTTCCAAGTGGTGACTTTGGAGCCGGTGGTGCTCAACGCGGCGGATTTCGATCTGGCGCCGGGTCTGGAAAAGCTGCGCCACCTGGCCGGGTTGTCGGCCATCAGCCTGTCGGTGCCGGTGAGTGCGGTGCTGATCTTCACGGCGCGCTGACATGAGCGGCCCGGTCTTTCCCTGGCGTGAAGGCAATCGCTTCGAGCTGTTGATCGACGGCCCACAGTTCTTCCCACGCATGCTGGTGGAAATCGCCCGTGCCCAGGAGCAGGTCGAGCTGGAGCTGTACCTGGTGGAGGCGGGGGCCTGCGCCGAGGCGATGGTCCAGGCACTGGTGCAGGCCGCCGAGCGGGGCGTTCGCGTGCGCTGCCTGTTCGATGACTATGGCAGCCTGGCGTTTACCCTGGCCCTGCGCAAGCGCCTGACCGAGGCCGGGGTGGAGTTGCGCTTCTACAATCGCCTGAGTTGGCGCCGCTGGGTGCGCAACCTTTATCGGGATCACCGCAAGCTGCTCTTGGTGGACCAACGCCTGGCCGTGGTCGGTGGCACCGGGGTGACCGATGAATTCTGGAATCCTCTCGACGACCACAGCGACTGGCATGAGGTGATGGTGGAAATCGTCGGCCCGCTGGTGCTCGACTGGCAATTGCTGTTCGACCGCCAGTGGCTCGCCAACCGCCATCGTCAAGCCTGGAAACCGGCGTCCAACTTCGGCCTGCCGCGCCTGCCCCGCGTCCCGCCGGCGGGGGAGGGCATGGGCCGGGTGGCGTATGCCGACGCCCGCCAGCACCGCGACATCCTGCAATCGCTGTCCCGGGCGTTGAACAGCGGCCAGAAGCGCATCTGGATGGCGACGCCGTATTTCCTGCCGACCTGGAACGTGCGCCGCTCCTTGCGCAAGGCCGCCGCCCGGGGCATCGACGTACGCCTGCTGCTGACCGGCCCGCGCACCGACCACCCGTCCGTGCGCTACGCCGGGCACCGTTACTACCCGCGATTGCTCAGGGCCGGCGTGCAGATTTTCGAGTACCAGCCGTGTTTCCTGCACCTGAAAATGGTGTTGGTGGATGATTGGGTCAGCATCGGCTCCTGCAATTTCGATCACTGGAACCTGCGCTTCAATCTGGAAGCCAATCTGGAAGCCCTGGATTCCAGGCTCAGCAGCGCCGTGGCGGCCAGTTTCGAACGGGATTTCGCCCAGAGCCTGCAAGTCAACCTCGACGCCTGGCAGCGCCGACCGCTGTGGAAGCGGTTCAAGCAGCGGGTGTGGGGGTTGGTGGATCGGGTGGTGGTGAATCTGTTGGATCGACGCGGTTAGCTCAAGCACCCAGATACAACTGTGGGAGCGAGCTTGCTCGCGATGGCGGTCTGACAGTCAACATCTCAGTTGAATGTTAAGCCGCTATCGCGAGCAAGCTCGCTCCCACATGGGTTTTGCGTGGCCTGAAGGTCAGAGCAACTCAAAACTCTGCTGCTTCACGTCCTGGGAATCCAGGCCGATCTGCACGTTGAACTTGCCCGGTTCTGCCCCGTACTTGAGTTGGGCGTTGTAGAACTTCAGGTCGTCTTCGGTGATGGTGAAGTGGATGACTTTCTTCTCGCCGGCCTTGAGCATTACCTTGCGGAAGTTCTTCAGCTCTTTCACCGGGCGAATGATCGAGCCGGTCACGTCCTGGATGTACAACTGCACCACGGTTTCGCCGTCACGCTTGCCGGTGTTTTCCAGGGTCACGCTGGCATCGAGCTTGCCGGTCTTGTTCAACGTGGTCGATGACAAGGCCATGTCCGACAAGCTGAACTCGGTGTAGCTCAGGCCGTAGCCGAACGGGTAGAGCGGGCCGGTGGTGTCATCGAAGTACTGCGAGGTGTAGTTGCCCGGCTTGCCCGGCGTGAACGGCCGGCCAATGCTCAGGTGGTTGTAGTAGGTCGGAATCTGCCCCACCGAGCGTGGGAAGGTGATCGGCAGCTTGCCCGACGGGTTGTAGTCGCCGAACAGCACGTCCGCGATGGCGTTGCCACCTTCGGTGCCGCTGAACCAGGTTTCCAGGATCGCATCGGCCTGCTGCTTTTCTTCCAGCAACGACAGCGGACGGCCATTCATCAGCACCAGCACCAGCGGCTTGCCGGTGGCCTTCATGGCCTTGATCAGCTCGCGTTGGCTGGCCGGGATGTTCAGTTCGGTACGGCTCGACGACTCATGGGACATGCCACGGGACTCACCCACGGCGGCCACCACCACATCGGCATCCTTGGCGGCTTGCACCGCTTCGTCGATCAGCACCTGGGCCGGACGTGGGTCATCCACCACTTCCGGGGCATCGAAGTTGAGGAAATTCAGGTAGTCGAGCACCTTCTTGTCGGCGGTGATGTTGGCCCCTCGGGCGTAGATCAGCTTCGACTCAGCCCCCAGGGCGCGGGTCATGCCATCGAACAGGGTGACCGATTGCGCAGGGCGCCCGGCCGCGGCCCAACTGCCCATCATGTCGATCGGTGCCTTGGCCAGCGGGCCGACCAGGGCGATCCTGGCGGTCTTCTTCAGGGGCAGGGTCTGGTTGCGGTTTTCCAGCAGGACCAGGCTGCGGCGTGCCACGTCACGGGCATCGGCGCGGTGCAGGCGGCTTTCGGCGTAGGTGTCGGCCGGGTCGTCCTCGGCCTTGCCGATGCGCAGGTACGGGTCCTTGAACAGGCCCATGTCGTATTTGGCCGCGAGCACTTCGCGCACGGCGTTGTCGATGTCGCTCTGTTCGATCTCGCCGGCCTTGAGCAGCCCGGGCAGTTCCTTGCCGTAGAGCGAGTCGTTCATGCTCATGTCGATGCCGGCCTTGATCGCCAGTTTCGCCGCTTCGCGACCGTCCTTGGCGACGCCGTGCTTGATCAGTTCGAAGATGGCGCCGTGGTCGCTGACTGCCAGGCCCTTGAAGCCCCATTCCTTGCGCAGCAGGTCGTTCATCAGCCAGGTGTTGGCGGTGGCCGGCACGCCGTTGATGGAGTTCAGCGCGACCATCACCCCGCCGGCTCCGGCGTCGATGGCGGCGCGGTAGGGCGGCAGGTAGTCCTGGTACATTTTCAGCGGACTCATGTCCACGGTGTTGTAGTCCCGGCCGCCTTCCACTGCGCCGTAGAGGGCGAAGTGCTTGACGCTGGCCATGATGCTGTCGGCCGCGTTGGCGCCGTTGCCCTGGAAGGCCTTGACCATCACCCCGGCGATGCGCGACACCAGGTAGGTGTCCTCGCCGAAACCTTCGGAGGTCCGGCCCCAACGTGGGTCGCGGGAAATGTCGACCATGGGCGCGAAGGTAATGTCCAGGCTGTCGGCCGCGGCTTCCTGGGCGGCGATGCGCCCGGAGTGGTAGATGGCGTCCATGTCCCAGCTCGAGGCCAGGGCCAGGGGGATCGGGAAAATCGTGCGGTGGCCGTGGATCACGTCATAGGCGAAGAACATCGGGATCTTCAACCGACTGCGCATGGCCGCGTCCTGCATCGGACGGTTCTCATCGCGAGTGATGGAGTTGAACGTGCCGCCGATGTTGCCGGCGGCGATTTCCTTGCGAATCATCTCCCGGGGCATTTCCGGGCCGATACTGATCAGGCGCAATTGGCCGATCTTCTCTTCGAGGGTCATTTGCTTCATCAGGTTGCTGATGAACGCGTCCTTGTTCTCTATGGGGGCGGGCAGGTTGTCGGCTAATACGGATTGACTGGCCAGACTGACAAACAGGCCCAGCAAACACAGCTTCTTCATGAATAGTTTTCTCGCAAGCCTAAAGGGCGGTGATCAGGACACGCCGGTCAGCCAAAATGTGAGGAGCGGCTATTGTTGTTCGGCTAAATACAGCACACTTTCGAACCCATTGGGCTGAACTTAGTTTCGCACTGCGCATCTTTTAGCCCATCGACCCGATTCAATCCAGTGCGGCGGCAGATTATGCCCCAGACGCCGGTGAGATAGGTGGCAGTGTTTTACCCAATGCATGCAACGGAGAGCGTCACCCGATGAATCTACGACTGAACCACCGCACCGGCCTGCGAATGCTGGCCCTGATGCTGTTCGCTACGCTGCTGGCCGGTTGTGGCATCAACAACATTCCGACCCTGGACGAACAGGCCAAGGCCGCCTGGGGCCAGGTGCAGAACCAGTACCAGCGCCGTGCCGACCTGATTCCCAACCTGGTGGAAACCGTCAAGGGCTACGCCCAGCACGAGCAGGAAACCCTCACCGCGGTGATCGAGGCGCGGGCCAAGGCCACGTCGATCCAGGTGGATGCCAGTACCTTGGACAACCCGGAAAAACTCAAGCAGTTCCAACAGGCCCAGGACCAGTTGACCGGCGCCTTGAGCCGGCTGATGGTGGTGTCCGAGCGTTATCCGGACCTCAAGGCCAACCAGAATTTCCTGGCGCTGCAATCGCAGCTCGAAGGCACCGAGAACCGCATCGCCGTGGCACGCCGCGACTTCATCCTGGCGGTGCAGAAGTACAACACCGAGATCCGTACGTTCCCGGGCCGCCTGTGGCACAGCGTGATGTACAGCGACCTGCCGCTGCGCGAAACGTTCGAGGCCACCAGCCCCGATGCCGAAAAAGCCCCTGAAGTGAAGTTTTGATCAATCCGGCAGTTTGAAGCGTTGTGGGAGCGAGCTTGCTCGCGATGGCGGCGGCACATTCAGCATTGCTGCAAGCTGACCCACCGCTATCGCGAGCAAGCTCGCTCCCACACAGGAGTTCCAATGCGCGTGTTGAAAATTGGCCTGGTGCTGTTGCTCTGGGTGTTTGCAGTCACGGCACAGGCCGAATTGAAGTTTCCAGCGTTGACCGGGCGTGTGGTGGACACCGCCCAGATGCTCGACCCTTCGGTGCGCGCACAACTGGAGACGCAGCTCAAGGCCCATGAACAGGCGACCGGCGAACAGGTGGTGGTCGTGACCCTGACGGACCTGCAGGGCAGCAGCATCGAAGATTTCGGCTATCAGCTGGGGCGCCACTGGGGCATCGGGCAGAAGGATAAAAACAATGGCGCGCTGCTGATCGTCGCCCGGGATGACCGTAAACTGCGCATCGAGGTGGGCTACGGCCTGGAGGATCGCCTGACCGATGCCCAGAGTTCGGTGATCATCAACCAGGTGATCACGCCGGCCTTCAAGACTGGCAACTTCAACAAAGGCATCAGCGACGGCGTCGCGGCGATGCTGGTGGTGCTGGGCGGCAGCCCGCTGGACGAGCCGGCGCCGGCCTACAGCACGGATGGACAGCAGGAGCAGGGCGATTTTGTCGAGCGCCATGCCGGGCTGTTCATCTTCCTGGTGATCCTGTTTATTTTGACGATATCGGTCTGCCAGATGCTCGGTATCCTGCCGGCCGGGCGCGGTGGCTCCAGCGGTTCGGGCAGCGCCGGTGGGGGCGGCTTCAGCGGTGGAGGCGGCGGTGGCGGCTTCAGCGGTGGCGGTGGCAGTTTCGGGGGCGGCGGTTCGTCGGGCGGCTGGTGACAATAATAATGAGCAGGCACTTTTAACCATGGCATTACTGACTGAACACGAACAACGCAAGGTCGCCGAGGCCATCGCCCGGGTCGAGCAGCATACCGACGCCGAACTGGTCACAGTGCTGGCCGCCCGCGCCGACGACTACGCTTACATCCCACTGCTATGGGCGAGCCTGCTGGCGCTGGTGGTGCCCGGCGCGGTCCATTACCTCACCGGTTGGTTGGCCCTGCACAGCCTGTTGCTGGTGCAGTGGGTCAGTTTCATCGTGTTGTGCCTGGTGTTTCGCATCCCAAGGATCACCACCCACCTGATTCCCCGTTCCGTGCGTCACTGGCGGGCCTCCAACCTGGCACGCCGGCAATTTCTCGAGCAAAACCTGCACCACACCGTGGGCAGCACGGGCGTGCTGATCTTTGTCTGCGAGGCCGAGCGGTATGTGGAAATCCTCGTCGATGAGGGTATTTCCAAACACCTGGACAACACATGCTGGGACGCCATCGTCGCGACGTTCACCCAGCAGGTTCGCCAGGGGCAGACGCTGGAAGGCTTCGTGACTTGCATCGCGGCCTGTGGCGAATTGCTCAAGGCACATGTGCCGGTGACTCATGAGCGTAATGAGCTGCCGAATCGGTTGGTGGTGCTGGGCTGAGATAAATTTCTGCCGGACACCGTTGTAGCGAGGGAAATTTATCTGTGGCGAGGGGATTTATCCCCGTTGGGCCGTAGGCCCCCTAAAAAGCCGACAATCGGTTATGCAGGGATACCTTATTGCCTGGTTGGGTCTGCTGCGCAGACCAGCGGGGATAAATCCCCTCGCCACATGAAATTCCCCGTGCCGTCATCCCCCATCCCCCCTAAAATACCCGCCATTCTCCGATCCGCCCGCCCCGAGGCCGCTTGTCCATGTCCGCCACCGCAACTCCAGCCCGTCCCGCGCCGGATCACCACGCCCAGTTCATCGAACTGCTGCACACCAGCCTTGAACAAAACGCTTTCATCAAACTGGTGCTGGCCAAGTACGTCGGGGATGAGGCGGACCTCCAGCGACTGATCATCAAGCAGCTGACGGTCAAGGATCAGCCGTGCCTGTCCTTCGTCTACCGCTACAAGACTCGCGACATCACCAAGAATTTCCCGCTGGCCGAAGGCGTGGACACCATCGCCGCATTGTTGCCAGCGTCGTTCAAGAACGCGCATTTGCTGGCGGTCACTGACGAGGCGCAACTGGAGTACAGCAAAAAGGGCAAAAGCTCGTTGTTCAAGAGCAAGCCCCAGCAACTGCGGGAAGTGCCGTCTGCCGAGCACAACCGCGAGAAGAACCGCTTCCTCGACCTGAGCCGGCCATTTTTGGCCGACCTGGGCGTGACCAACCACAAGCACGAGCTGATTCCGGCGATGTCGCGCAAGTGGAAGCAGATCAACAAGTTCATCGAGGTCTTCAGCCACGCGCTGACGTCTTCGCCACTGGCCCTGGACAAACCGGTGCGGGTCTCGGATTTCGGTTCGGGCAAGGGCTACCTGACCTTCGCTATCCACGATTACCTGCGCAACACCTTGCAGGCTGAAGGCGTGGTGACCGGTGTCGAGCTGCGCGAGGACATGGTCAAGCTGTGCAACGAAGCCGCCGCGCGGCTGGAGCACCCGGGCCTGAGCTTCCAGCACGGCGACGTGCGCAGCGTAGCGCCGAGCGCGGTGGATGTGATGATTGCCTTGCATGCCTGCGACATCGCCACCGACTACGCGATCCACATGGGCATTCGCTCGGGTGCCTCGATCATCATGTGCTCGCCGTGCTGCCACAAGCAGATCCGCCTGCAGATCCAGAGCCCGGCCTTGCTCAAGCCGATGCTGCAATACGGCCTGCACCTGGGCCAGCAGGCGGAAATGGTCACCGACAGTTTACGGGCGCTGTTCCTGGAAGCCTGCGGCTACGAGACCAAGGTCTTCGAGTTCATCTCCCTGGACCACACCAACAAGAACAAAATGATCCTGGCCGTCAAGCGCGCCGAACCTGTGGATCCCTGCGAGCTGCTGGCAAAAATCGAAGCACTCAAGGCCTTCTACCACATCACCGAGCACTGCCTGGAAACGCTACTGCGGGCGGATGGTTATCTCGCCTGAGTTCTACTGTTAGCACCCAACCCCCCTGTGGGAGCGAGCTTGCTCGCGATGGAACGATGACGCGGTGTGCCTGAAAGAACCCCATCGCCTGAATCGCGAGCAAGCTCGCTCCCACAGACTGTCCTGTTCATTTTTGTGCAGCCCGTCAGGTAATGACGGGTTATCGCTCATCCGCCGACTTACCGGACTACCTTTAATGCGTTCACCCCTCACGCATTTCCAAAGGAGCCCAACCCATGGCCGCCAAGAAAATCCTGATGCTGGTCGGCGATTACGTCGAAGATTATGAAGTCATGGTGCCATTCCAGGCCTTGCAGATGATCGGTCACACCGTACATGCCGTGTGCCCGGGCAAAAAGGCCGGGCAGACGGTGCGTACGGCGATCCACGATTTCGAAGGCGACCAGACCTACAGCGAAAAGCCGGGGCACTTGTTTGCCCTCAATCATGATTTTGCCAGTGTCCAGGCCGTTGACTATGACGCCCTGCTGGTGCCGGGTGGGCGTGCGCCGGAATACCTGCGTCTGGACGAAGCGGTCCTGCAACTGGTGCGTGATTTCGACTTGGTGGGCAAGCCGATTGCCGCGGTGTGCCACGGTGCGCAATTGCTGGCCGCGGCAGGCATTCTTGAAGGACGCGAATGCAGCGCCTACCCGGCGTGTGCTCCGGAAGTACGCCTGGCGGGCGGGACCTATATCGACATTCCGGTGACCGAGGGCCATGTCCAGGGCAACCTGGCGACCGCACCGGCCTGGCCTGCGCACCCGAACTGGCTGGCGGGGTTCCTGACCTTGCTGGGCACGGCCATCACCCTGTAGCGCTGCGACATCGTTGGTGCCAGGGATAAGGCCTTGGCGCGCTTTGACGGCAAACCAACCGACGCAATGCTGCGATCCTGTGGCGAGGGGATTTATCCCCGCTGGGCGCGCAGCTCCCTAAAAAGCGAAAAACTCGGTCTGTCCGGCACACCGAGTAGTCATGTTCGAGGGCTGCTGCGCACCCCAGCGGGGATAAATCCCCTCGCCACAAGTCCAGCCTGTCTCTAATCCATAGGGTCGTGACCCATACAGGCTTTACGCTAAATCTCCACCGGCACCGACAGCTTCGGATCGCCCAGCGGATGGCTCTTGGCATCGAAGAAGCGCAATTGCACCTCCAGCCCATGGAAGACCTTGGCGTAATGCCGTTTCTGGTGCTGGATGAACGCCTGGCTGCGCGGGTAGATCGAAATCGCCAAGGTTTTCGGTGCGGCCAGGCGCAGGGCATGGACAATGTGCCGGTCCTGCTCGCCCAGGGCATGGCCGAACAGGCACAGGTTGTCGCCATGGCGCAGCAACTGGTCGTAGCAGAACGACAGGTAATCGCTGCTGCGGATGGTCTTGAGCTTGTCGGCGCTGGGGCCTTCATTGACGAACAGCGGCACGTCGTCGAGGGTCTTGATCGTGTTGTTGATGGCGAAACTGCCCAGCAAGGTGCCCTCGGTGGACGTGAGCTTGCGCGCCGTGCCGTCCTGGTTGCGCACTAGGTGAAGGCCACCGTGCAGGTACAGCAAGCGCGGTTTGTCCGTGGTCACCTGGCTCAGGTCGAAACTGTGATCGTCGCCGAAGAACAGGTCGCTGATGGTCTCGGCCCCATGCTGGATCGCCCAGTAGTTGAGCAGGTCGTAGTTGGTGGTGAACACTGTGCGGTAGCGGCTCAGCTCCTGGTTGAGCGTCGCCAGGGTCGACGGTTGCACCAGCCGCCATGGGATGTGCACCGCGTGCACGGTGTTGATCAGCGCTTCCTTGATCGCGTAATAGCGGTTACGCGGGGCGGCGGAGCTGACGGCCAGGGCCTTGTTGACCCGACTGGTGGTTTTCAGTGCCCCGAGCACCTGTTCGAAACTGCGGGTCTGCATCGCGTCGAACACGCTCAGTTCCGACGGGCTCAAGGGTTTCTCCTCGACGGTGCGGGCGTTTTCGAACAGCGAGTCATAGCCGAAATCGTCCCACACCGCGCGGCTGGCCCCATTGCCCACCAGCAGGCCGCTGAAGGCGGTATCGGCGCGCACGGCCTCCCAGTCTTCGAGCCGGGTGTCGTATTCCTGGAAATCGGTCATCGCAAGGATCATCTCAAAACGTGGCAAAGGCAGGTCGCGACTTTATCACGCTCCAGTCTTGAGCCAGATCAAGATGCGTCATGACTACTGGGTCATGCTGTAGGTCCTGCCGATCCGGCCTCTACCAGGAGTGTGACCCCATGAGCAGTACTTTTTTCATTCCCGCCGTGAACATCATGGGGCTGGGTTGCCTGGATGAAGCGATGACCGCCATCCGCAACTACGGCTTTCGCAAGGCGCTGATTGTCACCGACGTGGGGCTGGCCAAGGCCGGTGTCGCCAGCAAGGTGGCCGAACTGCTGGCGCTGCAGGACATCGATTCGGTGATTTTCGACGGTGCCAAGCCCAACCCGAGCATTGCCAATGTCGAGCTCGGCCTGGGTTTGTTGATGGAAAGCCGGTGCGATTTCGTGGTGTCCCTGGGCGGCGGCTCCCCTCACGATTGCGCCAAGGGCATCGCCCTGTGCGCCACCAACGGCGGGCAGATCAGTGACTATGAAGGCGTCGACCGTTCGAGCAAGCCGCAATTGCCGCTGATCGCCATCAACACCACGGCCGGCACCGCCAGCGAAATGACCCGCTTTTGCATCATCACCGACGAGACACGCCACGTGAAAATGGCAATTGTCGATCGCAATGTGACCCCGCTGATGTCGGTGAACGACCCGGCGCTGATGGTGGCGATGCCCAAGGGCCTGACGGCTGCCACCGGCATGGATGCGCTGACCCATGCGATCGAGGCTTATGTGTCCACTGCCGCCAATCCGATTACCGATGCCTGCGCCCTGAAGGCCATGACCCTGATCAGCGACAACCTGCGCCTGGCCGTGCACGACGGCAACGATCTGGCGGCGCGGGAAAACATGGCCTACGCGCAGTTTCTCGCGGGGATGGCGTTCAACAATGCGTCGTTGGGTTTCGTGCACGCCATGGCCCATCAACTGGGTGGTTTTTACGACTTGCCTCACGGCGTGTGCAACGCGGTGTTGTTGCCCCATGTACAAAGCTTCAACGCCTCGGTGTGCGCCGCTCGTCTGAGCGACGTGGCCCATGCCATGGGCGTCGATACACGTGGTTTCAGCCCGGAAGAGGGGGCACGGAGCGCTATTGCGACGATCCGCGGCCTGGCCCATGACGTGGATATTCCGGCCGGTTTGCGTGACTTGGGCGTGCGCCTCAACGACGTACCGTTGCTGGCCGCCAACGCCTTGAAAGACGCGTGCGGCCTGACCAACCCACGGGCGGCGGACCAGCGGCAGATCGAAGAGATTTTCCGCAGCGCGTTCTAAGGGGCCCGGGGCGGCACGAACCTCACACAGAGCATCGCCGCCCCCCCCAGCAGCACGCACAACGCCGCCAACGGCCAGGCCTGTTGGCTCAACAACAGGCTGGCCGTGGCGCCGATCACCGAGGCCATCAGTTGATGCAGGAACCCGCTCAACGCCATGGCATAAGCGCCGGCCACCGGTGAGCCTTCGTTGGCCAGGGACAGGCTGATGGGATAGATCAACGATTGGCCAAACACCGCGAAGCAATACGGCAGCCAGAAGAGCAGCGCGATGCCGCTCAGGGTGAGGCTGCCTGCCAGCATGGTCATGCTGCCGCCCAGCACCAGCGCGATGCCCCAGCCCATCATTCGCCGTTGACCGGTGCGAAGCACAAACGCGTTCACCGCCAGCGCCCCGAGCAGGTACGCCGCACTGATCGGCCAGCCCAGCAGGCCGTACTCGATGGCCGACCAGTGGAAGCTTTCCTGCAGGATCAGCGGCGCGGCGGTATTGAAGGCGACGATCACGCCGTAGCCCAGCCCACCGGCCATGGCCGGCAGCAGGAACGCGCGTTGTCGGAATATCTGCCCATAGATCCCCCATGCCGATTGTCCATTGCTGGCGTGCACCAATATCGGGAACCTGGCCCGGGACACCGCCGCTGCCATGGCCAGGCTGACGGCGCCCAAACCATGGAAAATCGCCTCCCAGCCGAAAGCGGCCTGGATCAGCGAGCCCAGGTACTGGCCGATACCGAGGGCAATCACAAAGGCGATCGATATCCAGGACAAGGCCTTGGCCAGCAGGTCGCCGCTGAAACTGTCGCGAATCAAGACCCGCGCCATCACCGAAATACCGCTGGCACCGATGCCCTGAATCAACCTGAACGTCAGGAACGCCTCCACGCTTGTACCCAGCGGCAGGGCCAGGTTGCCCAGGCCATACAACCCCAGTGCCGCCAGCAAGACCGGTTTGCGCCCCAAGCGCTGGCTCAGGCTGCCCCACAGCAACATGGGCAGCGCCATGCCGATCAGGTACACCGACAGGCCCCAGGAAACCGGGGACGCATCGGTACCCAGATCCCGGGCGATAGCGGGCAGGGCCGGCAAGTAGATGCTCATGCCCAGTTGTGCCAGGAAAACAGTGGTGCAGGTGAGGATCAGGGTTGTACGGTTCTTCATCGAGCGTCCTGTCTCAAGGGCGGAGGTCACGCCCGTGGGTCAGCAGCAGTTCGGTGATCGTTTCACAAAACGAGCGAATCACGTCCGGCTCCATGTCGGCGCGCAGGGTAATGCGAATGGCAGCCTTGCCTTGCGGCACCACGGGAAAAAATACCGCCGAGGTGAAATACCCCCGTTCGGCCAGTTCGACCGCCAGGCTGTTGGCCAGGGCCGCTTCACCGCAAGGCACCATACGGATCGCCATGGGGGTGCCGCGCTGTCCGGTCCGCACGAGGCTGTCGAAGAGGCGGATATTAGCCTGCAAACGCTCCTGCAAGGCACTGAATTCGCGGCTGCGGTGCAGGCGGATCGACGCCATGCCGGCACCGATGGCCGCCGCGTTCAGGCTCTGGGACCAATTGCTCGGCCCACCGTAGCGCTGCACCAGCGCCTTGTACCGTTCACAGCCAAACATGACCAGCCCGCCGCTGGCACCGAAAGACTTGGCCAGCGAGGCAACGATCAGGGTGCGCTCGTCCACCGCGGGGATGCGCGAACGGACCAGGCCGGCGCCGGATTCCCCGACGGCAGACAGGGCGTGAGAGTCGTCCAGGTAAAGAAACAAGCCATAGCGCTGCTTGAGATACATCAGGCTGTCCAGGTCCGCCATCCCGCCCATGCTGTAGGCGCCGTCGGCCACATACGCCACGTCGCGCTGGCGTTTGCACACGTCTTCGATGAAATCCATGTCGTTGTGCGGGCAGGTGATGACCTGGGTTTCGTCGGCGCAGGCGGCCTTGCTGTGGTTCATCGAGTAATGGGCCTGTTTGTCGAATACCATGACGGGCGCGCGATGATCGGTGAATGCGCCGCTGGCCAGCAACGGCAGGATCCCGGCGCTTGCCGCACTGCAGGACAGGGCACTGAGGCAACTGGCGCCGAACAGCTCCGACAGTTGGCTTTCGTACTGGTCCAGGATCGCCAGCTTGCAGCGATTCCTTGAGTTGGCGACCCGCAGGGTCCCGGCTTCCCACAGGGCGGTCATGGCGCCGTCCAGCAGCGCGGGGTGATAGTCCAGGCCCAGGTAGGACGTGGTACAGAAGTGATGAAAGGTCCGACCGTATTGGTCGACCAGCACATTGGGGGTCTTGACCTCGACATTCAGCCCTGAGATTTTTCCGGCCTCGGTGCCCTGCCAATTCTGGTCAGCGAGGGAAATGAGCTTGCGGTAGTTGGTGAAGTAATGAGGTGGTTGAGCAGTCTGGTCCATGGCGCGATTACATTCCTTGGTTGATGGTGCTGTCCGTGGGTGTTGCGAGCGTGGTGTGTTTCCAGACTTTACAGATTGTTGTGCAGGGCTTTGAATCGGCTGTTTCCGGCATGTTTGAGTGTCACTGGGGATTTCCACGTAGGACTTTGCCTAGGACCCTGGCCGGGGAATCCATCGGCACTGTCGGAGCTTGGGAACACCACGGATTTGCCCCAGGCCCGCTGGGTTATCACGCTTTTCTAAAGGTTGCTTGCCGATGCTCTCAGGCCTCAATCATCTGAACCTTTCGGTCACCGATCTGGATCGCAGTGTGGTTTTTTATGGCGACTTGGCGTCACGGCTGAAGGCCTGTCGATAGGCACCGTATGCGGGCATGGTGTTCTTTACGCGAGTGGCAGCGCTTGCCAAGCGTTTCATCCCCTTTAGTCTGATCGCCTGCGCTATCCTCATCGGTATTGGGCGCGTCGGTCTCGCTCGTTGTACGACGTCACGAACTGACCATTGCCCGCTTCGCTCACCGTTGCATTATCCGGATGACCTCCAGCCCCATGGACACTTCAAGTTCCGCGCCGCTGGCCAGCTACATCGACCTTCTGCTGGATGCCGTGTGTGCCGTCGACGGTCAAGGGCGTTTCGTGTTTGTCAGTGCCGCCTGCGAGCGCATTTTCGGCTACACCCCGCAGGAGCTGATCGGCCAGGCGATGATCGATCTGGTGCACCCTGCCGACCGCCAGCGGACCCTCGAGGCGGCGCGGGAGATCATGGGGGGCGAGCCCAAGCTCAATTTCGAGAATCGCTACCTGCGCAAGGACGGGCGGGTGGTACATATCCTGTGGTCGGCGCGCTGGTCGCCGGTGGACCAACTGCGCATTGCCGTGGCCCGGGACATCACTGAACGCAAGCAGGCCGAGTCCCGGCAGGCGGCGTTGTATGCGATTTCCGAGGCGGCCCATGCCGCGGCTGACTTGCTGGCGCTGTTCAAGCGCGTCCACCTGATTATTGGCGAGTGGCTGCCGGCGCTGAATTTCTCGGTGGCGCTGTATGACGAACAATGTTCGCAGCTGAACTTCCCCTATCACGTCGATGATCGGGAAGGGCAGCCTGAGTTGCCGGGCACGGTCACCGGCCGTTTGTGCGCCGAGGTGATTCGCAGCGGTCAGCCGATCCTGCTGACACCCGGCGGCACCTCGCTGCCAGCGGGGTTCAACGACCTGGTGGCGCAGCCGGACGCGCCGTGTTGGTTGGGCGTGCCGCTGAATTCGCAGAGTGGCACGATTGGCGCGTTGATCGTCAAGAGTGCGCCGGACAACGAGCGCTACACCGAACAGGACAAGGAACTGCTGCAATACGTCTGCGCACAGATCACCATTGCCATCGAACGCAAGCAGTTGCATGCCCGATTGCAGCATATGGCTCAGTACGATCAGTTGACCCAGGTGCCCAACCGCGAATTGCTTCGTGAACGTTTCAAGTGCGCACTGGCGACCGCCCGCGCCGCATCCGGGCGCATGGCTTTGCTGTATATCGACCTGGACCGTTTCAAACAGGTCAACGACACCTATGGCCACGGAGTGGGTGACATGCTGTTACAGGCGGTGGCCAATCGTATCAAGGGCTGTATCCGCGACACCGACACCGTGGCGCGCATCGGCGGAGACGAGTTCGTGGTGCTGCTGCACAGCATCCAGGCCTTGGAGGATGCCCACAGCGTGCGGGAAAAAATCCACCATGCACTGGCCCAGCCGCTGCGTCTGGACGGGCACTGCCTGAGCATCGAACCGAGCATCGGCGTGGCCTGTTTCCCCGACCATGGCACTGAAGATGTCGCGCTGTTCCGCCACGCCGACGAGGCGATGTACGCCGCCAAACGTCAAAATCACCGGACGTCCGGCATTTGATAGCGCGTCACCGTTCGTCGTGGCGCCAGCACCTTTCTCAAACCTTCAGCTCGTATCCCATTCGAATACAAGGAGGGCTGAACCATGCCTGGTTCAAGCAATGTTTATCCGACAAACATTGCTCATGATCGAACGAAGGTGTCCGAAGCAGGTCGCAAAGGTGGGAGAACCACCATCACGACCGTCGATAGAAGCCCGTCGAAAGCCGGGTCGGACGTCTCGCTGAATATTCATGGCTGGTTCTGATTCAACGGTGGATAACCCACCAGAACTTTATATCAGAGGAGGGCGCGACCATGAGCCGTATGGCCAGCTTTTTTCGCACCACCAGTCTCATCGTGCTGATGGGCCTGGGTGTCAACAGTGCCTGGGCCCAATCGCCTGCCGAATTCATCGACGATGCTTCCGCCAAGGGCATGGCCGACATCGAGACAAGTCGCATGGCCCACGCAAAAGCCGAATCCAGGGAGGTCAAGGACTACACCATTATGGTGATCAACGACCGCACCACCGCCAATCAGCATCTGGCGAAGATCGCCAAGAAGCTCGACTTGCCTGTCGCTCCCCGGGAGGAAGTGGCCGACAAGGCCAAGGCCTTGATGCCGCAGGTCACGGAAGGCGAGTCGTTCGAAGCGGCGTATGCCGCCAGCCAGGTCAAGGCTACCGAGGAGGCCATCGCGCAGATTCAGCAGCAGGCCCAGACCACCGAAGTGCCAGAGATCAAGGCCTTCGCTGACGAAACCCTGCCCAAGTTGCAGACCCATCTCGAAATGGCCAAGGCACTGCAGGCCAGCCGTTGATCTGCTGTATCTGCTTTGACATTCAGGACCGGGGCGTCAGCGTCCCGGCTGATTTTGCCCGCCGAAAAGGAGAACCTCGATGTCCACACGCCGAGAACCCAACCAATACGCGATGCAGAACCCACTGACCCAATATCCGCGCCCGCAATTTCCCGACCAGCCACAATCACCACCGGGCATCGACCAGGACATGCTGCCGCAACCCGATCATGGCGAAAAAAGTTACCGAGGTTTCGGGCGCCTGGAGGGACGCAAGGCCCTGGTCACCGGTGGTGATTCGGGGATTGGCCGAGCCGCGGCCATCGCCTACGCCCGGGAAGGCGCTGATGTCGCGATCAACTATTTACCCAGCGAAGAACGCGACGCCCGGCAAGTCATCGAGCTGATCGAAGCCGAGGGCCGCAAGGCCATTGCGATTCCTGGCGACCTCAAGGACGAGGCGTTCTGTGTACAAATGGTCAAGATGGCGCAACAGCAACTCGACGGGCTGGATATCCTGGTGAACGTTGCCGGCAAGCAGGAGGCGCAAAAAGACATCGCCGACATCACCACCGCGCAGTTTGACGACACCATGAAGACCAACATCTATGCGATGTTCTGGATCTGCAAGACCGCGGTGCCGCTGATGCCGGCGGGGGCGACCATCATCAATACCGCATCGATCCAATCCTACGACCCGTCCGCGACGCTGTTGGATTACGCCACTACCAAGGCGGCCATCGTCGCGTTCACCAAGGCGCTGGCCGGGCAGGTCATCGGCAAAGGTATCCGGGTCAATGCCGTGGCGCCGGGGCCGATCTGGACCGTGCTGCAACCGAGCGGCGGTCAGCCTCGGGAAAAGATTCCTACCTTTGGCTCCCAGGTACCCATGAAGCGCCCAGGCCAACCGGCTGAGTGCGCGCCACTGTATGTTCTATTGGCATCGCAGGAGTCGAGTTACATCACTGGGGAAGTATTTGGCGTGACGGGAGGCAACCCGTTGCCTTGATGCCGGCAACGTGCGCGAGTGGCGCAACACCACTCGCGCCTTTGCATCAGCACTGGTTCAGGTCGATCTTGTTTTTCTGTTCCAGGCCGTCAAGGCTCTTGGCTTCGTCTTTGCCCATGGCCTGGTAGTGCTTTCTCAGCGCTTCCAGTTGCTTGAGGTCCAGCGACTCGAGGCCGAGCATTGCGTTCTGTGCATCCTTGGTCGCCCGCAATAACTCGTCGATCTTGAGATGCAGGATGTCCGTATCGCGGTTCTGCGTATTCTGGATCAGGAACACCATGAGGAAGGTGATGATGGTGGTCGAGGTGTTGATGATCAATTGCCAGGTGTCGTTGAAGCCGAAGAAAGGTCCGCTGACTGCCCACAATGCCAACAACACGATGGCCCCCAGGAATGTCTTGGGGCTCCCCGCCCAGAGGGCCAGTTTTTGAGCGATTTTTGCGAACGTCATTGCCGTGTTTCCTTATTGGATGCACCTGTCTGGTGTGACAGCAACGAGGCGGTGAAAATTCTACTTACATTTCAGTCGCCAACATCCGTCGACGTTCATCGTCCGGCACGATGACAGTCGCAACCATTGCCGCTCTCGCAGGTCACTGCTCAAAGCCCTCGGCATTGGAGTACATCATGAATATCGCCCGCACTTTTTGCCTCGCCTGCTGGTTGTTCGTCCTGCAAGGCTGTTTCGACAACTCGGATAACGAGACCAAGGACAACACCGACGGCACCAAGTCTTCGGTGCAAATGCAAGAGTCCGGGGCGGAGAAAAAATAGACGGCTCGCCGCCATCGGTGGAGCGATTGCAAACCCCCTGTGGGAGCGAGCTTGCTCGCGATAGCGTCAGATCAGCAGCATCCCTGTTGGCTGACACGGCGCTATCGCGAGCAAGCTCGCTCCCACAGGTGGTGGCGGCTTCTCACCGGCCTTGTTGCAACACCTTCAGCGCTGCCGACGCCAGGAAGCCGGAGCGGCTCTTCTCTTCAGGATGGTGCAGCACGTATTCATCGATACGATTGAGCAGATAACCGGGCAACGTGATGTTGAGCTTCTGCGCCTTGCCCAGGTACTTGGTGACATCAATGTCCACCAGTGCCCAGGTGCAGCCGGCATATTTCGGATTGGCGGCGTGCAAGGTGACGGTGTTGGCCGGCGGAATCGGCGAGCCGTCTTCAGCCAGAATTTCAAAATGTCCCTCAATGGCCTCACGCCCCATCGCCATGGCCTCGTCCAGGTCGTCGCCTGCGGAAAAACACTCTGGAATATCCGGCACTTCAACACCCCAGGCGTGTTTGTCATCGCCCATGGAAATCGCAATCGGGTAAAGCATATTCATCGTCCTCCGGGAACGTCGCGCAATGGGCCGTCTGAAGCAGCGCCTGTTGCAAGATACTGATGGCCGTTTTCTTGAGCAGATCCTTCTTTGGATGAGGAACCGTGACCAACCCCGGTTTGGTCGGGTGCTTGAAGTGATGGTGACTTCCCCTAACCCGCACCCGATACCAACCGTCTGCAATGAGCTGGCTTATCAAAAATCGGGTATTCACAACACCTCCGTGTGGTGTGTTTGGTGGGTACTATACCTACTGAAATTTAACGATCAACACTATAACCACCAGGGGCGACACTGGCGGGTGGGTGAGTGGGTTGCTCCGAAGTGTAGAAGCCGCGCCTGGTAAGGACTGCGGGGAGACGTAGTGAGTTATTTCAGGATGTGATGAGGGTGGTGATGACTAAAACGAGGACATGAAAAACCGGTCACGATGGACCGGCTTGATAGGATTGGTCGATGCCGTCACGTATTAGGCAACGTCCGCCAAAAGGCTCTCGTAAGGGATTCGCAATCCATCGTGAAGGCGTTTAATCATCGCCAGACTCAGTTTGCGTTTGCGGTTCAGCACTTCAGATACACGCCCGCTCGAACCGAGGAACGGTTCCAAGTCGCGCGCGGTCAAGCCTTGCTGGTCCATCCGGAATTTGATGGCCTCAATTGGGTCGGAAGGCGGCATTGGGTAGTGCTCGTCCTCATATTTTTCGATTAGCAAGGCAAGGATTTCCAGCTCATCACCTTCAGCCGAACCGACGTCAGCACCCCAGAGTTGCTCGATGCGCGCAAAGGCTGCATTCAAGTCGTCTTGGCTGCGAATGGGTTTGATGTTCATCATACGGTCTCCGCATTAATTTGGTCGTACTGGGCATGGGTTCCGACGAACCGGACAAAACCGAGCTGGCGCTGATAGTCGATCGCCAGAATGATTCGGTATTTGTTACCGCCAATGTTGAATACAACCCTGCTGCTTTTGAGAATGCTGGCTGTTCCGAGTTCTGCCTTAATCTCTTGAGGCGTGTGATAGGTTGCTTTCTCCATGTGTCGATACCATTCAACCAGTGGAATCTGAGAGTCGGCATAAGCCGGATTACTTTCCCAAAATTCCCGCAAGGTAGCTCTCGCAATAATCCGCACCCATTACCTCCCGTTTTGGGAGGAGTCTAGTCTGAGCATCCCACCATTGCAAATGGTGCTTAATGGGAACGGAGTTGAGGGGGCTGAAAGGTCCGCTCGACCCCTAGCACCCCATGCTAGTGCGCTATTCCCGATGGTGAAGAAGTACATCAGAAGACGCCTGGTTCGATTTACTGACATTTGGAATGTGATGGCGACAGATGATGCCACTTGGCGAGGGAGCTTGCTCCCGCTGGGCTGCGTAGCAGCCCCCGGTTTGCTTCGCTCCAGATCCCGTCCGACCAGCTTATCCACAGGCACTAGGCCTGCTGCACAAACGTCAGTCGCACCGCAAACCCAATCAAAAGACTCCCAAACAACCACTGCTGCACGCGCTGGGCCGAAGGAGAGCGTTGAAGCCAGCGTCCAAGCGCGACACCTACCAGCGCGTAGGCGCTATCAAACAACAAGCCCACGCTGACCAACACCACACCCAGGGTCGCAAACTGCCCCAACACCGGTCCGCCCTGTGGATCGATGAACTGCGGCAACAACACCGAGCAAAACAGCAATGCCTTCGGGTTGAGCAGATTGGTCAGCAGCCCACGCCGAATCGCCTGATACCAACGCCGCTTTCCGACCTCGATACCGGCTCCTTCAAAACTCGGCAACAATGTGGTCCTCAGGCATTGAAAGCCGATCCATAACAGGTAGGCAGCCCCGGCCAGGCGCACCGCATCAAAGGTCCAGGGCGCGGTCTTGAACAATGCCGAGAGCCCCAATGCGGCCAGCGCGACATGACATCCTCGGGCGACGCCCAGGCCCACCGCCGTCGCCAGCGCCCCGCCCCTGCCCTGGCGGGCACCGGTTTGCAGCAGCAGAATCATGTCCGGCCCAGGCAGCACATACACCACCATCAAGGCCATCAGGAACAACCAGAGCTCTGCCATGCCACATCCCCTTCATCGACGATTCGGTCGTATCAGTCTAGGGCCGAGGGGCAGGGCAGGTGCTTGCGAAGTCAGCTTATAAAGCTTTGGAAATTGGCATAACCTGCCATGTAATCACGTCATTCCATCGGGAAATTCCAATTTATGAAACTGGATGCCTTCGACCGCAAAATCCTCGCCGCGCTGCAACGTGACGGTCGGCTGAGCAATGTGCAGCTGGCCGAAGAAATTGGCCTGTCCCCGTCACCCTGCCTGCGCCGCGTGCGAATGCTCGAAGACGCTGGTGTCATTCGCGGTTACCAAGCCATCCTGGACCGCGACGAAGTGGGCCTCGGGCTGACGATATTTGTCGGCGTGAAGGTCGAACGACACAACGACGAACAAGCCGAAGCGTTTCGCCAGGCAGTCACGGCGTTGCCGGAGGTGATCTCGGCGTTCCTGGTCTCAGGCGAATCGGATTTCCTGTTGCAAGTGGTGGTGCCGGATCTGCGGGCCTACGACCGATTCCTCACCGGGCGGCTGCTGAAGTTGCCGGGGGTGAGTGACATCCGCAGCAACTTCGCGATTCATACGGTGAAGACGCCGGGGGCGTTGCCGTTGGGGCATTTGCCGGGGGCTGAGCAATGAACGACACAAGTAGGCAGCCAAGATACAAAAAGCCCCGTTGCGAAAAACGCCGAGGCTTTTTGTTTTGTCGTTAGGTGGGGATCTTGCGGTTCCCATTCTCCACGTACGGTCTGTCTATTGTTTCTCGGCTTTTTTTCTAACTTCAACTTCCGATCTAGGCGTAATGACTTTCACAACGTCATCAATCACCGCCCTGCTCATCTCCAACAAAAAATGCGCAGCCCAGGCGTAGCGGTCGGTGCTCTTCTCAAACGCCGCGTCTTCGGCAAGCCGGTGAGCGAGATGCAAAAGATCCGACGCCCGCTCCAATGACTCTTGGATAGGGACGCCGCCGTTGACACGGAACAGTGCTCGATCAGCGGAATAGTTGAAGGGGGTGTAGCCGATGGTTTTTAGTTCAGTGTTTTCGTTCATGGTCTGCCTCCGTTGATCGAGAAGCAGTAAATTCGAGGCCTGAGATTTGGCTGGTTTAAAAATGATCTGTTTTGCTGCGAGGTACGCATTGTCTAGCTCCCGTGAAGCGCGGTTGCATGACTCACGGGTTCCCAAGCCCGATCGCTGATTTGCAGCGACGTCTGGAGAGTAGCCATCGAAGGACAAGGGCGACAAGGCGAAAACTCGCCGAAAAGTAAGGTAAGCGCACCCCCTACACAGTTTTCGGATTTTGCCTACAAATCTCCCGGGGCCATGCGATATGTGGCGAGGGACTCATTTTTCTCATTACTATGTCCGAGGTTCGAAACCCGAAAATTGTTGGCTGAGATGCGTAAGCTTACGGCCGAAGAAACGAAGCTGGGGAAATGTGGGGGAATGGGAACGTATTTATTTTGGACGTAGACGGGAGCCATCTATCTACCCTCGGAGATCAGCTCACACTTCCAAAATATCAGCCATAAAAAAACCGGCCACCAAGAGCCGGTTTTTTATGCCCCGTCAAAAAACATACGACAGGGGACCAGAATTCGATTGGAGCGGGTGAAGGGAATCGAACCCTCGTTATCAGCTTGGGAAGCTGGAGTAATGCCATTATACGACACCCGCTCAGAGCGGCTGACTTTGTACCAGATGTGGCCGCGGATTTGAAGTTTTTCTTTACGTACGGCGAGGTCACTCGTCTACGCAAGGCTCAAACCAGAGCGGTCGTTCGCGGGCAAGCCCCGTCGCCAAAAGCGTAGGGCGGGGCTTGCTCGCGAGGACTCGGTTTCAGATAGCCAGTGCATGGTAGTCCTGCACGTAGTTGTAGCGCGGTCGGCTTTCGTGGTGTTCCGGTGTGAGGAAACCCAGCAAGGCGTTGCGGCTGTCACGGCAGGCGGCTTTGTGTTCCATGTCCAGGAAGTGCCCGGTGGCTTGCAGCGTGCTGAAGGTGCTGTGCTCGACGTGGTTGGCGAACAGCCTGGCGTCGACGGCCGAGGTGTATTCGTCCCATTCGCCGTTCAGGAACAGCACCGGTACGTTGATTTTCCTGGCCACGTTGACGTAGCACTGCTGGTCGCTGTGGAGCACGTCGGTGATGTGGAAGTGCATCTGCCCGTACTCATGTTCAGCCAGGCTGCTGACGTGGCGATGGTTGAAGCGCTTGAACAACGGCGGCAAGTGTTTGCCGATGGTGTTGTTGACCAAGTGCCCGACACGGTCGCCGTCCAGGCTGCTCAGGTAATCCACGCCGCGTTCCAGGTAGTCGCGCATCGGCGCGTTGAGCACCGGTGAGAACGAGCTGATCACCGCTTTTTCGATGCGCCTTGGTCGATGGGCCAGGGCGCTCAGCGTGGCGGCGCCGCCCCAGGAAAACGACAGCACGTGCTCGGCGGCGAAGTGGTCGATCAGCTCCAGGAGGATCTGCCCTTCGATCTCCTTCGTCAGCATTTTCTCGTGGCGATTGTGAGCCTTGGACTTGCCCGCGTAGGGCTGGTCGTACAGCACGACATTGAATTGCGGGTAGAGGTTTTTGGCGGTCTGTGCAAACGACGCAGTGGTGGCCATCGAGCCGTTGACCAGGATGATGGTCTTTTGTGCGGCGTCTGCGCGATAGAACTCCGTGTAAACCCGATACTGACCCTGTATATCCAGCACAGCGATTTCTGGCCTCATGTCATAAGACTCCTGGCAAGCGGGTATGCGCGCAATGAGATTGCACGGGCAATGTGACAGGTAGGCATACGCCTGGAAGATAAGGCCCATGTCGATCCAAGGAAGACGGTCGACGGGTGTTGTTATGGCGGGCAGTTTGCCGGACGGACAAGGCGGAACCTGAGGGTTCCCGCCGGCAAAAAGTTTCTTGGAAGTATGTGGTGACTCATCGGTCACATTTCGGCCGACGGTTTGATTCAAGCAGGGGCACGACCGTTGCGCAAGTACCTCTCGGAAAATTGTTCGACACTTCTGCCCGACGGTCATCGACTCAGAATCAGGCTGACTTCCTCAGGCGTCAAGGCGCGGTACTGACCGGGCTCAAGGTTGGCGTCCAGCAGCAGTGGCCCCATGCATTCACGGTGCAGGCGCAGCACCTTGTTGTCGAAGTGGCCGAACATGCGTTTGACCTGGTGGTAGCGTCCTTCAACGATGCTCAAGCGCGCCGATTTTTCCCCCAGCAGCGTCAGTTCCGCCGGCTGGGTGGTGAGGTCTTCGAAGGCGAAATAAAGGCCTCTGGCGAAGGTGTCGGCGTATTCGGCGGTGATGGTTCGCTCGGTTTCGACGTAGTAGACCTTGGGCAGCTTGGTCTGCGGTTGGGTCAGGCGCCGCGACCAGCTGCCGTCATTGGTGATCAGCATCAGCCCGGTGGTGTTGAAATCCAGGCGCCCGGCGATGTGCAGGTCGTCCTTGTCCGGTTCGTCCAGCCAGTCGAGCACGGTGGGGTGATGCGGGTCGCGAGTGGCACTGACGCAGCCGGGCGGCTTGTGCAGCATGAAGTAGCGCGCCGGTCGGCCGGCTTGCAGCACTTCGTCGTCGACTTCGACGCGGCTGAACTCACGTACCGGTGCATGGGGATCGTTGACGGTCTGGCCGTCGATTCGCACCCGGCGCTCCACCAGCAACAGGCGCACTTGTTGGCGATTGAATCGCGGCAGATTGCTGAGGAAACGGTCGACGCGCATGGGCAGTTCAGGCAGGGCAGCGGAGGGTGGGCATCTTACGCGATCGTCTGGGGTTTGGCGCGCAACTGGGCTTCGACCTGGGCGCAGCGTGGGCACAGGCAGGACTGATCGCGCAGTTCGGCCGGCAATGCTTCAAGCACCGCCGGGTCGATGCTCACGCCATAACACCAGCAGGCCCGGTCGGCGGTTCGTGGGTCGGCCAGGGTGCAGTCGTTGGTGCCGCCGCAGGCCGGACAAAGGTCGGGTTTATTCATAACTGGAGTGAGGCATGTCCACGCAGGTTCGGTTGCGCCCGGTCTGCCGGGCGCGTTGCAACGCATGATCGGTCCGCGACAGCAAGCTGTGCAAGGTGTCTTCGTCCTGCAAGGTGGTGAGGCCGAGGCTGACGGTGACCAGCAATTGTTTACCACTGCAGAAATAGCGCTGCTTTTCGATGTGCTGACGAATTTTCTCCGCGATTTTCAGACCGGTCTGTCCGTCGGTGTCCTTGAGCAGGACGACAAAGGCTTCGGCGCTCCAGCGACAGACGATGTCCGAATGCCGCAGGCTCTCAGTCAGGCTGCGGGCGAACCCGGTCAACAGTTGATCGGTGGCGATATGACCGTGAGTGGTGTCCAGCCGCTTGAAGTCGTCCAGTTCCACCAGCAGCGCCGTCAAGGGTCTGGGTTCGCGCTGGGCTTCGTGCAGGGCTTGCACGGCCAGCAGGTCGAAGCCACGGCGGTTTGGCAATTCGGTCAGGCTGTCGAGGGTGGCCTGGGCGTCGATGCGTTGCTGGTAGTTGTTGATCAGCCGACAAAGAATGGCCAGGACCGCCAGCGTCACGAGCAGGCCGACCAACAGGTTCACGTACAGCGTCTTGAGAATGTGATCGCGTATCGAGGTATGGGCGGCGTAATAGCCCAACAATGAAATGATCAGGAAGCTTGTACCAAGCAACGCCACCACGACCAGCAGCGGCTTGCGCTGGGAATACAACGGCGAACGAAGCGACATGGCGATTCCCTTGGCTAGGACCCAATGGAGTCAGTTTAGTGGCCTTGTGGGAAAAGACAGTCGAATTTGCAGGTTTGCAAGATTGTGGCGAGGGGATTTATCCCCGTTGGGCCGCGAAGCGGCCCCAATGCATTCTGTCTGATACACCACGTTGACAGGTTTTGGGGCTGCTGCGCAGCCCAGCGGGGATAAATCCCCTCGCCACAGGGTACTGTTTACTCAAGGGTCGTTAGATAAGCCCGCCATCCCCCCAGATGGCTGATGTCCCGTGCGCCTTCCAGGCCATACGACTCACAGATGAATCCGCTTTCCCAGCGCCCATCGGCCAGTTGCACCTTGCCCAGTCCCAACGGTGCGGGAATGCCCGTCAGGAACGAGCCCAGTTCACTACTCGGCAGCTCCCAGACTTCGACCTCGATCGCCACGCCGCCTTCACGAACCCGAACCATGCCGGGACGCAAGGGTGGGCCGCCGGCCAACGCATGGAGGCGGTAGTCCGGCGAGCTTTGGGTAGCCTCGATCAGCCGGGCACCGCGTTGCTTGAGCTGCCAGTTCAGTGCCAACCCGTCCAGGTGTGCGCCGCACACGACCAGCCGCGCCCGGTCGTGGCGCGCCGGGTGGGCGGGCACGGGCAAGGTTTTGTCCTGTTGACGCTGCAAGGCATCGGCCAGGCTCAAGAGGTATTGATCGGTGAAGGCTCGGCCGAACAGCGTCACGCCCCAGGGCAAGCCGTTGGCCATGAACGCGCTGGGAACGGCGACGGCGGCGTAGTCCAGCAGGTTCATGAAATTGGTGTAGTAACCCAGTTCCGAGTTGCGTAGCACCGGTTCGGCGGTCAGTTCGGCGAGGGTCACTGGCCGGCCGATGGTCGGTGTGAGTACGCAGTCAAACGCGTCCATGGCCCGGTCGCATTGGGCTTTGAGCGCTTGCAAACGGTAACGGGCGCGGAAGGTTTGTACGCCATCTACCGTAGGCGCTTTCGCCAATACGGCACGGATGACGGGCAGCACGGCGTCGGGCTCGCGCTCCATCAATGGGCCGGCGACGCTGTAGCGTTCGGCCACCCACGGGCCTTCATAAAGCAGCCGTGCGGCCTCCAGGAACGGCGATAGGTCCAGTTCCACGGCTTCGCCGCCCAGACGTTCGAGTCGCTCGATGGCATCCAGAAACAGGTGCGGACCTTCAGGACAGCCGAAAAACGCCAGGTCCTGCTGGCGCGGCACACCGAAACGAAAGCGCCGAGGCGCGCCGAACGCAGAGCCATCGTTCCACTGCGGATTGTGGCGGCTGTAGTCGTCACGAGAGTCTGGACGGGCCGTCAGCGCCAATAATTGGCTGGCTTCCTTGGCCGTCGCCGTGAAGGTCGTGACGCAGTCCAGTGTGCGACAGGCCGGGACCACGCCCGCCGTGGAGATCAAGCCCAGGGTGGCTTTCAATCCCACCAGATTGTTCAGCGCGGCGGGCACCCGACCGGAGCCGGCGGTATCGGTGCCCAAGGCAAAACTCGCCACGCCCAGGGCCACGGCCAGCGACGAGCCGGCGCTCGAACCACCGGCCGGATAGTCGGGCAACACGCTGTTGCGGCAGGCGCCGTAGGGCGAGCGGGTGCCATTGAGCCCGGTGGCGAACTGGTCGAGGTTGGTCTTGCCCAGGGGGATCGCGCCCAGTGCCAGCAATTGCTCGACGATGGTCGCCGAGCGTGGCGGCACATAGGCAAACGCCGGGCAGGCTGCGGTGGTCGGAATGCCGGCCAGGTCGATGTTGTCCTTGATGGCAAAAGGTACGCCGTACAGGGGCAAGCTTTCCAGGTCGCGGCCTTCCAACGTGGCCAGGTAGGGCTCCAGTTCCTCGACTGTCAGCAGGTGGATGAACAGGTGATAGTCCGGGTTCAGCGCCGCGGCTTTTTCCCGCAGGTCCAACAGCAATTTGCGAGGCGTCAGTTCGCCGCTGCGGTAGGCATTGCGCAGGTCGTCCAAGCGAAGCGAGAGGTTCATGGTGTTAATCCTCTGATTGAGTTCAGTCACGTTCCAGCACCACGACGCGCTGTCCGGCGCGCACCGCCGAACCGGCCTGGACGCGCACCTCGCGCACCACGCCGGCCGAGGGCGCAAGCACCGGGATTTCCATCTTCATCGATTCCAGGATGACCAGCACATCACCGGCGGCCACCCGCGTGCCAACGTCGACCTGCACTTGCCAGAGGTTGCCAGCGATGTGGCTGTCGACGCTCAGTTGACCTTCGGTCAGCAGCGAATCTTCGCTCGGCGCGGTGGTTGGTTCTTCACTGTCGAAGTGCGCCTGGCCGCTGGCGATCCAACGCTCGCGCTCGGCATCGAAGGCACCTTGTTGCTGTTGTCGGAACGCGGCGATGCTGTCGGCTTCCTGCACCAGAAAACGCTGGTAGTCGGCGAGGTTGAGCTGGCTGTGCTCGATCTTCAGGTCGAAGCGGCCCAGGGGGAATTCGCGGCGGATGTGCAGCAACTCATCGGCGCTGACCGGGTAGAAGCGGATTTGATCGAAGAACCGCAGCAACCAGGGCTTGCCGTCGAATGCGGCGACCTTCCGATAACGGTTCCACATCTGCAGCGTGCGCCCGACGAACTGATAGCCGCCCGGGCCTTCCATGCCGTACACGCACAGGTAGGCACCGCCGATGCCCACCGAGTTTTCCGCGGTCCAGGTCCGGGCCGGGTTGTATTTGGTGGTCACCAGTCGATGGCGAGGGTCGAGCGGTGTGGCGACCGGTGCGCCGAGGTAGACGTCCCCCAGACCCATCACCAGGTAGCTGGCGTCAAACACCGTGCGTTGCACCGCGTCGAGGTTGGGCAGGTCGTTGATGCGTCGAATGAACTCCAGGTTGCTCGGGCACCAGGGCGCGTCCTTGCGCACCGTGGTCATGTATTTCTCGATGGCCAGCTGACAGGCCGGATCATCCCAGGACAGCGGCAGGTGAACGATGCGCGACGGCACTTGCAGGTCCTGGGCGGTACACACGGCGTCCCACTCACCGGCGACGATGCTCAGTAGAGCGGCCAGGGGCAGTTGTTCGGGTTGATAGTGCACTTGCAGCGAGCGAATGCCCGGCGTCAGGTCGATCACACCGTGCAATTGTTTGTGTTCCAAAGCCTGCATCAAGGCATGGGCACGAAAGCGCAGCACCAGGTCCAGTTCGGGGGCGCCGATTTCCAGCAGCAGATGAGTGTCACCGGCTAATCTCGCCACCATCCGGGTGTCGTCCTGGCCAATATCCAACACCACAGGCGACACGATCCCCTGTGGGAGCGAGCTTGCTCGCGATGGGGCCAGATCAGACACCGCAAGATCAGACACCGCATCGACTTCATCGCGAGCAGGCTCGCTCCCACAGTGATCCCATCTCAAGGCGAGAGATCGGGCGGTCGATATATCCACCGGCACAAACCGCACCTTGTCCCCGGCCTTGAGTTGCCCCAACTGCCAGAGATCCGCTTCGATCACCGTCACCGGGCAGACGAAACCGCCCAGGCTCGGGCCGTCGGGGCCGAGGATGACGGGCATGTCGCCGGTGAAGTCCACGGCGCCGATGGCGTAGGGGTTGTCATGGATGTTGGAAGGATGCAGCCCGGCCTCGCCACCGTCGGCGCGAACCCATTCAGGTTTCGGCCCGATCAGTCGGACGCCGGTGCGGCTGGAGTTGAAGTGCACTTCCCAGGCGGTGTCGAAGAACGTCTGGATGTAGCGTTCGGTAAAATATTCGGGCGCGCCGTGGGGGCCGTAGATCACGCGGATCTGGCGCACGCTCGGCAGTTCCAGGATCGGTGCGCTCGTTGGCGGCAGCGTCGTGTGCTCATCCAGCGGCACCAGATGCAACACATCGCCGGTACACAACGCCCGTCCGCCATGGCCGCCGAACTGACCGAGGGTGAAGGTGCTTTTGCTGCCCAGGTAATCCGGCACTTGTACGCCACCCTGCAAGCACAGGTAGCTGCGTGCCCCGGCACCGGAAATATTGCCGATGGCGAGGGTGGCGCCGGCAGCGATCGACAACGGGGTGTTCATCGGTACGGCTTCACCGTCGAGCGTGAGGGCAATCGTCGCACCGGTCACCGCCACCCGGGCATCGCAGTTGAAACGCAGCAGCGGCCCGTTCATGGTGATTTCCAATGCCGCCGCACCTTCTTCATTGCCCAGCAGGCGATTGCCCAGGCGCAACGAACGGCTGTCCATCGGTCCTGACGGCGGCACCCCCACCGCCCAATAACCGAGGCGGCCTGGATAGTCCTGGACGCTGGTCTGGGTACCGGGGCTGAGCACTTCAACGGTGTGGGCACGGTAGACCAACGCGTCCAGGCAGCGGGTCCAGGGCTGGCCGTTGGCAAACGGTGCATCGAGGAGAATCTGTTGCAGGTAGTCGCGATTGGTTTCGACGCCGTACAGCAGGCTTTCGTCCAGCGCTTGGTGCAAGCCCAGGCGGGCCTGTTCGCGGGTTGGCGCCCAGCGAATGACTTTTGCGATCATCGGGTCGAAGTAGGGCGGAATCTGGCAACCGGTCTCGACCCAGGTGTCTATGCGCAACTGTTTGCCGTCGGTCTCGGGGAATTTCACGGCGGTCAAAAGCCCGGGGCTTGGCTGGAAATCCCGGCCTGGATCCTCGGCATACAAACGGGCCTGGATCGCGTGGCCCTGGGCTTTTAAGCCCTCGCTCAATTCGTTCAGCGGCGGCAGGTCTCCGGCAGCCAGTTGCACCATCCAGCGCACCAGGTCCACGCCCCATACCTGTTCGGTGACACCGTGCTCCACTTGCAGGCGGGTGTTCACTTCCAGGAAATAGAAGCGCCCCGCATCGCTGTCAAAGACGAATTCCACAGTGCCGGCGCTGCGGTAGTTCACGGCCTGGGCCAGTTGGATCGCCGCTGCGCAGAGTGCGTCGGCCATGCCCTCGGGCAGATTGGGGGCCGGCGTTTCTTCGAGGACTTTCTGGTTGCGCCGTTGCACCGAGCAGTCGCGTACGCCCAGGGCGATCACCTGGCCCTGGCCATCGCCGAACACCTGCACTTCCAGATGCCGCGCGCGTTCGATGTACTTTTCGATGAATACCCCGGCGTCGCTGAAATTGTTCTGGCCCAGGCGTTTGACCGCTTCGAAGGATTCGCTCAGCTCGGCGGCGCTGCGACACACGCGCATGCCGATTCCGCCGCCGCCGGCCGTGCTTTTGAGCATCACCGGATAACCGATCCGGGTGCCGGCCAACAGTGCGGCGTCGAGGCTGTCGAGCAGTTCGGTGCCTTCGAGCAGGGGCACGCCGTGTTGCCGCGCCAGGTCGCGGGCGGTGTGCTTGAGACCGAACACGCGCAGTTGTTGTGGCGTCGGACCAATGAAGGCGACACCGGCCGCTTCGCAGGTTTCGGCGAAGGCTGCGTTTTCCGAGAGAAAGCCGTAGCCGGGATGAATCGCCGTCGCGCCGCTGCTTTTGGCAATCGCCAGGAGCTTGTCCACCGCCAGATACGTATTGACCGCCGCGCCTTCGCCCAGGCAGTGGGCTTCGTCGGCCTGCAGGATATGCAGGCTGGCGGCGTCGGCTTGGGAATACACCGCGACGCCCTGGACCTTCAGTTCGCCCAGGGTCCGCAGGATGCGGCAAGCGATGGCGCCACGGTTGGCGATGAGGATTTTTTCGAACATGGCATTGCCCCCTCAGGCTTGCGTGCTGCCTGAACTGGGATGCGGGCCGTCCCGCAGTTGTCGATGGCCACCGGGGTCGTCCCAGGTGGCAAACCTTCAAACATCACTGCGCCCCTTGTGGGAGCGAGCTTGCTCGCGATTGCGGTCTGTCAGTCACATTGATGCTGGATGTACCACCGCTATCGCGAGCAAGCTCGCTCCCACAGGGGGGCAGGGCGTTATTTGATGCATTGCCCCGACCGGCTCTGGCACAGCGTGAACAGCCAGCGACGCAGGCGGGTGAGTTTCAGTTCCATATCAAAAGCTCCGCTGGCGTGGGGTTGTAGGCGTTGCACGGGTTATTCAGTTGCGGGCAGTTGGAGATCAGCACGATCACGTCCATCTCGGCCCGCAGGTCGACGTATTTGCCTGGCGCCGAGATCCCGTCTTCGAAGGTCAGCCCGCCGTCGGCGGTGACCGGCACGTTCATGAAGAAGTTGATGTTCGGCCCGATATCGCCCTTGCCCAGGCGACCATCGTGGGCGCAGGCCCGCAGGTAGTTGTCACGGCAGCTGTGCATGTAGCGTTTTTCCAGGGCGTAGCGCACGGTGTTGCTTTCCTGGGCGCAGGCGCCGCCGAGGGTATCGTGGCGTCCACAGGTGTCTTCGACGATGGTCAGCATCGGGTGGCCGAGGTTCGAATAGAGCACGCTGCCGGTGCTCAAATAAACGCTGTTTTGCCGGCGCAGGGTGCGCTGTACGTCGTAGCGTTCCTTGGGGTTGGCCAGGCTGTAGAACAGCGTATCGACGGCCTGGTTGCCTTCCAGGTCGAGGATGCGCAGGGTCTGGCCGGCCTTGACCTCCACCAGCCAGGGTTCCCCGGCGGGAATCGTGGCACGGTAGACGGCGGTATCGGGTTGCTTGTGTGCGGTGGCGATGGCGAGTGACATGGCAGCGATCCTCAGGCGAACAGGCGGTCGGTGTTGATGAAGCCGCGCTGGTTTTCCGGGCGCGAAAGGCGGCAGTGCTCGGCGACGCTGGCGTCGGCGTTCATCCAGCTGAGCTTGATCGGTTGCGGGGCGTATTGCGGGTTGGGGTCCATCGGGTGTTGCAGCGCGGTCAGCACCACCAGGGTATCCATCGGCGCGTACAGCTCGATGTAGTCGCCGGTCAGGGAATTGCCCTCGACGAAGTGAAAGTTTCCCGCCTCATCGACATCGACCCGGCTGAACAGGTTGAGGGTCATCAGCAGGTCGGACAGGCCCAGGCCCCATTTGCCCAGTTCCACCAACAGGTTGTCGGTGCCGTTGCGAAAGAAACCGTTGCGCAGTTCCTGGTAGCGGCCCTGACCGTATTTTTGCGCGACTTCCTCGGCGCAGAGCACGCCGCCCAGGCTGTCGCTCCAGCCGCAGGTGTCGGCGGTGATGGCCGCCAGCACCCGGCCCATGTCCGAGTAGAGGCAGTGGCCGGCGGTGAGTTTGGCGGTGTGTTGGCATTTGAGGCTGTCGGGCAGGTTCAGGCGTTCGGTTTTCTCGTTGGCATTGAGTAGCGTCAGGCTCACGTTGGCCCCGCCGCGCAGATCGGTCAGGCGCAGCAGCTGGCCGCGCTTGAGCACGAACGAACGGTGGCCGCCGCCGGGCAGCAGTTCTTCGGCGAAGGGGGTAAACAAGCGGGTCGAGTCGGGCATGGAAAAACTCCTTTCAAGCGATACGCAATGTGCCGGCCAGTTCGGCGGGCAGGGCGTCGACGGCGGCACGGGCGGTGCGGCGGTCGCTGTTCAATGGAATGTCGTAGGTAATGCGAGCGCCATAGGCGCCAGGGGCGTGGGGATCGACACGGACTTTGTCGAACACCAGCAGGCGCGTGCCGAGGCTGAAACCTTCGGACAGGTCATGGGTGACCATGAACACCGTCAGGCGGGTTTCGCGCCACAGCTCCAGCAACAAGGCATGCATGTCCTTGCGAATGCCCGGGTCGAGGGCACCGAAGGGTTCGTCCAGCAGCAGGACCCGCGGCTTCATGATCAGTGCCTGGGCGATGGCCAGTCGCTGCTGCATGCCCCCGGACAGTTGCGCCGGGTATTTATCCTGCCCATGGCCGAGTCCGACCTTGTCCAGCAAGTGTGCGGCTTCTTCCCGGGCCTGACGCTTGGCACTGCCGAACAGACGGCCCAGCAGCGGCGAGCGCGGCAACTCCAGGCCCAGGGCGACGTTGTCCAGCACGCTCAGGTGCGGGAACACCGAATAGCGTTGGAACACCACGCCCCGGCTGGCATCCGGCTCGCCGGCCAAGGGCTCGCCATCCAGGAGAATCTGTCCGCGACTGGCACGTTCCTGGCCCAGCAGCAAGCGCAGGAAGGTCGACTTGCCGCAACCCGACGCCCCCACCAAGGTGCAGAACTCACCCTCGGCGACACTCAGGTTCAAGCGCTCGAGCACGACTTGGTCGCCGTACTGTTGCCAGACATTGTTCACGTTAATGAAACTCATGCCTTCGTCCCCTCATACCAGGGGAACGCTTGCCGGGTCAGGCGCTTGAGGCCCCAATCCATCAGCCAGGCGAGCAAGGTGATCCACACCACGTACGGCAAGATCACGTCCATCGCCAGGTAGCGCCGCACGAGGAAAATCCGATAGCCCAGCCCATCGGTGGAGGCGATGGCTTCGGCGGCGATCAGAAACAGCCAGGCCGAACCGAGCATCAGTCGCAGGGAAATCAACAGGCGCGGCAGCAGTTGCGGCAGCACTACCCGCAGCATCAGGGTCCAGGTCGAAGCACCGAGGGTCTGGGCCTTGATCAGCAGCTCGGTGGGAATTTCCCGGGCGCGCTGTTCCAGGTCCCGGGCCAGGCAGGGTGTGATGCCAATCACGATCAGCATCACTTTCGACAACTCTCCCAGGCCGAAGACGATGAACAGGATCGGCAGGATAGCCAGCGGCGGCACCATCGACACCACGGTGAGCAGCGGCGATAACGGCGCGCCCAATAGCGGCAACGTGCCGGCGGCAATGCCCAGGCACAGCCCGGCCAGGGCACTGATGCCCAGGCCGATGACCAACCGGCGCAGGCTTGAGGCGGTGTCTTGCCAGAGCAGGTATTCGCCGCTGCGGGCATCAGCGGTGAAGGCCAGGCGCTTGACCGCATCGGCCATTTGCACGGCGCTGGGCAGCAGTTTGTCGTTGGGGTTGTCCGTCAACCGTTCGGCCGAGCCCATGAAGTAGGCGAACAACACCAGCGCGAAGGGCAGGATCACCAGCAACAAGCGGCTGGGACGATCCGGGTAGCGGTTGATCAGGCGCATGCCAGGTCCTCCGGTTTACAGCTTGGCGTCGGCGGCCAGCTGTACGTAGGTCGGGTCGAAACGCAGCTTGAGGTTGGCCTTGTCGCCGCGGGTCACGCCATTGGCGAATGCCATGCCGACCGCGTTCGTGTCCTTGGCGCCTTCGCCCAGCAAGCCGTGCTGGAACGAGAATTCGGCGACTTTGCCCATGGTGGCGGGCAGTTGTTCGCTGGTGGCGAAACCGAGGGCTTCTTTGGGCGTGGCGAACAGCTTGGTGGTGTCCAGTTGCGCCTGGAAACCTTTGAGGTCGGTGCCCGAGGCTTTGGCCATGTGTTCCAACGCGGCCTGGCTGGCTGCGTTTTTCGCATTCATCAGCGCCACCACTTCAAACCAGGCGCCGGTCAACGCTTTGCCCAGGGCCGGGTTGTCCTGCAGGGTCTGGGTGTTGACCACCATCATGTCCATGATCTCGCCGGGAACCTGGCTGGAATTGAACACTTCGCTCACGCCTGGCTGGGCCTTGATGTCCGAAAGCATCGGGTTCCAGGTGGTGACGGCCTTGACCTGATCGGTGTTGAACGCGGCGGAGATGTCGGCGTCGGAGGTGTTGACGACTTTCAGGTCTTTCTCGGCGAGGCCCACGGAATCCAGGGCGCGGGCCAGCAGGTAATGGGACACCGACAGTTCCACCAGGTTGACGTCCATGCCCTTGAGGTCGGCCACTTTCTTGCCTTCGCCCTTGAGGACGATGCCGTCGTTGCCGTTGGAGAAATCGCTGACGATCAGCGCGGTGCTGTCCACGCCACCGGCGGCGGGAATGGTCAGGGCGTCCATGTTGGTCATGGTGCAGCCGTCGAACTGACCGGCGGTGTACTGGTTGATGGATTCGACGTAATCGTTGAGCTGCACGACGTCGATCTTGATGCCGTATTTTTTCGCCCATTTGTCGACGATGCCCTGGCTGCCGGCGTATTCCCAGGGCATCCAGCCGGCATAAATGGTCCAGCAGACGCTGAAGTGGTCTTTTTGTGCGGCGGCGGATGAAAAGCTCACGAGGGCCGAGAGGGCGGCGAGGAGCAGGGCGGACAGACGAAGCTTGAGCATGGTGGTTCTCCAGTTGATCAAGGGCGGACAGGAGCAACGCGGCACCGCGAACGGTGGCTTGTCTCCCGGGCTTTTGTCCCGCCGTGTAACCTCAACTGGAGGTCGCCAACTCTCGGACCAGCCACTCGCCAGAAGCGAGCCGGAACCCTAGTCAGCCATTGCAAATTGTGGTGCCGCGAACCTGTGATGACTCCTGCACGGAGTTTGTTAAAGCGAGAGCCGTGCCAATTCCGGCAAAGGCCCGGGCCAGAGAGGGCAGGTGTTGAAGAAGGAGGATCGAGGGCGGATTTGTGCTTGCTTGTGGTGCTATCGCGCACCGGAAGAGGGCGACGAGGGACATGTTTCTAGTTGTTGCCAGGTCGCACCAGATTCCGATTTTGCTGTCTGAATATGCGTCAGTCACACAAAGTTGACTGCCGCCCATCAGCGTCGCTGATGTGGCCCATCCGCGGTCCAGGAGGCCGCCATGTATCGACGACTGCTCCTCATTGCGTTTCTCGGTTTGACTCTTTCGGCCTGCGTGCCTTATTACGACGGAGACTCGAGCTACTACCGTTCCGAGGTCTACACCTCACCGGCGCCGGTCTATTACGGCGGCGGGAGTTATTATTCGGCGCCGCGTGGCTATTACGCCCCGCGGTATTACCAACCGGCGCCGCGCTATTACTCGGCACCGCGTTACTACCAACAAGGCCCGCGCTACTACTCGCCACCGCGAGCGGCGTACCGGTCTTATCCGAATCGGGGCGGCTGGGACGGCCGTGACCGGGGCGGTTGGAATGACGACCGAGGCGGTCGAGGCGGACGTGATCATCGGGGACGCGGTGATCATGACGGAAGGGGCGGTCACCGCTGATCCCGGGGCAACAGAAAGCGGCGCATTGAGCGCCGCTTTTTTTGTGCCTGCCATAAACCCGATGGGATAACTCTTGTGGGAGCGAGCTTGCTCGCGATGGCGTCGGGTCAGCCAGCATTGATGTGTCTGACATGCCGCCATCGCGAGCAAGCTCGCTCCCACAGGGGGGGCTGGCTCGTTACTCGTTGGACAAATCCGCCAACGGATGCCGCCCTTCCCATGTCTTGTGAAAGTGCGCCTCGACCGCCGCTTCGGGCACGTGATTGATGTCCGGCCAGTGCCAGCGTGGCTTGTGGTCCTTGTCGATCAATCGCGCCCGCACGCCCTCGCTGAATTCCGGATGACGGCAGCAGTTGAGGCTCAAGGTGTATTCCATCCGGAACACACCGGCCAGGGACAAATGCCGAGCCCGGGCGATCTGCTCCCAGACCAGATGAGCGGTCAACGGCGAGCCTTCGGCCATGGTCTTGGCGGCCCGGGCGATCAGTGGATCAGGGTGGTCCACCAACAGGCTGAGGGCTTTCCAGGCGCAGCGCACATCGCTGACATCCAACCACTCGTCGATTTTCGGCCGCCGCGGCAGCCATTGGGCTTCGGGCAGTTGGGCGGCAGCTTCCTGCTGCAAGGCCTTGAGCAGGCTGTTGAGTTGCATCTCGGTCTGCTCTTGCCAGTTGAGTTGCAGCAGGCCTTCGATCAGGTCGTCCTGTTGTTCATCCAGCAAGAAGCGGTCGGCCAGGCCCAGGTCGATGGCGTCCCGGGCATTCATGTGGGCGCCGGTCAGGCCGAGAAACAGCCCGAGCTTGCCGGGCAAGCGTGACAAGAACCAACTGGCGCCGACATCCGGGTACAGGCCGATGCTGATTTCCGGCATGGCCAGGCGGCTGCTTGGCGTGACGATGCGGGTACTGGCGCCTTGCAGCAGCCCCATGCCACCGCCCAGTACATAGCCGTGGCCCCAGCACAGCAAGGGTTTGGGGTAGGTGTGCAGGTTGAAGTCCAAGCGGTATTCCGCCGCGAAGAATTGTGCCGCCAACGGCGGTACTTCGCCGGGATGTGCGCGGCAGGCCTCCACCAGGCTGCGCACCTCACCGCCGGCGCAGAAGGCCTTGGCGCCATTGCCACGCAACAGCACACAAACGACCTGCGGTTCCCGAGCCCAGGCATCGAGGCGATCACGCAAG
Organism: Pseudomonas sp. NFACC13-1; assembly: GCF_900104425.1. Taxonomy (NCBI): domain Bacteria; kingdom Pseudomonadati; phylum Pseudomonadota; class Gammaproteobacteria; order Pseudomonadales; family Pseudomonadaceae; genus Pseudomonas; species Pseudomonas sp. NFACC13-1. The sequence continues at coordinate 133,300 of NZ_FMXV01000011.1, read as the reverse complement.
GCGTTGATCATCGGCAGGGACAGGGCGTTCAGGGATTTTTCGGCATCCAGGGTGGCGATGCCGATGCGGGCACCGTCGATACCAGTGAGCTCTTCGAAGTGCAGATTCATCGTGACCTCGATCAGAAATTTGAATGTTCAGTATGACCGCTATGTAGGAAAGTGCCGGTTCTGCGTCAGATCAATTGACAAGCCCTGTAGGCTTTCCTAGGGTGCGGCCATTGTTTTTTACCGGATGCAACCATGACTGCCGACGACCGTATCAAACTCGAACCGAGCTGGAAGCAGGCCCTGCGTGCCGAGTTCGACCAGCCCTACATGGCGGAGTTGCGTGAGTTCCTACGCAGTGAATACGCCGCTGGCAAGGAGATCTATCCGCCGGCTTCGCTGATTTTCAACGCCCTCAATTCCACGCCGCTGGATAAGGTCAAGGTGGTGATTCTCGGCCAGGACCCTTACCACGGTCCAGGCCAGGCCCATGGCTTGTGCTTCTCGGTTCAGCCGGGCGTGCCGACACCGCCGTCCCTGGTGAACATCTACAAGGAATTGAAGCGCGACCTGAACATCGACATCCCGAATCACGGCTACCTGCAAAGCTGGGCCGACCAGGGAGTGTTGCTACTCAACACGACCCTGACCGTGGAGCGCGCCAATGCCAACGCCCACGCCAAAAAAGGCTGGCAGCACTTTACCGACAGGATCATTGAAGTCGTCAGTGAACACCAGCCGCACTTGGTGTTCCTGTTGTGGGGCGCCCATGCCCAGAGCAAGCAGAGGCTGATCGATGCGACCAAGCATTTGGTGCTGACTTCGGTCCACCCGTCGCCGCTGTCGGCCCACCGAGGTTTCATCGGCTGCGGGCATTTCAGCCGGACCAACAAGTTTCTCCAGCAGCATGGCGAGACGCCGATCGATTGGCGGTTGCCGCCGCTTTAAGTGGTCGGCAGTCAGGGCCCCATCGCGAGCGAGCTCGCTCCCACAGGTTCAGGGCAACACGAATCCCCTGTGGGAGCGAGCTTGCTCGCGATGAAGGCGCCGCGGATGATCAGGCCGAACTCGACTGGCGCATCCAATACCTGAACAACGGCTCCGCCAGAAACAGCACGAACAGCAACCGCATCACCTGCAACGCCGTCACCAACGGCACCGACAGTTGCAGCGTCTCCGCCGTCAGGCTCATTTCCGCGATGCCGCCGGGCATCATGCCCAGCGTCAACGAACGCAGATCCAGATGGGTCAAGGTGCTCAAGCCTAGGGCTGCAAGCGTGGCGATCAGCATCGTCAATACCGTGCCAACCAACGTGCGGCCCATGAACGACGGTGCCCGACGAAAGAACTGCCGGTTGAAATGACAACCCAACCCGCTGCCGATCAGCCACTGGCCGATCTGGCTGGCGCCGTTGGGCAGGCCGATGTGCAGGTCCCAACCGACGCTCACCGCCGCGCTCACCAGCAACGGCCCGAACAACCAGGGATTGGGTTGGCGCAAGCGCTCCCAGACCCAGGCGAGCAGGGCGCCCGCCGGAAACAGGAGCGCCAGCCACAGCCAGTCCACTGTCGTGGCATGTTGCACCGGCGCACCTTCGCCCAACAGGTACTTGAAGGCCGCCGGTACGCACAGCACCACCACCAGCACCCGCAAGCTCTGGCCCGCGGCGACACGGCTGAGGTCCGCGCCGTTGCGGGCACCGAGGTTGACCATTTCGCCGGAACCGCCGGGCATGCTCGAGAAAAACGCGGTAGCACGGTCCTCGCCGGTGCGACGCATCAGCCAGACACTTACCACGCTGGACACGCTGGTGATCAGCGCGCCGAAAAAGATCAGGCCGAAGTGGCTCAGGACCTGTTCCATCACCACCGGGGTGAAGTGCAGGCCGATGCCGATGCCCACCACCCATTGGCCGCATTTGCGGCCGCCGGGGATTTCCGCCAATTGCCACGGCGTCAGGCAGCGCACCAGGATGATCGCCAGCAACGAGCCGACCATCCAGGGCAAAGGCCAGCCGATCAGGCTGGCCAGGTAACCGCCGGCCAGGCCGACCAGCGGTGTTCCCCACCATTGTTTGAAAGTCGCTTCAGACATTGGCCAGGGCGCGACGTTGTGCGGCGCGGCGACGCCAGATCCGCAGCAATGGCATGAACAGCATGATCGCCGTCAGGATCCAGCAGCCGAAGGTGATCGGGCTCGACCAGAGGATTTCCAGCGCACCGTTGGAGATCGACAGCGCACGCCGCAGGTTCTGCTCCATCAGGCCGCCGAGAATGAAGCCCAGCAGGACCGGCGACAGCGGGAAATCCAGCTTGCGCAGGATGTAGCCGAAGATACCAATGCCGATCATCAGGAACAGGTCGAACGTCGTGGCATGCACCGCATAGACGCCGATGCCGGTGATGATCGCGATGACCGGCACCAATGCCCAGTTCGGCACGGCCAGGATACGGGTGAAGATGCGGATCATCGGGATGTTGAGGATCACCAGCATGATGTTGGCGACGAACAACGAGGCGATCAGGCCCCAGACGATGTCCGGCTGTTGCTGGAACAGCAGCGGACCGGGCGTGATGTTGTACAGCGACAGTGCGCCGATCATCACCGCCGTGGTGCCCGAGCCAGGCACACCGAGGGTCAGCATCGGCACCAGCGCGCCGCAGGCTGCGCCGCCAATGGCGGTTTCCGGAGCAGCGAGGCCGCGTTTGTCACCCTGGCCGAACTTGCCACTGGCACCGGCGATGCGCTTCTCGGTCATGTAGGCCACGGCACTGGCCAGGGTCGCCCCTGCACCGGGCAACACGCCCATGATGAAGCCGAGCACGCCGCAACGCAGGTTCACGACGAAGACCGACGCCGCTTCCTTGAAGTTGAACATCATTCGCCCGGTGGCTTCCACCGCTTCCTGGCCGCGATGGGTTTTCTCCAGCAGCAACAGGATTTCACTGATGGAGAACAAACCCAGCACCAGCACGACGAATTGAATGCCGTCGGTCAGGTGGATGTTGTCACCGGTGAAGCGGTAGACGCCGCTGTTGGCATCGATCCCGACACTGGACAGGAACAGCCCGATCAGCGCCGCAATGAACGTCTTGAGTGGTCGGTCGCCGGCCATGCCGCCCAGGCAGACAATGGCGAACACCATCAGGACGAAATATTCCGCCGGTCCGAAGGCAATCGCCCATTTGGCCAGCAACGGCGCGAACAGCACCATCCCGCAGGTGGCGATGAACGCGCCGATGAACGAACTCCACGCCGACAGCGACAACGCCACCCCGGCCAGGCCCTGGCGAGCCATCGGGTAGCCGTCGAGGGTGGTCATCACGGTGGAGGCTTCACCGGGAATGTTGAGCAGGATCGAGCTGATGCGCCCGCCGTATTCGCAACCCAGGTACACCGCCGCCAGCAGGATCAACGCCGACTCCGGCGGCAGCCCCAGTGCGAAGGCGATCGGGATCAGCAGCGCCACGCCGTTGATCGGGCCCAGGCCCGGCAGCAGCCCGACCACCGTGCCGATCAGCGTACCGGTCAACGCGGTGACGAGGTTGTAGGGGGTCAGTGCAACGCCAAAACCCTGGCCGAGATAATTCAGGGTATCCATATCAATTCTCCAGGACGTCGAGCAGGCCCAGGGGCAGCGGCACGTCCATCAGCTTGTCGAACAACAGATAAAGACCGATGGCCATCAGGCTGATGATCACCACGCTCGGCACCCAGCGCCCGCCATACAGGCGCGCCATCGGCACGCCGATCAGGATGCTGGCGACAATGAAGCCCAGGGGTTCGAAGGTCCCGGCGAATATCAGCAGCAGCGCCACACAGATGCCGATCTTCTGCAGGGTTTCACGGTCCAGCTGCGGGTCTTCGTCGCTGTGCACGATGGGGGTCGGACGAAACAGCATGTACAGCAGCGCCAGGCCCATCAGCCCCAGCATCAGCAGGGGAAAGGCGCGCGGGCCGACCGGTTCGTAGGAAAAGGCGGCCTGATACGGCCAGGCCATCAGCGCGAGGCCGATGCAAACCAGCAGCAGCACCGCGGCAAAAATACGTTGGATGGTGAGCATGACTAACTCCTGGGCGGCGCCGGTGATGCCAGCGCCGCCACGCGAACAGAGACGGTTACTGGATCAGGCCGAACTCTTTGGCCAGCACCTTGTAATCAGCCACTTGTTTCTTCACGTAGGTGTCCAGTTCCGGGCCGGTCATGGCAAACGGGAACAGCTCGCGCTGGTCGCGCAGCTTGGCGAACTCTTCGGAAGCCAGCAGCTTGTCGAATGCCTCTTTCCACCAGGCGTAGTCTTCATCGCTGACTTTTGGCCCGAGGTAGAAGCCGCGGACCACCGGCCAGACGATGTCATAGCCTTGCTCGCGGGCGGTGGGGATGTTTTTCATCTCCGGCTCGTCGATGCGCTTCTCGGCAAACACCGCCAGCAGGCGCATATCGCCGCTCTGGATGTGGGGCATGGAGTCGGAAATGTCGGTACTGCCGACCTGGATGTGGCCGCCGAGCAGCGCCGTGGCGATCTCGCCGCCGCCTTCGAGGGCCACGTAACGCAGGTCGCGGGGGTTGATGCCGGCGGCCTTGGCGATCAGGGCGGTCTGCATCCAGTCCTGGCTGCCGACGGTGCCGCCGGAACCGATGACTACCGACCCCGGATCTTTCTTCAGGGCCTGTACCAGATCGTCGAGGTTCTTGTAGGGCGAATCGCTTTTCACCGCGATGGCGCCATAGCTGGTGCCGACGGCGGCCAACCAACGCACGGCGCTTTCATCGAAACGACCGAACTTGCCCTGGGCCAGGTTCAGCAACGAGCCACTGGACCAGGCCACCAATGTGCCGGCGTCGGCCGGACGCTGGGCGACCACTGCGTTGTAGGCTACCGCGCCGACGCCGCCGGGCATGTAGGTGACGCGCATCGGCTTGGTCAACAGCTTCTGGTTGACCAGCGCGCTTTGCACCAGCTTGCACGTCAGGTCGAAGCCGCCGCCAGGGGAGGCCGGGGCGATGCATTCGGGGCGCTTGGGTTCTTTGGCCGGATCAGCGGCGAGCAACTGCCCGGCGAACATCAGGCATCCGGCGGCCAAGGCTACTTTACGCAGTGATAGGTTCATCGTTATCTCCACAGGAGTTGTTGTTGTGTGTGGTGTAGATTTGGTGTTGCTGGCCCCCGGCCCTCGCGGCGCGGATGGCGGGCGCAGGTTGTTTGCCGAACGTATCGGGATTGAAGGCGTGGGAGGGCACCAGACCGAGGCGTGATGGCGCTGGCCAGGGTGGTCTGATTGAAGCGGGAAAGGCGGGTAGGCATTGGGGCCTGGAGCTGTAGAGACAGCATGTGATGACTCCGCTTTTATTGTTTTTATTCGGCGAAAACGCTTCGAGGCGTTTTTCGTTCGCGAGGTGCGTCGCGGCGGGCAGTCGAAACCGTCCGTGGGAGGACTCTAACGGCTCAACCTTTCGCTAACCTTTCAAAATCTTTCAACGTGTTTTTGGCTTCACAGGGGCGGATGCGGCTGTAAACTCCGCGCCAAAGAATGGCGTCGACCATCCCTGAATCGAGGAATAACCCATGCGTGTTCTGCTCGTCGAAGACCATCTGCAGCTCGCCGAAAGCGTTGCCCAGGCGCTCAAGAGCACCGGTTTGACCGTGGACGTGCTGCACGACGGCGTCGCGGCCGACCTGGCCTTGAGCAGCGAGGAATACGCCGTGGCGGTGCTTGATGTCGGGCTGCCGCGCATGGACGGTTTCGAGGTGCTGGCGCGCCTGCGGGCTCGCGGCAAGACTTTGCCCGTGCTGATGTTGACCGCCCGCAGCGACGTCAAGGACCGCGTCCATGGCCTCAACCTCGGTGCCGACGACTACCTGGCCAAGCCATTCGAGCTCACTGAGCTTGAGGCCCGGGTCAAGGCCCTGTTGCGCCGCAGCGTACTGGGCGGCGAACGCCAGCAGCGCTGCGGCGGGCTGGTCTATGACCTGGACACCCGGCGTTTTACCCTCGACGATGAATTGCTGACCCTGACCTCCCGCGAGCAAGCCGTGCTCGAAGCATTGATTGCCCGGCCGGGGCGGGTGATGAGCAAGGAGCAACTGGCGGCCCAGGTGTTCGGCCTGGACGAAGAAGCCAGCCCGGACGCCATCGAAATCTACGTCCATCGCCTGCGCAAGAAACTCGACGGCCATGCAGTCGCGATCGTGACGTTCCGCGGCTTGGGCTACCTGTTGGAAAACCGCAATGCATAAGCCCGACAGCCTGCGCTGGCGGCTGCTCTGGAACCTGGCGTTGCTGCTGGTGGTGCTGATGCTCGCCAGCGGCCTGAGCGCCTACTGGAACGGCCGCGAAGCGGCGGACACCGCCTATGACCGGACCCTGCTGGCCTCGGCCCGGACCATCGCCGCGGGCCTGTCCCAGCGCGACGGCAGCCTCAGCGCGGATGTGCCCTACGTGGCCCTGGACACCTTTGCCTACGACAGTGCCGGACGCATTTATTACCAAGTCAATGACATCGACAAGAAGTTGATCTCTGGCTACGAAAACCTTCCCGGCCCGCCGCCCGGGACGCCCCGCACGGACGATTACCCGGCCCTGGCGCGCTTCTATAACGCCCAATACCAGGGGCAGAGCGTGCGGGTGGTGAGCCTGCTCAAGGCGGTGAGCGAGCCGAACATGAATGGCATGGCGGAAATTCGCGTGGCCGAGACCGAAGAGGCGCGGGTCAGCATGGCCCGTGGCCTGATGGCCGACACCCTGTTGCGCCTGGGCATGCTGGCCGTGGGCGCGCTGCTGTTGGTGTGGTTTGCGGTCAGTGCGGCGTTGCGCCCGTTGGAGCGCTTGCGCACGGCGGTGGAGGAGCGCCAGCCGGACGATCTGCGGCCGTTGCCGCTGGTGGAGGTGCAGCACGAATTATGGCCGCTGGTGCGGGCCCTGAACCATTTCACCGAACGCCTGCGCGGGCAATTCGAGCGGCAGGCTCAGTTCATCGCCGATGCCGCCCATGAACTGCGTACGCCGCTGGCCGCGCTCAAGGCGCGCCTGGAGCTGGGTTTGCGCGCCAGCGAGCCGGCGACCTGGCGTGAAACCCTGGAGACCGCGGCTCAGGGGACCGATCGATTGACCCACCTGGCCAACCAGTTGCTGTCCCTGGCGCGGGTGGAAAATGGCGCCCGGGCCATTGCCGAAGGCGGTGCTCAGTTGCTCGATCTCAGCCAGTTGGCCCGTGAGCTGGGCATGGCCATGGCCCCGCTGGCCCATGCCCGAGGCGTGGCGCTGGCCCTGGAAGCCGACGAGCCGGTATGGCTGCGGGGCGAGCCGACCTTGTTGAACGAGCTGTTGAGCAACCTGGTGGACAACGCCCTGGCCCACACTCCGTCGGGCGGCAACGTGATCCTGCGGGTCACCGCACCGGCGGTCCTGGAAGTCGAGGACGACGGGCCAGGCATTCCGCTGCATGAGCGGGACCGGGTGTTCGAGCGCTTCTATCGACGCAACCAGCAAGTGGCCGGTTCCGGGCTGGGGTTGGCGATCGTCGGCGAAATCTGCCGCGCGCATCTGGCGCAGATCACCTTGCATGACGGGCAGGAACGCGGGCTGAAGGTGCGGGTGAGCTTTATCCCTGGTTCAGATTAAGCCCGCTATTGTGGCGAGGGGATTTATCCCCGCTGGGCTGCGAAGCGGCCCCAACTGGCGATTGCGGCCTGTTCAAACAGACTGCGAGGGGCGCTTCGCGCCCCAGCGGGGATAAATCCCCTCGCCACAGGTCAGCGCCTGATCCAGGTTTCGTGGTGTCAGCCTGGGGCTCAATAAAACATCGACCGCGCTTCTTCGATATCCGCACACCGGGCCTTGTTCTCCGGGTCGATGCCCAGTTTCTTGAAGGCTGGGACGCCGAATACATCAATCTTGCTCAGGGGATGGTCGGTGTCCTTGTAGCAATACAGCGCAGCGACCTGCACCAGGTCGACATAATCGATTTGCCTGGAGTCGCGGTTGAAATCCAGATACAGCCCCGGCAGCTTCACCAACCGCTCCGGAAATTCCCAGACACTGAGCAATTTGTCCCCCAGCACCGGGTGAATCGTTTCGATCACATGGTTGAGGCTGACCGGGTCCGACAGCAGTTCATTATTGTCCTGTGCGTACGTAAGGATCGGCAGCACGCCGATCTGATGCACCAGACCACCCAACGCAGCCTGGTCCGGCTTGAGTTGGGTGTAGCCGCGACACAACGCATAGCTGACGCCGGCGATCTCCAGGCTTTTGCGCCAGACTTCGCGCATCTTCAGTTCCACCACCTCGGAGCGGGCGTGGAAAATCTGCTCCATCACCAGGCCAATGGCCAAGTTGCTGCTGTAGTTGACGCCCAGTCGAGTGATGGCCGTGTGCAGGTCAGTGACTTCCTGGGTGGCCCGCAACAGCGGGCTGTTGACCACTTTTATCAGGCGTGCCGAGAGGGCCGTATCGCGGCCGATCACTTTGCTCAGGTTGCTGACGCTGATTTCCGGGTCTTCGGCGGCCCGGCGAATCTGCATGGCCACTTCCGGTAATGTTGGCAGAACCAGGTCATCGTTATCGATGGCCTGCACCAAATCCCGTTGGACCTTATCCGCCAAATCGCTCATTTCGGTTCTCTAGGGTGTTGCGACAAATGCTGCGATCAGCGCTGGATTTCGCGGTCGCGGTCCAGTTCGTAAGGCAGGTCCAACAATTGAAGGCGAGGGCCTTCCAAGGCACCGAGGTGCAGATTGTCATCTTCTGCAGCTTCGGCCTGTAATACCGCCAGCAGTTCAATGTTTCCTTCGCCGCGGGCGGCAATCACCACTTCGCCGATGGAACTGCCGTGAGTGGGGGAGAACAGCGCCGTGCCGGGTTCCGGCAGTTCGCTGGCGTCCAGTTGCAGGCGATACAGGCGTCGCTTGAGCTTGCCCAGGTATTGCATGCGCGCGACGATTTCCTGGCCGGTGTAGCAGCCTTTCTTGAAGCTGACGCCGCCGACGGCCTGCAGGTTGAGCATCTGTGGGATGAACAGTTCGCGGGTGGTTGGCATGACCTGGCCGATCCCGGCACGGACCTGGCCCAGCAGCCAGGGGTTCAGGTCCGCCTCGGCCAGCTCCGCGCCCAGGCGGGTTCGCAGTGCCTGTGCCTGTTCGGCGGGTGCCCAGAGCTCGGCGCGGCCGGGAGACACGCGGATGGCGATCAAGGCTTCATGGCGCGCCACGCTGTCGGTGTCGCTCGGCAGTTCTAGGCCCAGTCCAGCCAGGGCATCGTCGGCATTTTCCAGGCCGAAGCGAACCCAGGCGGCGCTTTCGTCGGTGAGCTTGGATTTGGAGAACACGGCGTATTTTTTCAGGTCCGCCAATTGCGGTTCGAGCAGTTCGGTGGCCATGGCCATCAACACACCGTCGCCTTCGAGCAGGATGCGGAAGCTCGATTGCATCCGGCCTTTCTGCGTGCAGCGGGCGCCGAGGCTGGCCCGGTTGTCGCTCAGGTAGTCGAGGTTGCAGGTCAATTGGCCTTGCAGGAATTTGCTGGCATCCACGCCGCGGACCGCAAGGACGCCTTCGTGGGACAGGGTGCAGAAAAAAGCGAAATCAGCCATGGGTCATCGCAGGGTAAAAAGTCTGGTAGACATCATAAGGGGACGCCCTTGAAATGGGTAGTTCACAAAGGATCGGTGGTGCCTGACCAAAGCCGTCTGTCGCGCTGTGGCGAGGCCTGTATACTTGCGCTCTATTTGAGGAGCGCTCCATGGTCGAAGATGTTGAACTGAATCGCCTCTACTGGCACAGCCGCCGCGGCATGCTTGAGCTGGACGTGTTGCTGGTGCCGTTCGTTAAAGAGGTTTACCCCCACCTCAATGAAGTGGACCGTGCATGCTACGTCCGCCTGCTCGAATGCGAGGATCAGGACATGTTCGGCTGGTTCATGGAGCGCAGCGAGTCCGAAGACCCCGAGTTGCAGCGCATGGTCCGGATGATCCTGGACCGTGTCCAACCTAAGTAATCGCTTCGAATGCCGCTGGCAGGCCTCCGGGCAACTGCTGGCGGCCTATCTGCTGGCCCAGGTGTTCGCCCTGGGTTCGTTGTTGCTGTTGTCCATCGCGTCCTGGTGCGCCGCGCTTGGCATTATCGTGTGCCTGGCCCATGGCGCCTGGGCGATCCCCCGGCATGTGGTGCTGACCCATCGCCGGGCCTTTTGCGGATTGCGCCGCAATGCCGCTGGCTGGCAGCTCTGGAGCCGGGCCGATGGCTGGCGGGCTGTGCAGTTGCGCCCCGATAGTCTGGCGCTGCCGCTGATCATCGTGCTGCGTTTCCGATTGCAGGGTGAGCGACGGGTCCGATCGCTGTGCGTGCTCCGCGACGCGCTGGCGCCGGATGTCCATCGGCGCCTGCGGGTGCGGCTCAGGTTCAGTCGGCGTAGGTGGGCGGCACCAGGATAGTGTCCAGTGCCTCGGGCAGCAGGTTCGGGTAGTCGAGGGTGTAATGCAGCCCCCGGCTTTCCTTGCGTTCCATGGCCGAGCGAATCATCAGTTCCGCCACCTGGGCCAGGTTGCGCAGTTCGATCAGGTCGCGGCTGACTTTGTAGTTGCTGTAGAACTCGTCGATCTCATCCAGCAGCAAGCGCACCCGATGCTGTGCCCGTTGCAGGCGTTTGTTGGTGCGTACGATGCCCACGTAGTCCCACATGAAGCGCCGCAGTTCATCCCAGTTGTGGGCAATGATCACGTCTTCGTCCGAGTCGGTGACCTGGCTGGCGTCCCACGAGGGCAGGGCGACCGGAATGGCGATCTGCGGCAGTTGCTCGAGGATGTCTGCCGCCGCCGAACGGGCGTAGACGAAACATTCCAGCAGCGAATTGCTGGCCATGCGATTGGCGCCGTGCAGGCCGGTGAAGCTGGTTTCGCCAATGGCATACAGGCCAGGCACGTCGGTGCGGCCGTGTTGGTCGACCATCACGCCGCCGCAGGTATAGTGCGCCGCTGGCACCACCGGGATTGGTTGTTTGGTGATGTCGATGGAAAACTCCAGGCAGCGCTCGTACACCGTCGGGAAGTGGCTCTTGATGAACGCTTCGGGCTTGTGGCTGATGTCCAGGTAGACGCAATCGATACCCAGGCGCTTCATTTCGTGGTCGATGGCCCGGGCGACGATGTCGCGCGGCGCCAGTTCGGCGCGCGGATCGAAGCGTTGCATGAAGCGTTCGCCGTTGGGGAGCTTCAAATGGGCCCCTTCGCCACGCAGGGCCTCGGTCACCAGGAAGCTCTTGGCCAGTGGGTGATAGAGGCAGGTGGGGTGGAACTGATTGAACTCCAGGTTCGCCACCCGGCAACCCGAACGCCAGGCCATGGCGATGCCGTCGCCGCAAGCGCCGTCGGGGTTGCTGGTATAGAGGTAGACTTTCGCCGCGCCACCGGACGCCAGGACGACGAAGCGCGCGCCGTAGGTGTCGACTTCGCCGGTGCCGCGATTGAGCACGTAGGCGCCCAGGCAGCGGTCACCGTCCAGGCCCAGGCGTTTTTGGGTGATCAGGTCGACCGCGACGCGCTGTTCCAGCAATTCGATGTTCGGTCGTAATCGCGCCTGGGCGAGCAGGGTCTTGAAGATCGCCGCCCCCGTGGCGTCGGCCGCGTGGATGATGCGCCGATGGCTATGGCCGCCTTCGCGGGTCAGATGGAACTCGAAACCGCCGTCTTCGGTGCCCGATTGTTCGTCACGGGTAAACGGCACGCCCTGGTCGATCAGCCACTGGATGGCTTCCCGGCTGTGCTCGACGGTGAAACGCACCGCTTGCGGATCGCAAAGGCCACCGCCGGCGTTGAGGGTGTCGTCGACATGGGATTCAATGGTGTCGGTATCGTCCAGCACGGCGGCGACACCGCCCTGGGCCCAGAAGGTCGAACCGTTGGCCAGATCGCCCTTGCTCAGCACTGCGATGCGCAAATGCGCAGGCAAGGTCAGCGCCAGGCTCAATCCGGCGGCTCCGCTGCCGATTACCAGAACATCGTGTTGAAACTGTTGGCTCATTCGAATGGTTTCCGCTCAAGGCGACCCGGGTCGGGGTTGGCGCCAGACACCGCTTCAACGGGTCGGGCAGCCACGCAGCCCACTAGTATATAGAGGGGGGGATCGGCACAATAGTCGGGCATTCATGGCAATGTGAAACCAGCGTGACAGAAAAGCGACCCGCTTCGTCGGATCATCCGCTTGGCTTTGAGCCGATAAAGGCGGCCGTTTCGAGGACAGAACGCTGTTTATCACGTCATGGGGGCCTGATATTCAGTTCATGGTGGTGTAAATAGCGGGAACTTTTGCCAAGCGCCTACGTTCAATAGACGGTTGTCTGCAAAAGGGAGCAGCGTCGGGTTGGTGCAAGATTTCGATTGGAATCTCGGCCGACAGACCCGATGACAGATTATTCGCGCAGCCGGGGAATCTCCTGCTGCGTTTTTCGTGCGTGCCGAGATCAGAGCGCGCCGGAAACTTGCTTGGAAGGGGGAGAACTTTTGCGAAAAGCCCGAGTCTATGTTTGCAAGCCCGGTCAATTAGTAATGCAAGCCTCCTTCGAGCTTATCGAGGAGTGTTCATGCTAACCCAGGAAGAGGATCAGCAGCTGGTCGAGCGGGTCCAACGCGGCGACAAGCGAGCTTTCGATCTGCTAGTGCTGAAATACCAGCACAAAATTCTCGGGTTGATCGTGCGTTTCGTGCACGACACCCATGAAGCGCAGGATGTCGCTCAGGAAGCCTTCATCAAGGCCTACCGCGCACTTGGTAATTTCCGCGGGGACAGCGCGTTTTACACGTGGCTTTACCGCATCGCCATTAACACGGCGAAAAACTATCTGGTTTCACGCGGCCGCCGGCCGCCGGATAGTGACGTAAGTTCTGAAGATGCCGAGTTCTATGATGGCGATCATGGCCTCAAGGATCTCGAATCACCGGAACGTGCGTTGCTGCGGGATGAGATTGAAGGCACCGTCCATCGAACCATCCAGCAACTGCCTGAAGATTTGCGGTACGGCTTTAACTTTACGTGAATTCGACGGTCTGAGTTACGAAGACATTGCGAGCGTCATGCAATGTCCTGTGGGCACCGTGCGCTCCCGGATTTTCCGCGCTCGGGAGGCCATCGATAAAGCCCTGCAACCCTTGTTGCAGGAAAACTAGAGACAGCGGCGACAGCCAAGAGAGGAACGCCATGAGTCGTGAAGCCCTGCAGGAATCGCTGTCCGCAGTTATGGACAACGAAGCGGACGAACTTGAATTGCGTCGGGTACTGAATGCCTTCGACGATGTTGAAACACGTGAGACCTGGGCTCGTTACCAGATCGCCCGGGCTGTCATGCACAAGGATTTGCTGCTTCCACGCCTGGACATCGCCGCGGCCGTTTCTGCTGCATTGGCTGACGAAGCCGTACCGGCAAAAGCCTCACGCGGACCATGGCGCAGCCTGGGTCGCCTGGCGGTAGCCGCGTCGGTCACCGTTGCCGTATTGGCCGGTGTGCGCCTGTACAACCAGGATGAGATTGCCGGCGTGCAAATGGCGCAGCAGTCCAACCAGCCTGGCTTGGCCGCTCCACAGGTCAAGGGCCCAGCGGTATTGGCCGGTTACAGCGAAGGTTCGGAAACCGCGGGCCCGATGGTCAACGGTGTTCTGCAAGGCCAGCCCGGCTGGCATGATCAGCGTCTGCCCAACTACCTGCGTCAGCATGCCCAGCAAGCTGCCCTGAAAGGTACCGAAAGCGCGCTGCCTTACGCCCGTGCCGCCAGCCTGGAAAACCGTTAATAAGGAAAACCATTGCGCGCCATACCTCTCTTCACGCTTATGCTTGGTGGCTGGTGTGCGATTCCAGCCCATGCCGATGAGGCTCAGGACTGGTTGAGCCGCCTGAGTCAAGCCGAGCAACAGCAGAGCTTCCAGGGCACTTTCGTTTACGAGCGCAACGGTAGTTTTTCTACGCATAACATCTGGCATCGCGTCCAGGATGGCAAGGTCCGCGAGCGGTTACTCCAGCTCGACGGCTCGGCACAGGAAGTCCTGCGCATTGATGGGCATACTCAATGCGTCAGCGGCTCCTTGATCGCGGGGCTGGGCAATGCGCCGGACGGCACTTCACGTGCGCTCGATCCGCAAAAACTCAAGAATTGGTATGACCTTGCCGTCGTAGGCAAGTCGCGCGTGGCCGGGCGTCAAGCGGTCATCGTGGCGTTGACGCCCAAGGACCAGCATCGTTATGGCTTCGAGCTGCACCTGGACAAAGAGACCGGCCTGCCGCTCAAGTCCCTGTTGCTCAATGACAAGGGCCAGTTGCTCGAACGTTTCCAGTTCACTCGCTTGAACGTCGCAGTGCCCACGGACGGTGAGCTGCAAGCCAGCGCCGAATGCAAGGCTGTCGCGCAGGATCCCGGCAAGGCCGTTGCGGTGAAAGCCGCCTGGCACTCGGACTGGTTGCCGCCCGGCTTTGAACTGACCAGCAGTGCCATGCGCAAAGACCCGGACACCCAGATCCAGGTCAGCAGCTTGATGTACGACGATGGCCTGGCACGCTTCTCGGTGTTCCTGGAGCCGTTGAACGGTGCCAATGCCACCGATACCCGTACTCAACTCGGTCCGACGGCTGCCGTCTCCCGCAGGCTCACGACGCCACAGGGCGAAATGATGGTCACGGTGGTCGGTGAGATTCCTATCGGTACGGCGGAACGGATCGCGCTTTCCATGCGCTCCGACGTCACCGCGACTCAATAGCCGGTTGACGGCGCGGGTGATTCGATTGCGCGAGAGGCTGATGACGCCAGGGCTTGATCGAAATGCCGAAACTTCCTGTCAGCATTTTCATTTGCAAAAACCCAGCTTTTTTTCTATAGGTCAGAGCCGCTCGGCTCTGGCCTTGTCTGTTCCCGGAACAAAAATACCGGCGTATCTTTCCCTGGTATTCCTTGCTCCATATCGCTTAACCATGCTCGTCGTAACGGGAGCCGTATGTCGATACCACGCTTGAAAACCTATCTCTCCATCTTTGCCACCGTGCTTGTGCTCGGCCAGGCCGTTCCTGCCGTGGCGGTCGAATTGCCTGATTTCACGCAACTGGTCGAGCAGGCTTCACCCGCCGTGGTGAACATCAGCACGACCCAGAAGCTGCCGGATCGCCGTGTATCGGACCAGCAGATGCCGGACCTGGAAGGCTTGCCGCCGATGCTGCGGGAGTTCTTCGAGCGTGGCATGCCACAACAACCCCGTTCGCCCGGCGGTGGCCGTCAGCGCGAAGCCCAATCCCTGGGGTCGGGCTTCATCATTTCGCCTGATGGCTACATCCTGACCAACAACCATGTGATCGCCGATGCCGACGAAATCCTGGTTCGCCTGGCCGACCGCAGCGAGCTCAAGGCCAAGCTGATCGGCACCGACCCACGTTCCGACGTGGCGCTGTTGAAAATCGAGGCCAAGGACCTGCCGGTGCTCAAACTGGGTAAATCCCAGGACCTGAAAGCCGGCCAATGGGTCGTTGCCATCGGTTCGCCGTTCGGCTTCGACCACACCGTGACCCAGGGTATTGTCAGTGCCATCGGTCGCAGCCTGCCGAACGAAAACTACGTGCCGTTCATCCAGACCGACGTACCGATAAATCCGGGTAACTCCGGTGGCCCGCTGTTCAACCTCAACGGTGAAGTGGTCGGTATCAATTCCCAGATCTACACCCGTTCGGGCGGCTTCATGGGCGTGTCGTTCGCGATTCCGATCGACGTTGCCCTGGACGTGTCCAACCAACTGAAGAGCGAAGGCAAGGTCAGCCGTGGCTGGTTGGGGGTGGTGATCCAGGAAGTGAACAAGGACCTGGCCGAGTCGTTCGGGCTGGATAAACCCGCCGGTGCGCTGGTGGCGCAGATCCAGGAAGGTGGCCCGGCTGCCAAGGGCGGTCTGCAAGTGGGTGACGTGATTCTGAGCATGAATGGTCAGCCGATCATCATGTCCGCCGACCTGCCGCACCTGGTGGGGGCCCTCAAGGCTGGCTCCAAGGCCAATCTGGAAGTGATTCGCGAGGGCAAGCGCAAGAATGTCGAGTTGACCGTCGGGGCCATTCCTGAAGAGGGCAAGGAGCTGGATTCGCTGCCCAAGTCCGGCGTCGAGCGCAGCAGCAACCGCCTGGGCGTGGCCGTGGCAGAGCTGACCGAAGAGCAGAAGCGCACCCTGGAGCTCCAGGGCGGTGTGGTGATCAAGGAAGTGCAGGACGGTCCTGCCGCGTTGATCGGTCTTCAACCGGGCGACATCATCACGCACCTGAACAACCAGGCCATCGGTTCGGCCAAGGAGTTCACCGACATTGCCAAGGCATTGCCGAAGAATCGTTCGGTATCGATGCGGGTCCTGCGACAGGGCCGTGCGAGCTTCATCACCTTCAAGCTGGCCGAATGATCGGTTAGCCACTAAAAAAACCGCCTCGAAAGAGGCGGTTTTTTTACGCCTGGCGAATGCTCAGCCCATCATGTCCTTGACCATGCGTTCCTGCTCCATGAGTTCCCGCTGGCGGGCATCGATGCGCGACGACAGGGGGAAATTGGTGCCGGCGCGCCGTTTGGCGAAGTCCAGTTGCTGGATGGCCTGACGGTAGTCGCCCACCAGGGCGAAATACTCGGCACGGGCCTGATGCAGGCCAATGATGTTGCCTGACAGCCCGCGGGTCTCGGCCACCATGTACCAGATGTCCGGATCGTCCGGGCGCGACTTGAGCAAGGTTTCCAGGGCTTTCTCGGCATCGGCGGGGCGGTTCTGCTTGAGCAGCAGGTCGACGCGTACCTGGTTCAGCGGATAGTTGCCCGGGTACTGGCTCAGCATCCGGTCGACGCGGGATTGAGCGTCGGCCAGTTTGTTGCTGGTGATGTCCAGGTCCACCTGGGCGAGGTTGTAGATGATCTCGTTGGGCGATTTGGCCAGTAACGGCTTGAGATTCTCCCGTGCGTCATTCAACTGGCCGCCCTTGATCTGCGCGATCGCCAGGCCATAGCGGGCCACGTCGTTCTTCGGGTTCTCATCCAGCTGTGCCCGGAAACGCTTGGCGCCCAGGCCCGGGGTTTCTTCGTAGGTCAGTTGGACCCGCGCGCGAATCAGTTGATAGCGCACACTGTCTTCGATGCCGCCCGGCCTGGCCTGTTCGGCGCGGTTGCGGGTGTCGGCGATCCGCGATTCGGTCACCGGGTGAGTCAGCAGGAATTCCGGCGGCCTGGCGTCGAACCGGTACTGGCGCATCAGGCGCTCGAACATGGTTGGCATGGACCGCGGGTCGTAGCCGGCCTTCTCGAGGTTCTGGATGCCGATGCGATCGGCTTCCTGTTCGTTCTGGCGCGAGAAGCGCCGTTGTTCCTGGATGGCGGCGGCCTGGGTCCCGGCGATGGCCGCGATCCCGGCGTCACCGCCACCGGCGGCGGCAATCACGATGCCAGCCAGCAGCGCCGCCATCATCGGCACCTGCATGCGTTGCTGGGCTTCGACGCCGCGGGCGAAGTGGCGTTGTGACAAGTGCGCCAGTTCGTGGGCCATGACCGAGGCGTATTCGCCTTCGGTCTGCGCGTTGAGGAACAGGCCGCCGTTGACCCCGACGATGCCGCCCGGTGCGGCGAAGGCGTTGAGCTGCGGGCTGTTGATCAGGATGAACTCCAGGCGCCGGTCGTTGACCTGGCTGGTTTCCACCAGCTTGTACACGCTGGTTTCGACGTAGTCCTTGAGCTGTGGATCGTTGAGCTGTGAAACCTGGCTGCGCAGCAGGGCCAGCCAGGCGCGGCCCAGTTGGTGCTCCTGTTCTGGCGAGACGATGGCAGAACTGGCATCGCCAAGTGACGGCAAGTCGTCGGCGAAGCCCGGTGAGGCAAGCAGGCAAGCGAGCGTCAGCAGGGTGGGGCGCAGAAATGTCATGCACGAAGCCTTAGTTGACAAAGACCCTACTGTAGCCGGACACCGGGCCCGGGACCAGATATTCTAGGCCGCTCAACGACCTGCCGCGGAGCGAACCCATGACTGATGCTGTAGCCCACGATGCCGAACTGGACGCCAGCGGCCTGAATTGTCCGTTGCCGTTGCTCAAGGCCAAGCTGGAACTCAACCGCCTGGCCAGCGGCAGTGTGCTCAAGGTGATCGCCACGGATGCGGGCTCGCAACGTGACTTTCGCACCTTCGCCCGATTGGCCGGTCATACGCTGCTGCGTGAAGAAGACGAAAACGGCGTCTACCGTTACTGGCTGAAAAAGGCCTGAAAAGAACCGATAGCGTCTCTTAAGGATTTTTAATGTTCAAAGTGTTACGCGATTGGATTCAGCGCTACTTCTCCGATGAAGAGGCGGTGGTTCTGGCAGTGCTGCTGTTCCTGGCGTTTACCGCCGTGCTGACCCTGGGCGGCATGCTGGCACCGGTGCTGGCGGGAATGGTGCTGGCGTATCTCATGCAGGGGCTGGTCACGACGCTGGAGCGTTTGCGGCTGCCCGGCGCTGCGGCAGTCGGGCTGGTGTTTGCCCTGTTCATGGGCGTGCTGGTGGTGTTTATCGTGGTTATCGTACCGTTGCTCTGGCACCAGTTGGTGACCTTGTTCAACGAGTTGCCGGGGATGCTCGCCAAGTGGCAGTCCCTGCTATTGCTGCTGCCTGAGCGTTATCCACACCTGGTGTCCGACGAGCAGGTTTTGCAGACCATCGAAGTGGTACGCGGCGAGATCGGCAAGTTCGGCCAATGGGCCCTGACGTTCTCGCTGTCCAGCCTGCCGCTTCTGGTCAACATCATGATCTACCTGGTGCTGGTACCGATCCTGGTGTTCTTCTTCCTCAAGGACCGGGAAATGATCGGGCGTTGGGTGCGTGGCTACCTGCCTCGTGAGCGTGCGCTGATCACTCGAGTGGCCCAGGAGATGAATCGGCAGATCGCCAATTACATTCGCGGAAAAGTCATCGAGATTTTCATCTGCGGCGGTGTGACCTATATCGGTTTCGTGACCATGGGGCTCAACTACGCCGCCCTGCTGGCGCTGCTGGTGGGCATTTCAGTGGTGGTGCCTTACGTCGGCACCGTGGTGGTGACCGTGCCGGTGGCCTTGATTGCGCTGTTCCAGTGGGGCTGGAGCGATCAGTTCATCTACCTGATGGCGGTCTACGGGATCATCCAGACCCTGGACGGCAACGTGCTGGTGCCGCTGTTGTTCTCCGAGGCGGTGAACCTGCATCCGGTGGCGATCATCTGTGCGGTGCTGCTGTTTGGCGGGCTGTGGGGATTCTGGGGGGTGTTCTTTGCGATTCCCCTGGCGACGCTGTTCAAGGCGGTGCTGGATGCGTGGCCGAGCAAGGAGCCGGTTGTCGCGCCGCTGTTGTAGCTTTGACCGATGGGGTGAGGCGGATGGCCTCATCGCGAGCAAGCTCGCTCCCACACTGGATTGGTGATGTTAATCAATCGGTGTGGGAGCGAGCTTGCTCGCGATAGCGCCAGTAAATGCAGCGAAAGTTTCAGCCCTTGTTGAGGGCCTGGGCCGCCGCCAGCACCGCATCCACATGCCCCGGCACCTTCACGCCACGCCATTCCTGGCGCAGCACGCCGTTCTTGTCGATCAGGAAGGTGCTGCGATCAACGCCCAGGTATTCCTTGCCGTAGAGCTTCTTCAGCTTGATCACGTCGAACAGCTGGCAGACCGTCTCGTCCTTGTCGCTGATCAGTTCGAACGGGAACTCCTGCTTGCACTTGAAGTTCTCGTGGGACTTGAGACTGTCCCGGGAGACGCCGAGCACTTCGGTGTTGGCGGCCTGGAATTGCGCGTACTGATCGCGAAAGCCCTGGCCTTCGGTGGTGCAGCCGGGAGTGCTGTCCTTGGGGTAGAAATAGATCACCACCTGCTTGCCCTTGAGGGCGGCGAGGCTGATGGTCTGCCCGCTGGTGGCGGGCGCCTGGAAATCGGTAACCGGCTGGTCGACGGCAACGGTCATGAACGCTTCCTTACATTGGGTTTTGTGGGCGCCACGGTTCGATCAGGGCATCCAGGTTCATCGCATCGGCGAAGTCCAGGAACTGATCGCGCAGCCAGCTGATCTGGGTGCCGGCGGGCAGGGTCACGGTGAACGTGGCGTTGAGCATGGTGCCGCCGGTCTGTGGGGCCTGATAGGTGTCGCAGGTCAGGTTCTCCAGCTCGACGTGGTGGTCCATGAAGAACTGGCACAGCTCGTTGATGATGTCCGGACGGTAGGCCGAGCTCACGTAGGCCACATAGGGCAGGGCCTGTGGACGGTTCTCCAGGGCGGCGCTGCGCACGACGTTGACGGTAAAGGCATGCTTCTTGGCCAGCACCGGCAGGCTGCCTTCCAGGCGCGCCAGGGCGTCCCAGCTGCCGGAGATCTCGAGCACGAGTGCACTGCATTCGCCATGGCGGGTCAGGCGTGAGGTCACGACGGCGCAGCGATTTTCATGGCTGGCGCGGCACAGGACGTTAGTCAGCTCCATGGGGTTGGCGCCAAGGGCACTGATAACAAGGAATTGTTCGCGGACTGTGGGGGTGGACATGCAGCATTCCTAAAGCGATGAGCGGTCGGTACCTTTGCCGCTCGACACAGCGCCCGGCCCGGGAAAACGAACGGCTCAAGCCTTGTGCCCGGGGTTGCGCTGCATTCCGCGACAGCGGGAAAGCACCAGGACAAACCCGGGATCGGGGCTTGTGGCGTCGAAAACGGAGGCTGGAAACCGGCGTATGAGCTTGTCGGTACCGATCAAAGCCTGAAGGGTAGCGAAAACCATCGCCCAGGGGAATGGTAGTTCGCTTGTACAAGCATCTTGGCGCCAGTACCATTACCGCTCTCTTTTTCCGGCAGGAGCGGTTTCATGATTGCGGGCAGTATGGTGGCACTGGTCACACCCATGGATGCACAAGGGCATCTTGACTGGGCCAGCCTCAGCAAACTCGTGGACTTCCACCTTGAGAACGGCACCCATGCCATTGTCGCCGTCGGTACCACCGGCGAGTCGGCAACCCTCGACGTCAATGAGCACATCGAAGTCATCCGTGCCGTGGTCAAGCAGGTCAACGGTCGCATCCCCGTCATCGCCGGTACCGGCGCCAACTCGACTCGCGAAGCCGTCGAGCTGACCCGCAACGCCAAGGAAGCCGGTGCCGACGCCTGCCTGCTGGTCGTCCCGTACTACAACAAGCCGACCCAGGAAGGCTTGTACCAGCACTTCAAGCACATCGCCGAAGCCGTCGACATCCCGCAGATCCTCTATAACGTTCCTGGCCGCACCTCCTGCGACATGCAGGCCGAGACCGTGATCCGCCTGTCCACCGTGCCGAACATCATCGGCATCAAGGAAGCCACCGGCGACATGAAGCGCGCCAAGGCCATCCTCGATGGCGTGAGCAAGGACTTCATCGTGCTGTCCGGGGATGATCCGACAGCGGTGGAGCTGATCCTGCTGGGTGGCAAGGGCAACATCTCCGTCACCGCCAACGTTGCCCCGCGCGAAATGGCCGACCTGTGCGAGGCCGCGCTCAAGGGCGACGCCGAGACCGCTCGGGCCATCAACGAAAAACTGATGCCGCTGCACAAGGACCTGTTCATCGAGGCCAACCCGATTCCGGTGAAGTGGGCCTTGGTCGAAATGGGCCTGATGCACGAAGGCATCCGCTTGCCACTGACCTGGCTGAGCACCCCCTGTCACGAACCGCTGCGGCAGGCCCTGCGCCAGTCCGGCGTCCTGGTTTAATTGAGGAAGTACAACGCATGAAGCGAATGGCCGGACTTTCCGCACTTGCCTTGATTATCTCCAGCACCAGCGGCTGCGGATGGATCTGGGGACCGGAAGGTTACTTCCGCGACCGTGGTAGCGATTACCTGCAAGCGCAACAGACTGCACCGATGCAACTGCCGCAAGACGTCAACATCGCCAAGCGCCTGGATCCGCTGCTGCCGATTCCGCGCAACGTCGCGGACGACAGCGTCAAGGGCGAATACGTCGTCCCTCGTCCGCAGCCGCTGTCGGCCGTGGCCGACGCCAGCGACTACACCCTGCAGAAGAGTGGCGATTCCAGCTGGGTCATGGGCCAGCATCCGCCAGCCGAAGTCTGGCCGGTGGCGATCCAGTTCTTCCAGGACAACGGTTTCCGCCTGGACGAACAGCGCCCGCAGACCGGCGAGTTCACCACCACCTGGCAGCGCTCCGATGAACTGTCCGCCGCCATGGCCAAGCGCTTGAGCGCCGCCGGTGTCGCGGCCGACAGCGAAACCCGCGTGCGGGTGCGTATCGAGCCGGGCGTGCAGCGCAACACCAGTGAAATCTATGTGGTCAGCGCCGAGCGTCCTGCCGGCAGCACCGCCGACGTGGCCTTCACCAACCGTTCGGTCAACACCGGCCTCGACGCTGCGCTGGTGGATGACATGCTCGCCAGCATGAGCCGTACGGCGGAGCAGGGTGGTTCGGTCTCGATGCTGGCATCCAAGGAATTCGATGCGCCGAGCCGCGTCAGCCTGAGCGAAGACGGCAGCGGCAACCCGGTGCTCAACGTCGGCTCCGACCTGGACCGTGCCTGGTCGAGCGTTGGTCGTGCGCTGGAACAGGGTGAGTGGCGCGTCGAGGACATCAACCGCAGCCTGGGCCTGTACTACATCAACCTCGCCGAGAAGGCCGAGAAGAAAGACGACAAGCCTGGCTTCTTCAGTGGCCTGTTCGGCAGCAAGCCGGACAAGGAAGAGATCGAAGCCCGGGCCGAGCGTTACCAGGTTCGCCTGAGCAAGGTCGGCGAAAGCGTCCAGGTCACTGTCGAGAAGAACATCAACACCGTGGCGCCGGCCGATGTGGCCCGCAAGGTATTGAGCGTGATTCAGGATAACCTGGGCTGATCCGATGCGTTTTGCCGTTCTCGGCAGCGGTAGCCAGGGCAACGGCACGCTGGTCGCCAGTGCTGGCACGTACGTGTTGGTCGATTGTGGTTTCTCCCTGCGGGAAACCGAGAAACGCCTGTTGCGCCTGGGTGTGCACCCGGCGCAACTGAGCGCGATACTTGTGACCCACGAGCATGCCGACCACGTGCATGGCGTGGGTTTGCTGTCTCGGCGCTACAATCTGCCGGTGTACCTGAGTCGTGGGACACTGGCAGGCCTGCGCAAGCCCATCGAGCCAGCCGGCTTCGTGGTCGGTGGCGAGCAACTGCGTATCGGTAGCCTGGACATCAGCGTGGTCAGTGTGGCGCACGATGCCCGGGAACCGACGCAATATGTATTCAGCGACGGCGAGCGGCGCTTCGGGCTGCTCACCGACCTGGGGTCGTATTGCGACAGGGTGATGGACAGTTACCGGGACCTCGATGCATTGATGATCGAGTCCAACCACTGCCGTGACATGCTGGCCCGTGGTTACTACCCGTACTTCCTCAAGCAGCGGGTAGGCGGGGAGCACGGACATTTGAACAACCACCAGGCCGCGTTCCTGGTGGCCGAGTTGGGCTGGCAAGGCCTGCAACATCTGGTCCTGGCCCATCTGAGCAGCAAGAACAACCTGCCGCAGCTGGCCCGGCAATGTTTCGTCGACACCCTCGGGTGCGACCCGGACTGGCTGCAACTGGCCGATCAAGATTCAGGGCTCGACTGGCGACATATCGCCTAGCCCACTACTTAGCAAGCGGAGCCCATCATGGAAAAACGTGAAGAACTCTACCGCGGCAAAGCCAAGTCGGTTTACAAGACCGACGACGCTGACCGCTTGATCCTGCTGTTTCGTAACGACACCTCGGCGTTCGACGGCAAGCGCATCGAACAGCTGGACCGCAAGGGCATGGTGAACAACAAGTTCAACGCCTTCATCATGCAAAAACTCGAAGCCGCCGGCGTGCCGACCCAGTTCGACAAGCTGCTGGGCGACAACGAATGCCTGGTCAAGAAGCTGGACATGATCCCGGTCGAATGCGTCGTGCGTAACTACGCCGCCGGCAGCCTGGTCAAGCGCCTGGGCGTGGAAGAGGGCATGAAGCTCAACCCCTACACCTTCGAGCTGTTCCTGAAGGACGACGCCAAGGGCGACCCGTTCATCAACGAATCCCACGTCGTGGCATTCGGTTGGGGCACCACCGAGCAACTGGCCCGCATGAAGGAATTGTCCCTCAAGGTCAATGAGGTGCTGACCAAGCTGTTCGACGACGCCGGCCTGCTGCTGGTGGACTTCAAGCTTGAATTCGGCGTGTTCAGCGACGGTTCCATCGTCCTGGGCGACGAGTTCAGCCCGGACGGCTGCCGCCTGTGGGACAAGGACACCAAGAAGAAGATGGACAAGGACCGCTTCCGCCAGGGCCTCGGTGACGTCATCGAAGCCTACGAAGAAGTCGCCCAGCGCCTGGGTGTACCGCTGTAATCGACGCAAGCATCTGATAGCACGGAAAAAAATTCGCTCGGGGGTTCGCTTCCGGCGAATGTGCTGGTATGATGCGCGCCACTGGAGAGATGCCGGAGTGGCCGAACGGGACGGATTCGAAATCCGTTGTACTGGCGACAGTACCTAGGGTTCAAATCCCTATCTCTCCGCCATTATTGAATACGACTAAGCCCCTGAAATGGTTGAACATTTCAGGGGCTTTTTCGTTTGGTTTGGCGGGCAAAGGACTCGCCATGACGCCGTCTCAGCCTCAGGAGATGGCCCATTAAATAGGATGCTGGAGAAAGATTGGGGCAGACCACAATTGTGAATTCATATGTAATCAGCCTGCCTCTAATCGTGTCCCCGTTCTCTGCTGATCCGCTTGTAATCGATCCGGGCAAGCCGGAGGGGCTTCAGCATCGTGAATGAGGCTCGCCCCTGACTAAATGGCCCTCTGTGAGAGTCTAATACCAGTCAGTTAACCCCCAAATCCGTGGGAGCAAAGCTTGCTCGCGATTGGGGTGAGCCAGTCGACAACGGCATTGACCGGTCTGCCGTCATCGCGAGCAAGCTTTGCTCCCACAGGTTGTGTGTCGTTCGATCCTTAGACTGGCATTACCTGTGAGAGGCCGGCTCCGCATCCAAGCGCCGAGCTATGACATCGAGTACGTCGCAGCCATCCCTAGGGAATGCAGCTCAGTTGTGCAAAGTCCTGGAGGACCACTGAGTCACTCGGAATGTCTCCTCGCATTGCGAGGTTCTCTAAAAGCTGGAGAAATCATCAATCAGATGATGAGTCAGAAAATTCTCTAAATTATGTGGGCGGGAAATGTCAGAAAACTCCCCGCAGCTATTGCCTCCCCCCGCCTTTTTTTATCCCGCACGACCCCCTCCGCAACCTGCATGATCACAGCCCAAGGCTTTGTAACAATTGGACTAATGGTCTATAGCTCAAGGCATGGCTGCCGATAGGCAAGTTAATCCCCATGAAAGGAGTCACCCCATGCCACGGTTTTTCGCCGATCTGGGCTTTCGCTGGAAAATCACTCTGCCCATTGGGTTTCTGGCGCTGTTGTTGGTACTGATGGGGTGGTCGGGCATGCGTGGCATCGGCCAGGTGACTGAATCGAGCACGCAGTTGACCAAGCGCTACCTGCCGGCCATCAGCCTGCTGCTCAACGCGGATCGCGATCTCTACCAGGCCTTTGTGGCCGAGCGAAGCCTGCTCGGGGGCAATGCCGGCAGTCATGCCGAGGCGCTGCGTGCCAGTCATCGGGACAATCTGAAGCAAGCTTATGATCGTGTGCAGAAATATGCCGCGATGCAACCCAGTGCCGAGGCGTTGGCGCTGGTCAGTCAGTTCAACGATCGCTTTGCACAGTGGTCGCAGGTTTCGCGACAGGTGGTCGAGCAGGCCGCGAGCAATCCGCAGGCGGCCAGTGCGCTGAGTTTTGGTGACGGCGAAAGTAAGTTCGACACCATGCGTGATGCCATCGACAAGCTGGGTGAGCTGGAAGACGAAGCGTCGCTGCGCGAGGGGCAAGCGGCGATTGACCATGGCCAGGCGGTTGGGATACAGCAGGGCGGTATTCTGCTGATCGGCCTGCTGGGATGCATCCTGCTGATTGTTGTCTTGCCAATGGTCGTGCTGCGCCCCATGCGCCGCCTGTTGCATCGGGTCGAACAGATCGCCGAGGGCGGCGGCGATCTGAAAGGCCGTCTCGAAGTGCGTTCAGCTGATGAACTGGGGCAGCTTGGCAGTGCGTTCAACCGATTCCTCGATAAACTGCAACCGCTGATTGCCGAAGTGGGCCGGGTAACCGGCGAGGTCGATGCCGCGGCGCGCGCCATGGCCACGATGGCGGCGACCAACGATCGGTTGATCAGCAGCGAACATGCAGCCCTCGACCAGGTCAGTACCGCCGCGACCCAGATGAGCGCGGCTGTGCATGAGGTAGCCCATAACGCCGTGAACGCGTCGGACGCCGCGCAGCAAGCCAGTAGCCAGTCTCGCGACGGCACCGAGGTCGTCAATAACACCATCGAGTCGATCCGCCAGTTGGCCCAGGAAGTGGAGAGCGCTTCGGGCACGATCGAGGCACTGGCCCAGGAAACCTCCAGCATCGGCGCCGTGCTCGAAGTGATTCGGGGCATTGCCGAACAGACCAACCTGCTCGCGCTGAACGCGGCCATCGAGGCGGCACGGGCGGGTGAGCAAGGCCGCGGTTTCGCTGTCGTGGCCGACGAAGTCAGGGCCTTGGCGGCACGCACCCAGGACTCGACCAAGGACATTCAGGTGCGCATCGAGCGCTTGCAAAACGGTGTCGCCAAGGCCGTGCAAGCCATGCATGTGGGCAGCAGCAAGGCCCGGGACAGCGTCGAGCGCGCCGCAGGGGTCGATCAGGTGCTCAGCGGTACCAGCGGCTCTATCCAGCGGATCAACGACATGGCCGCTCAAATCGCCAACGCGTGTGAGGAGCAGAGCAGTGTCACCGAAGAGATCGCCCGCAACATCTCCGACATCCGCGACTTGTCCAACGAAGCGGCATCCAATTCCGCCCAGAGCATGCAGGCCAGTCAGCAGCTTTCGAGCCTGTCGAGAAACCTGGCGGAACTGACCGGCCGCTTCCGCACCTGAAGCCGGTGGTGTCGTGTCTACTGACGACCTCCTGGAAGCCCTGCATCAGCAGGGCTTTGTCCTGATGCCCGGTGTGTTGGATGCCGGGCAGATCGCCGACCTGTGTTGGCCGATCGATGCAGGTGTGTTGGGCGACCACCAGGAAGCTGAATACGATTGAGCCTGGCTCAGTCAGATCCAGACGTCGTTGACCGCCGTTCGCTCATTGGTTTCTTCGCCGGTATTGATCACGCCGCGAGGCTCGATCAACAGCAGTTTCACTTCCCGGGCGGCGCTGGGCTTATGTTCCACACCTTTTTTGACCACGTACATCTCGCCCGGGCCAATCGTCACTGCGCCGTCGCGAAAGTCGATACGCAGCTCGCCCTCCAGCACGATGAAGGTTTCATCCGTATCGGCATGGGCGTGCCAGATGAAGTCGCCTTCGAGCCGGGCGAGCTTGAATTGGTAGTCGTTCATTTCGGCCACGACTTTCGGCGTCCACTGTTCCTGGAACAGGGTGTATTTCTGGGCGAAGTTGATGGGGGCGTAACGGGTCATCGAGGCATCTCCTTGGTGGGTGGTGCGTCCTACTTTATTGTTCGAACCAGCGTGCGTATTGGATGATCGTGCAGCTTTTTGCGCTGCCAGGTCGCTGTCTTAGCGCAGCATGTTCAGCCAGCGTGCCGGTGAAATACCGAAGGCCTGGGTATGCAACCGGGTCATGTGGCTCTGATCGAAAAAACCACAGGCCAGGGCCACTTCGCTCAATGGCGTACCGTGGAAGGCCAGGCGCCGGGCTTCGCTCAAGCGGCGCTGGGTGATGTAGCGGTAGGGGCTGGTGCCGTACAGCGCCCGGAAATCCCGGGACAGACTCCATCGGTCCCTGCCGCTTGCCTGCACCAGATCGTCCAGGGTGATCACCTGGTCGAGGGCATCGTGGATGAACAGACGGGCACGTTCCGCCGCCGGGTAGTCGATCAGCCGCCGTCCGCGCCTGTTGCCCGCCGCAACGTCGAGGGCCTGGGCCACATCGTAGATGGCGTCCTCTTCCTCCAGCGGGTCGAGGGGATGATCCAGGCTGTTCAACAATCGACGGGTCGCGATGTTGAGGTGAGGATCGCTGGACAATCCACCTTCGATGAAAGGCAGCGGCTTGCCCCCCAACACCTGCTGGATCACCGACGGCTCTATATAGAACATCCGGTAGCGAAAGCCATCGCGGGTCCCTGCTTCGCCATCGTGCACCTCGTCCGGGTGCAGGACGATGGTGCCGCCGGGTTGGCTATGACGCTTGCTGTGGCGATAGTTGAAGCTCTGGACGCCCGAAAGCGTGATGCCGATGGCGTAGGTGTCATGGCGATGGGTGGTGTAGCCGTGCCCGCTGAAGTAAGCCTCGATGCGTTCCATTTTCCTCGATTCGGGCGCCCGCACCAGCCAGTCGCGGTTGTGGGTGGATCGAGTCATTGCACCGGCCTCCTGTTTTCGTCCGTATACCCTACCTGCCTGGCAACCATCGTCACAGCAAAAAAAGAATCGGTGTAGGCGCTGTCGAGTGCAACGAGGCTGCGATCTTTTCCCTGACACTTGAATCTCAAGCGAAAGATCAAGATCAAGATCAAGATCAAAAGATCGCAGGCTTCGCCAGCGCCTACGGACCCCGCCTGGCGCTGTTCAGATTTCTTTTACGGGCGTCTCGTCATGGACGTTCTTGATCAACCTGACGGCGTGAAGGCAGTCACTCTTGTTCACATAGGCTTCGCCACTGGCGATCGTTTCGTGGTTGCCGGCTCTCAAGCGCCAGCGCCATTGGCCTTTTCCGGTGCTCGGGGTGCCTCGGGTCTGTCGATAGATTTCAAAATACATCGGTTCGCTCCCTGCGATTCATTCACTCAAGACATGCGTTGAACATGTGGCTGCAAGCCTAGCCAAGTGGTTGGTTTTGGCTATGGGAAATTCGTTTCCATTGGTTATCAGATATTGCTGGGCAGGGGCCCTGATCGGAAGTTAGACCGTTTCCAGGGGGAAAGTCATGTTGCGAACATGTAGTCGGCTGAAGTTCTGACTTGATCCTTGCGTTGCCCTGCCTGGTCCTGCTTAATACGGTTCGACGCCCAGGGCCGGAAGCCCGATGGGACTGACTATAAGAAAAAGAGCCATCAAGTGACTGAATATCCAGGAGCGGATCTGCAAGGTCGTCTAGCGCTTTCGCTCGTCATTCCGGTCTATAACGAAGCCCAGTCCATCGAATTGTTCATGGCCAGGATCGAGCAGGTCTTTGCCCGTGAATCGCTGGTGAGCCTGGAACTGGTGTTCGTTAACGACGGCAGCGTGGACGATACGTTGGCGCTGCTGCTGGACAGGCAGAAGGCCGACCCGCGTATCCGCATCGTCGACCTGAGTCGCAACTTCGGCAAGGAAGCAGCATTGAGCGCCGGCCTGCAAGCCGCCCGTGGCCAGGCGGTGGTGCCGATCGACGTCGATTTGCAGGACCCTCCCGAAGTGATCCTGGAAATGATCACCCACTGGCGCAACGGCGCCGAAGTGGTGCTGGGGCATCGGATCAATCGCGACTCCGACTCCTGGGCCAAACAGGTTTCCGCCAACGGGTTCTACCGGCTGCACAACAAAATCGCCGACCACAAGTTGCCGGAGAATGTCGGCGATTTCCGCTTGATGGATCGCTGTGTGGTCGATGCCCTTCTAACCTTGCCTGAATCGCGCCGCTTCATGAAAGGGCTGTTTGCCTGGGTGGGGTTCCGGACCACCCACGTGGACTACGTCAGGCCTGAGCGGTCCGCCGGTGAAAGCAAGTTCAATGGCTGGCGCCTGTGGAATTTTGCCCTGGAAGGCATCACCAGCTTCAGCACCGAACCGCTGCGTATCTGGACATACCTGGGGCTTTGCGTCTCGCTGGTGTCCTTTGCGTTCGCCATATTCATCGTGTTGCGGACCCTGATTTCCGGGGTCGACCTGCCGGGCTATGCCTCGCTGATGGTCGCGGTCACGTTCCTGGGCGGACTGCAACTGATCGGTATCGGCGTGCTGGGGGAATACCTGGGCCGCACCTATATCGAATCCAAGCGTCGGCCGGTTTTCCTGGTGCGACGCATCTATGACGCCAAGGACTGACCATGGACCTGAAGGAAACCGACATCCTCGGTCCCGATATCGAGCAGCATTGGTACTACCGATCGAAAGCGCGGGCCATGCTCCACCTGCTCAAGGGCACCTCGGCCAGTACGTTGCTGGACGTGGGCGCCGGCTCGGGCTTTTTTTCCCATCACCTGCTGACCCATACCGCAACGGCCCAGGCCTGGTGCGTGGACATCAGCTATCCGGCCGACTCCGACGCCAGCACCGCCGGTAAACCGGTCCGCTACCGACGCGCCATCGACGCGCTGGACGCCGACCTGGTGTTGCTGATGGATGTGTTGGAGCACGTGGATGATGACGTGGGCCTGCTCAAGGCCTACGTCGACAAAGTGCCGTCCGGCAGCCGCTTCCTGATCACTGTGCCGGCGTTCCAGTTTCTCTGGAGCGGGCATGACGATTTTCTCGAGCACAAGCGCCGCTATACCCTCAGACAACTGGAAAGCGTCGTGGCGCAGGCCGGTTTGCGGGTCCAGCAAGGGGCGTATTACTTCGGCCTGGTATTTCCCATTGCCGCCGGCCTGCGCCTGTTGCAGCGCAAGGCCTCCGGGGCACCGGCCAAATCGCAGCTTGCGCGGCATCATCCGCTGGTCAATGGCGTGTTGAGGGCATTGTGCAGCCTGGAGCGTCCGTTCATGGGAGCCAATCGTATCGCCGGCCTGACAGTATTCTGCCTGGCGCAGAAGCCGTGACCTGGACGCACTCGCCGCTGCTGCGACGTGCCTTGCGCTTTGCCATGACCGGCCTGCTCGTCACCGCGGTCCATGGGGTGGCTGCGGTGCTGTTTGTGCACCTGATCCTGGCCAACCCGCCACTGGCCAACGGTTTCGCCTTTGTCGTGGCGACCGTGGTGTCGTACCTGATCAACACCCTCTGGAGCTTTTCCAGCCGCTTGCATGGTCGCACCCTTGGCCGTTTCGTGGTGGTATCGATCGGCGGGTTCTGGCTGGCGATGCTGGTGGCCTGGGTAGCCCAACGTGCCGGCCTGGATTACCTGGCGGGCATCGCGGCCGTGGCGCTGATCATCCCCGCGTTCACCTTCATCCTGCATAATTTCTGGACGTATCGATGACCGTTCGCGGCAAGCATCACCTGGTTTCCTTGTTGCCCATACTGCTGGGGACGCTGGCGTTCCTGCTGGTGATCGGCCCGCGGGTGCTGGACCCGACGAACATCGCCTGGTTGGGGGAGGGCGATGCGGCGACCCATTACATGGGCTGGGCGTTTTTTCGCAGTTCGCCCTGGACCTTTCCGTTGGGCATGAACCCTTCCTATGGGTTGGAGTTGGGCAACGGCATCATTTTTTCCGACTCCAATCCGCTGCTGGCATTTGTGTTCAAACCCTTCAACGCCTGGCTTCCCGAGACGTTCCAGTATTTTGGCCTGTGGTTGCTGGCCTGTTTCATCCTGCAAGCCTGGTTCGCCTGGAAACTGGTCGGCCTGCTGACGCCGTCACTGTGGATCAGGCTGTTGGGAGCCGGGTTGCTGGTGTTTTCGCCGCCGATGTTTCTGCGCATGGGCGGGCATCTGTCGCTGTCCGGACATTTCCTGATCCTGGCGGCCTTGTACCTGGCGCTGCGGCCCGGTCTGCAAAAACGCCGGCTGGCCTGGGGAGGGCTGTTGGCCGCCACCGCGCTGGTACACGCTTACCTGTTGGCCATGGTGGCGTTGATCTGGCTGGCCGACCTTGCAAGCCAGGCCAGCAAGGGCCGGCTGTCCCGGCGCGATGCCTGGATCGAGCTGGGTGGTTTGCTTTTGCTGGTTGCGTTCTGCTGCTGGCAGGCGGGTTATTTCAGCGTGGGTGGCGGGACCGTGGCGGGGGGGTATGGGCTGTATCGCTTGAACGTGATGTCGCTGGTCAACCCCGGCGGCTGGTCACACACCTTGCGCGACATGCCCCAGGGCCCCGGGGACTACGAAGGTTTCAATTACCTGGGATTGGGCGTCATCATGCTGGCGATCTGCG
Organism: Pseudomonas sp. NFACC13-1; assembly: GCF_900104425.1. Classification (NCBI taxonomy): domain Bacteria; kingdom Pseudomonadati; phylum Pseudomonadota; class Gammaproteobacteria; order Pseudomonadales; family Pseudomonadaceae; genus Pseudomonas; species Pseudomonas sp. NFACC13-1. Next base: position 101,229 of record NZ_FMXV01000011.1, on the reverse strand, counting down.
CTGGCGTGGCATTGCTGCAAGGCAACACCGGTCTGGCGAATGCCGTGCGCCACAGGCGACTGTTGCTGTTGGCATTGATCGGGCTGACGCTGTTTTCGCTGACCAACCACGTCGGCATCGGCATGCTGAATATGCACTACTGGCTGCCCAAGCCCCTTGAGCTTCTGGCAAACGTCTTTCGCGCGGCCGGTCGAATGTTCTGGCCAGTGTTCTACGCCATTGTATTTGCTGTCATCTTCGCGGTGATCCGCGGCAATAAGCCACGGGCCGCGGCGTGTCTGCTGGCCATCGCCCTGGTAGTGCAAGTGCTGGATACCCGCGCGGGGTGGGCCGGCCTGCGTCAGAGCCGGATGGTGCCGGCGGCCTCGAGTTGGCCCACGGCCATGAACGATCCGTTCTGGGCCAGTGCGGCCCGTCATTATTCGAAAGTCCGGACGCTGTTGCCGCAGAATCAGCCGGACAACTGGCTGCTGACCAGCCAATACGCCCTGGTGCATGGCCTGGAAACCGATGGCGTGTACCTGGGACGCATGAGCGACCGGGCGATCGAGCGAGCCCAGCGACGCGCCGATCAGATGCTTGCCAGCGGCCAGTACGCAGCCGATTCGCTGTACATCCTCGACCCTCGCGCCGCGCTCCAGGCGGCGAAAACCGTCAACCGCCAAACCGACCTGTTGACCCGTATCGACGGCCTCGTGGTGTTGGCGCCGGGCTGGAAAACCTGCGCCCAATGCCCGCCGTTTGCCGACGAAACGCTGGACGTGCAGGTCAAGCTCGGTGAGCGCCAGGTGTTCAGCCGAATCAACGCCATGTTGACCGAGGGCTGGGGGCGCGTTGAAGAGTGGGGCACCTGGTCTGAAGGGCCCGAGGCTGAGGTCGTTTTGCGCATACCGCCAGAAGCGCGGGCCATTTCGATCGAAGCGGCGGCGTTCGTGCAGCCCTCGCACACGCGCCAGCGGGTGGAGGTCTCGATCAACGGTATTGAGGCGCTGTCGACGCAGTTCACACGCCTGCAGGACAACACCCTTGAACTGCCCTTGACACCGGCCATTCGCGAAACGATTGGCGCGGATGGGCGGTTACGCGTGCGTTTCCAGTTGCCTGATGCCATCAGCCCCGAGGCGCTGGGGTTGGGGAGCGACAAGCGAGTCATGGCGCTGGGACTGAAATCATTGACCGTAAGGTAGGTCTTCTTCACTTGGGTCAGCGATTGCTTCGCTGGACCGCGCCCGTAGGAGCTGTCGAGTGCAACGAGGCTGCGATCTTTCCCAAGACGCTTGAGTCTCAAGCAGAAGATCGCAGCCCTCGGCAGTTCCTACAGCCCCGCGTGGAATCAAGGACCAATGCTTTGGCTGGTATTGCGCAGATGCTTCGCCTTTTTGCGCATAGACGTGTGGCCCCCGGCATTTCTACACTGCATCCAGTCAAGGAATCGGGGGGCAGGGGATGAACCGCAACGAATTGCGCAAGGCCGACATCAACCTGATGGTGGTTTTCGAAACGTTGATGCTTGAGCGCAACGTGACGCGGGTGGCGGAAAAATTGTTCCTGGGCCAGCCGACCATCAGCTCGGCCCTCAATCGCTTGCGCAAGATGTTCAACGACCCGCTGTTCATTCGCGTCGGCCACCGCATGGAGCCGACGGCCCGGGCCGAGGAAATCATCCAGCATCTCTCGCCGGCGCTCGATTCGCTGTCGGTGGCTTTGAGCCTGACCCACGATTTCGATCCCGCCAACAGCACCATGACGTTTCGCATCGGCCTGTCGGACGACGTCGAGTTCGGCCTGTTGCCGCCGCTGTTGAGCAGCCTGCGGCAAGAGGCGCCGCAAATCGTGTTCGTGGTCCAGCATGTCGATTACTGGCGCATCCCTGATTTGCTGGCGTCAGGCGACATCACCGTGGGCATCAGCCAGACGCGCGGCCTGCCGGCCAACGCCAAGCGCAAACTGTTGCGACACATTCAACCGCGCGTATTGCGTGCCGATGCATCGGACACGCCGCTGACCCTGGACGAGTACTGCTCGCGACCTCATGTGCTGGTGTCCCATACCGCCAACGTCGCCGGGTTCGCTGATGAATGGCTGGCCGAGATCGGACGCACGCGCAAGGTCGTGCTGTCGGTGCCGCAATACAGCGCATTGCCGGCGTTGCTGGCCGGCACCGACTTGATCGCCAGCCTGCCGGACTATACCGCCGTCGCCATGGCCGCTTCTGGGCACCTGTTCAACGAACCCTTTCCTTTCAAGACCCCGACCCTGGATTTGTCCATGGTCTGGCTGAGCCATGTCGACAGTGACCCGGCCGAGCGCTGGTTGCGGTCGCGGCTGGAGGCCTTCATGGGCGAACGCGTGCCCTTGACAGAGCCCTGACACCGGCCTGGGGCGAAACAAAACCTGCCTGAACGAATAAAGTCGAGGTAAGGTTATGACGGCTGAAACCCCCTCGTCATATTTTCGAATCGGAGTCGAACACATGCCTCACCTGCACATGGAGTACACCGCCAACCTGCCCGAGCTGAAGGCCGAGGTCGCACTGCTGCGAATGAACAATACACTGGTGGCCTCCGGTCAATTTTCCGCCGAGCACGACATCAAGAGCCGGGCCGTGAAGCTCAAGACTTTTCGGGTGGGCACAGGGATAGGCGAGCAGGGTTTCGTGCACGTGAAACTGGCCTTGATCAGCGGACGCTCGCCAGAAATCAAGAAACAATTGTCCGATAGCCTGCTGGCGGTGATCCAGGACCTGGGGCCATGGCCGGCCGGGGTCAGCGTGCAGCTGTGCGTGGAGATCCTCGACATCGATCGGGACTCGTATGCCAAGGCCTTGATCGGTCAATGACGATCAGGCGTCGCTTGGGCGCAGGCCTTGATGATCTGTTCGCGTAGCCAGGCGTTGGCACTGTCCTGATCGAGGGCCAGGCTCCACTGCATGTTCAAGGTAAACCCTGGCAGCCCCCTGGGCACTTCGTGGTGATTGAAAATCGCCTCGTTGGCCAGCAGTTTCTGGATGCGGCGGGGCAGGGTCAGGATGAAGTCGGTGCCAGTGATCATCTTCAGTGCGGCACTGTAGCTGTTGGCGCGAGCGGCGATTTGCCGGTGATGCGCCTGCTGCGACAACCAGCCATCCACCATGTTGGTCGCTGACGCCCAGGGCGTCGGAAACACGTGTCGACGCTGTACGAACGATTGAAGGCTCAGTTGCGTCTCAAGCGGCGTCGCCCGTTTATCCACGACGCAGACCAGGTCCTCCTGCAACAGCTGCCGGGATTTGAAATCGGTATGGTTGCTGTGGAAGTTCGGGCCGAAGCAGATCACCAGGTCCAGGCTGCCGTCGCGTAACTCTTCGGCGGGAATGTCGGCCTCGAGCTTGTGCACGTTCACCGCCACCGGCAGATTGGCGTAATCGAAGCCTTGCAGCAGTTGCGGCAGGATCAGGTGTTCGAAATATTCCGGTGCGCAGATATTGAAGGTAACGGCTTGTCGGGTCGGATCAAAGGTTGGCCTGCCGGCATGGCACAGGTTGATGCTTTGCAAAATGCCGCGCACATGATCGTACATGCCCTCGGCCTTGCAGGTGGGGCGCATGCCGGTGCGGGTGTTGATAAACAGTTCGTCTTCGAAGCAGGTTCGCAGTTTCTTGAGGCAATAACTGACGGTTGACTGGCTGACACACAATGCCTCGGACACGCCGGTGACACTGCTTTGCTCGTACACGGCGCTAAACACCATGAGGTCCTGCATGTCGAGCTTTCTGAGGGCGTTACTGTTCAGCATCCGTTCTGTCTCTCGCTGTGCTCCTTGCGCGGATCTTGCGCAAACCAGGCTGATGATCCTAACGGAACGATGGTGCCAGGAGAATGCCGGGCAGGCGCTTTCATGGTCGGGAACGGGACAGATAATGTAGGGAACACGACGTGTCGATCAATGGCCGATTCGTTTGCCTATGTTTAGTTTGCGCCGATCCAAGCTCCAGCAAATCCAGGTTTAACCGTCCAGGGCGCCGTGGGACGCTTGCCCGATGTGCTTCCTGTGATGCGCTCATGGACGGTTCGCCCCTGGCATTCCAATACCCTTCATACGCCGCGGTCGATCCGGTCGGCCGGTTCGCGCCTGCCATGGCCCCAGCCCTTGGTGCGTTGCCTTCCGAGTTGGCCTTTTGGGCACTCTGGCATTGCCGTCATGCGCGCCCTCCAGATACTCGTGTTTCCTGTTGATCACTGATCGTGCTCGCACAACGGCGAGCACCCATTGACGGCGCTTTGCCGCCCGTCCGACATGGAAATACGAGCCTTCTCATGAGCCTTGCGAAAATTTCTTTTGCCCCCGTGCAAGACGCCTTGGCGTTCCTCGCGCAGAACCCCGATATCGAGCTGTTCGAGTTGTTCATTCTCGATAACAACGGCGTGCCTCGGGGCAAGTTGTTGCATCGGGACGAGTTGCTGGCGGTCTACGAAAGCGGCCGGCCACTGCCCAGTACGATTCTCGGGCTGACCATCAATGGCGACGATGTGGAAAACTCCGGGCTGGTATGGGACGTCGGAGACATCGATTGCCGCGCCTATCCCATCAGCGGCAGCTTGCAGCGCATGCCGTGGCGCTTGATTCCCTCGGCCGCGGTGCAGGTCAGCATGCATCCCCAGGAAGGTGGACCGGCGACCATCGCCGATCCGCGTTATTTGCTCAGCCAAGTGATCGAGACCCTGCAGGCCGACGGTTATTACCCGGTGATGGCGGCGGAACTGGAGTTTTATCTGCTGGATGCGCACCGCGACGATCAAGGCCGGCCGCAGCCAGCGCGGGACGCCGACGGTGGAAGACCGCGTGCCACACAGGTCTATGGTTTACGCGAACTGGAGCAGATCGAGCCGTTCCTGGCCGACCTGTACGCCGCCTGCAAACTGCAAGGCATCCCGGCCCGGACCGCCATTTCCGAATACGCACCAGGGCAAGTGGAGATCACCCTCGAACATCGCAGCGATGCCTTGCAAGCCATGGATGAAGCGGTGCGTTACAAACGACTGGTCAAGGGCGTGGCCCACAAGCACGGCATGCAGGCGTGTTTCATGGCCAAGCCGTTCGATCATTTGGCAGGCTCCGGCATGCACATGCATGTCAGTCTGGCGGACCGCGAGGGGCACAACCTGTTTGCCAGTGAAGCCGGCGATGGCACGCCGCTGCTGCGCCATGCGGTGGGCGGGATGCTCGACACCCTGCTCGATTCGCTGTTGATGTTTTGCCCGAACGCCAACTCCTACCGGCGATTCCAAAGCAACAGCTACGCGCCGCTGGCGGCGACCTGGGGCGTGGACAACCGCACCGTGAGCCTGAGAGTGCCGGGTGGCCCGGCATTCTCGCGGCACATCGAGCATCGTATCTGCGGCGCCGATGCCAACCCTTACCTGGCCGCGGCGGCGATTTTGGGCGGCATTCATCACGGCATACGTGAACAGTGCGATCCCGGGAAACCTGTGGAAGGCAACGGCTATGCCCAGGTGATCGAACCGCTGCCCACCGACTGGCTCACCACCCTGCGTGCGCTCGAGGCTTCGGCCTGGGCGCGGCAGGCGTTTGGCGAGGCGTTCCTGGGTGTTTATCTGTCGGTCAAGCGCGCCGAATACCGTCAGTTCATGGGGGAAGTCGGCGAGCAGGATTGGCGCTGGTATCTGCATCAGGCCTGAAACAGATGCCTGGCTGGCTCCTTAAATAATTATTTAATAGCAACTTTTTCACGAAAAATTGATGGTGGGCTACCTAAAGTTTGTGTTGCCGTAGGAAACGATTTTTTCATGTTTGCTGCGGCACTTCTTTTTCCAAGAGCAACTTCAGGAAGCCGTCAACCATCATGCTGACCATTAAAGCCGTGCGCCCCGAGTGGGTGACGCTGGCCGCCAGTGCCTTTTTGTTAGTGGGCTTCAACATCGTGCTCTGGCAACACTTGCTGGCGATCACCACGGCTGATGCCCGGGGCCTGCTGATGTGCGCGGCGTTTGGCGTGATGATTTTCTGCGCGTTCAACCTGGTGTTGACGCTCGTGGCCTTCCGTCCGCTGCTCAAGCCCGTGTTGATGCTGCTATTCCTGATCAGCGCTGGCGTGGCATATTTCATGGCCCAATACGGCGTACTGATCGACGCCGGCATGTTGCGCAACTTCGCTGAAACCAATGCCACGGAAGTCCGTGACCTGTTGTCGCTGAAGTTGTTTGTCTATATCGGCTTATTGGGTGTCTTGCCAGGCTGGTTGTTGTTCAAGACCCCGATCAACTACCGTAGTTGGCCCAAGGAGTTATTAAGTAAGTTGCTGGTCGGCGTGGCCTCGGCCGCCGTGATCGGCCTGGTCGCCCTGGCCAACTACCAAGGCCTGTCTTCGTTGTTTCGTAACCACCACGAATTGCGGTTGATGGTCGTGCCGAGCAACTACATCGGTGCTTCATTCGGTTACTTGCGTGAGCAGGTCGCGTCGGCCAAGCAGCCCTTCATCACCGTGGGCGAAGACGCGAGCCGCAACCCGGCCTGGCAAACCCACGGTCGCAAATCCCTGACTGTCCTGGTGGTGGGCGAGAGTGCCCGGGCCGAGAACTTCGGCATCCTCGGTTATAACCGCGACACCACGCCGACACTGGACAAAGAGGCTGGCCTGATCGCCTTCACCGACGTGCATTCCTGCGGCACCGAAACCGCTGTGTCGGTGCCCTGCATGTTTTCCAACATGGGACGCAAAAACTACGACGCCAGCAAGGCCAAGAATGAAGAGGGCTTGCTGGACGTGCTCAAGCGCGCCGGGCTGGAGGTGATCTGGCGAGACAACCAGTCCGGCTGCAAGGGCACCTGCGATCGGGTCACGCTGCAGGATGTCAGCAATCTCAAGGACCCGGCCCTGTGCGCCAACAGTGAATGCCGCGACGAGATCCTGCTCCAGGGCCTGCAGCACTTCATCGACACGCTCGACAAGGACACGGTACTGGTGCTGCACCAGATGGGCAGTCACGGGCCGGAGTACTTCAAGCGCTATCCCAAGGAGTACGAGCATTTCACCCCGGTGTGCGAAAGCAACGCGCTGAACAATTGCAGCCGCGAGAGCATCGTCAATGGCTACGACAACACGCTGGTGTACACCGACCACGTGCTGTCGACCCTGATCGACCTGCTGCGGGCCAATCAGGACAAGGTCGACACGGCCATGCTGTACCTGTCGGACCACGGCGAGTCCCTGGGCGAATACAACCTGTTTCTCCATGGCACGCCCTACATGCTCGCCCCGGAGCAACAGAAGCACGTGGCGATGCTGGCCTGGTTCTCCGACAGCTACCAGAAGTCTTTTTCGGTCGACACCCATTGCCTGCAACTGAGTCGGGAAAAGCCCTTGAGCCAGGACAACCTGTTTCACTCGATGCTCGGGCTGCTGGAAGTCAACAGCCAGGTCTACAACCGGGACCTGGACCTGTTCGCCAACTGCCGCGGCGCGGTCATCGACGGCGTGCTCGCCCGGGAATGATCGCCTCCACCTTTTTTTCACGCCGGGTTGTTTAACCTGTCCCCATTCATTCCCCAAGAGCCGTTTGTATGTCCGGGCAGCCCCCTTCCACCGTCGAGCTTGAGTTCGCCAGGCAACACGACCGGGAGCACGCGCAAGTGTGCTGCCAGCCGGCGCCTCGGCGCCTGCGCCTGGCGTTCTGGCGTGACGAGCACATGGTGCGCAATGCCCTGAAGGTGGCGGGCGAGCCGGGGCTGGTGTTGGATGTGGCCTGTGGGGCAGGGCGGTTCTGGCCGGTACTGGCCGAGCATGCCAACCGGGTGATCCTGGCGGCGGACCCGTCGCCGGACATGCTCGAACATGCGCTCACCCACCATGGCGGCGCGTTGCTCCAGCGGGTCAGGACCTTCCCGAGTTCGGCCTTCACCCTCGGGCTGTCGGCCAACGCGGTGGATTGTATTCTCTGCCTGCAGCTGTTTCGCCACGTCAGTGCCAGCGAGCATCGCCTGGCGCTGTTGCGTGAGTTTCATCGGGTCAGTCGCGACACGGTGATCGTTTCGGTGCAAATCGAAGGACGCCTCAAGATCGGCCAGGCCCCACGACGGAGCATGGCCGACAAGGCTGATGTCGAAGCCGAGTTCCGCCAGGCCGGTTTCAGCGTGCTTTGGTACCAGGATTTCCTGCCCGGTTTTGCGCTGACGCGAGTTTATGTGTTGCGTAAGACCGGTTAATTCTTGATGTAGGACTATTCTTGCTTTTTCGCAGGCGATTTCTCTCAGGCGGCCGCTCTATGGATGCTCGCAATCGCCAGCGGCGATATATACTGCGCGCCATTCTTCAAGGGAGAGCCGTGTGGCCATCGATATTCACTGGATTCGCGACAACGATAGCCTCGGTCAGTTTTGCGCCGAGTGGCAGCAATTGCCATTCGTCGCCCTCGACACCGAATTCATGCGGGTCGACACCTTTTATCCCATTGCCGGTTTGCTGCAGATCGGCGACGGCAAGCGTGCCTACCTGATCGACCCCTTGACCATCGACAATTGGCAGCCCCTGGCCGCCTTGCTGGAAAACCCGGCGGTGCTCAAGGTGCTGCACGCCTGTAGCGAAGACCTTGAAGTGCTGCTGCGCCTCACTGGCAGCCTGCCCGCGCCGCTGTTCGATACTCAACTGGCCGCCGCCTACCTGAACCTGGGGTTCTCCATGGGCTATTCGCGGCTGGTGCAGGACGTGCTGGGCATCGAGTTGCCCAAGGGCGAGACCCGTTCAGACTGGTTGCAGCGGCCCCTGTCCGAGACGCAGATCAGCTACGCGGCAGAGGATGCCGTGCATCTGGCAGAGGTTTTCGTACAACTGCGCCCGAAGCTTTCCGACGAAAAATACCGCTGGGTCCTGGAGGATGGCGCCGAACTGGTGGCTAACCTGCGTCGCGAAGTCGACCCGTACGAGGTCTACCGCGAGGCCAAGCTGGCCTGGAAACTGTCCCGGGCTCAGTTGGCCGTGCTGCGCGAGTTGTGCGCTTGGCGCGAACGCGAGGCGCGGGCCCGTGACCTGCCGCGTAACCGCATCATCCGCGAGCATTCGCTGTGGCCCCTGGCCCGCACCCAGCCGGATAACCTCGGCGCGCTGGCGAAGATCGAAGACATGCACCCGCGTACCGTGCGCCAGGACGGCCAGTTTCTGCTGGACTTGATCCAGCGCGCCGCCAGCATTCCGCCCGAGCAATGGCCGCCGGCCGTGGCCGAGCCGTTGCCCCTCGAGGCTTCCGCCCTGGTCAAGCGCCTGCGGGCGTTGGGACAGGCTGAAGCCGAGCGCCTGGAGATTGCTCCAGAGCTGATGCTGCGCAAGAAAACCCTCGAAGCGCTGATCAAGAGCGGCTTTCCCGAGGGCCCTTATCAATTGCCCGATTCGCTGCGTGGCTGGCGTCGCGAATTGATGGGCCAGGCGCTGCTCGACAGCCTGGCCACTGCCGGAGAACAGCCTTGAAACGTATCTGCTCCATCTACCGCAGCTCGAAGAAAAACGAGATGTACCTGTATGTGCTCAAGAGCGATGCCTTGAAGCGAGTACCCGAGCCCTTGATGGCCGCCTTTGGCAAGGCGATCCATGCCTTCGACCTGGTGCTGAGCCCCGAGCGGGAACTGTCCCGGGAAGACATCGGCAAGGTGCTGGAAAACCTCGACACCCAGGGCTATCACTTGCAGATGCCGCCGGCCGAAGACGAGTACATCGAGCATTTGCCCGAAGAGTTGCTGCGCCGCAACGACCCGGTCTGACGGCAGTGGGGGCACCTGTCCTGGGTGCCTTTTGTAATACTGGAATGGTTTATTGACGACGATCGCAGGGATGGAGCGACACTCTGCCGGCGCTCGTCTGCACTGTTTTTGAAAGGTTTGATTCATGCGCGTTCTGATTGCCGAACACGATCACTCGGTGTATGCCCAGCTTCTGCGTCAGGCTGCACCCGATATTGAAGTCCTGACCAGCGGCGATTCCGCCGAACTGTCGCGACTGGCCGCCGATTGTCCGGTCTGGCTTGGCCAGCCTGATCTGCTGGCCACCCTGTTGCGTCAAGGCCACCAGCCCCGTTGGCTGCAATCGACCTGGGCGGGCATCACGCCGTTGCTGGCCGATGGCTTGAGCCGCGATTACCGCCTGACCCGGGCGGTGGGCATTTTTGGCCAGGTGATGGCCGAGTACGTGCTCACCTACATGCTCGGCCATGAGCGCGAGGTGCTGGCCCGGTTGGTCAGCCAGGTCGAGCGCAAGTGGGACAACCGCCAGGGGCAAGGCCTGGCCGGGCGCAAGGTGTTGATCGTCGGGACGGGGGACATCGGCCGGCGCGTGGCGCAGTTCCTGGTACCGTTCGGCGTGCAGCTGTATGGCATCGCCAGCGAAGCCAGGACATTGGCACCGTTTATCGAAGTCGGGGCGTTGAAGGACTTGCCTCGTCTGGTGGGCGAAATGGATTACGTGATCAATTTGCTGCCCAATACGCCGGACACCCATGACATCTACGACGCGGCGCTGTTCAAGCAATTCAAGCCGAGCGGGTTGTTCATCAACGTCGGTCGCGGCGTGGCGGTGGTGGATGCGGACCTGGTGCAAGCCTTGAAGGACGGACACCTGGCCGGTGCGGTGATCGACGTCTGCCGCCAGGAGCCATTGCCACAGCGCCATCCGTTCTGGACTGCCTGGGGGCTGCTGCTGACCGGCCACAGCTCGGCACCGACCTCGCCACCAATGATGGTGCAATTGTTCCTGGAAAACCTGCGGGCCTACCAGGCGGGCGAAGCGCTGCGCGGGGAAGTGGATTTCAGCCGGGGTTACTGAAGCCCATTTTCAGTGGTCACAAAAAATGTGTTCGCCACAGATCGAAATGTGGGAGCGAGCTTGCTCGCGATAGCGGTGCTTCAGTCAACATCAAAGTGGCTGACCTGACGCCATCGCGAGCGAGCTCGCTCCCTCAGTGGGTTTTCAGTGGGCACAGAATAGGGTTACAGGGTGAAGTCGCCTTCGGCCACCAGTTCGCTCAATGGCCGGCGCGGGCTTGGAACTTCGCGGGCCTGGAGGTATTCGGCCAGGGTCGATTTGTCCCCCAGCTTGCCAATCGCTACGGCGGCGTGCAGAGCGTAGCCTTCCGGGATCTTCAGTTCCTTGCGGGTCAGTTCCTGGTCGAAACCGGCCATGCCATGGGTGTGCCAGCCGCTGAGGCTGGCTTGCAACGCCAGGTGGCCCCAGGCCGCGCCGGTGTCGAAGGTGTGGCTCTGCGCCGGGGTTTCCTCCGTGGCCCCGGGCACCGCGAAGGTGGTTTTCGAGATGACGATCACCAGCGCCGAGGCGTGTTGGGCCCAGCCGCGGTTGAATTCGTTGAGCAAACCCAGGAAACGCTCCCAATTCGGCGTGTCGCGCCGTGCGTACAGGAAGCGCCATGGCTGCGAATTGTAGGCCGAAGGGGCCCAGCGCGCGGCTTCGAAAAAGCTCAGCAAGGTTTCTTCGGCAATGCTTTCGCCGGTAAACGCGCGGGGCGACCAGCGTTCGATGAACTGAGGGTGGATCGCGTAATCGGCAATGCGGGAATTGGCGCTCATGGGCTCACCTGGCTCGAGTTTGGAAAGACAATGCAGCAACCTACGTCCCGGCGCCCGGCCTGACAAGCCCCTGCCTACCGACAGTCGCCAATGCTTGGCCTGAGGAGGTCCCGGCACTAGACTGTCGGCCTTTCACTACCTGATGTTGATGCTTGAGCCATGGCCGCCAAAGTCGAACCGTTCTGGATACGCAAAACCCTCGATCAGCTCGATCCACAGGAGTGGGAATCGCTGTGCGACGGCTGTGGCCTGTGCTGCCTGCAAAAGCTCGAAGACGAAGACGACAACAGCGTCTACTACACACGCATCGCCTGCAAACTGCTGGACCTGAAAACCTGCCAGTGCACCGACTACCCTAATCGCCGTGAGTTCGTGCCCGATTGCATCCAGCTCACGCCGGGCAAGGCCGATGAGTTCAAATGGTTGCCGCCCACCTGCGGTTATCGGCTGGTCAGCGAAGGCAAGGACTTGCCGTTGTGGCACCACCTGGTCTGCGGTGATCGAGAGGCCGTGCACCACGAACGCATTTCCCAGTCCGGGCGCATGTTGGCCGAAGGCAGCGTGCCGGAAGACGATTGGGAAGATCATCTGATTTTCCGCGCCGGCTGAACCACCGGACGGTGCACCACCAGGGAGAACCCATGGCTGCAGGATTGAAATGGATGCTGGCAGCCGGGCTGCTGGCGGTGTACGGGCCGCTGTGGGCGGCGCAGAAAGTCGACCTGGATTACCACGTGCACCTGTTGCCACAGAGCGATCAGGCCGAGGTGCGCCTGACCCTGGCCCGAGGGGCGGCGGTGCGCAGCCTGGATTTCGACCTCGGCGACGGCAGCCGCTACAGCGATTTCAAGGCCGACGGCCAATGGCAGCTCACCCCCGGCAAGGAGGCGCGTGGCGTCTGGCGTCCGGCTACCGACAAGGCCAGCCTGAGCTACCGTGTGCGCATCAGCCATGCCCGCAAGAACGCCACCTTCGAAACCCGCATGACCCCGACGTGGGCGTTGCTGCGCGGCGACGATCTGGTGCCGGCGGCCAAGCTCGACCAGCAGGATGGCGTCGAACTGGTGGCCCGTCTTGAGGTGGAATTGCCCGATGGCTGGAAAAGCATCGAGACCCCCTGGCCGCGTATCGGCAAACAACGCTTTCGCATCGATAACCCCTCGCGCCTGTTCGACCGCCCCACTGGCTGGATGCTCGCCGGCAAACTGGGCAGCCGCCGCACACGCCTGGGCGAAACCGAAGTGACGGTGGCCTCGCCCCAGGGCCAGGGCATGCGCCGGATGGATGTGCTGACGCTGCTGACGTTCGTCTGGCCGCAGGTGCAAGCGTTGGTGCCGCGTCATCCGGCCAAGTTGCTGATCGTCGGCGCCGGCGATCCGCTGTGGCGTGGTGCCCAGGCCGGCCATGACTCGATTTACCTGCACAGTCGACCGCCGCTGGTCAGCGAGCGGGGCAGCAGCCCGTTGTTGCGGGAGTTGGTGCAGGCGCTGGCCCGGGTCAATGATCAGGATCGTAGCGACTGGATCAGTGAGGGGCTGACCGAGTACTACGCCATTGAACTGCTACGCCGCGCCGGCGGCCTGAGTGATGAGCGCTACCAGACCCTGAACGACCGGCTCGCCCGCGAGAGCAAGGGCGTCACCACCTTGCGCGGCGAGCAGATCGGACCGGCGGCGGTGGCCAAGGCGGTGTTGCTGTTGCAGGAACTGGACCGCGAGATTCGCCTGAAAACCCGCAACAAGCGTTCGCTGGATGATGTGTTGCAGGGGGCGATGCGGTTGGAGACGGTCGATACCAAGGAGTTTGTGCAGCTCAGTGAGAGCGTTCTGGGTGGGGCCTCTACTGTACTGGATACCCGGTTACTTCAGTGACACCGCTTTCGCGAGCAAGCTCGCTCCCACATTGGACTTTCGGCGTTCACAAAACCTGTGGGAGCGAGCTTGCTCGCGAAGGGGTCATCAGCGGCGCTGCAAAAATCAGAGCCCAGCCTTCGGCGAAACCAGCGAATCATTCCCGGTCACCGTCGCCGTGCCAGTCGCCGCCTCGGCATTGGCCTTCAGGCGACTCAGTTCCTCACCGGCCTCCTCGATACGGGCACGGGCGCTGTGCATATTCTGGCGATTCTTCTCCAGCAGGCTCTTGGCCGAGCAATGCCCGGTGATGCCCCGCGCCAGGGCCATGCCGCCGATCGCCAATTGAGCCAGACCAATCACCCCACCACGCCGCAAGCCCTTGCCCATCATCAGCACACCGCCGGCCAGTGAGCCAATGCGTTCCCAACCATGCACGTTTTGCGGCGGACGAGATTGGAAAGGGGTGCTCTCGATCGGCTCGAACGGATTGTTATCGCTCATGATCTGTCTCCAGTATGGGGTTGGTATAAAACTGACTGCCCGAGCGATTGCCTTGTTCAATCGAGTTTTGCACCGATCAGCGGAATTGCGGCCCCGAACGGGTGTTGTTGCCTTTGGCCATGCGGTCGTACAGCACGACGTTGACGGTGGCGGCCAGGTTCATGCAACCGGTGGTGGGGATGTACACCACGTCCTCGCACCAGTCGCGGATGTCCTTGTCCAGCGAACCGTCCTCCGGGCCGAAGATGTACAGCGCCCGGTCCGGGTGGGTGTATTCGGGCAGGGGGCGAGCGCCTTCCACCAGTTCCACAGCCACTGGCACACAGCCCAGGGGCAGGATTTTCTTCAGGTCGTCGATACCGATCAGCGGGATGTCGTAGTGGACTTTCTTGGTGTCGGTGACGAAGTCGGCGGCGCGCTCGTAGCGCTTGCCGGTGTAGAACACTGACGCCACGCCGTAGCAACCGGCGGCACGCATGACCGAACCGACGTTTTCCGGTGACTTGGGGTTGAACAGACCGATGCAGCTATAGCGTTTGTTGGCCACGGGCGGGGTGCCTTTGGGGAAAAGGCGCGATTATACGGGGAATGGGGGAGGGTGGTCAGGTTCGAGATGTGTGGTGTCTGTTTGATCGCCATCGCGAGCAAGCTCGCTCCCACACTGGATTTCGGCGTTCACAAAACCCTGTGGGAGCGAGCTTGCTCGCGATGGCGGCCTGACAGGCTGTAAATTACTCGTCTTTCTTCATCAACCCGGCCAGCGCGGCGAAGGGGTTGTGGGTCGCCTTGGCGATTTTCGGGGTGCTCAGGGAGCCGTCGCCGAAGTATTGCTGGTCGGTGTAGCGCGAGTGCTCGTTATCGTGGCAGTACAGGCACAGCAGTTCCCAGTTGGAACCGTCCTGGGGGTTGTTGTCATGGTTGTGGTCGCGGTGGTGGACGGTCAGTTCGCTCAGGCGCTTGCCGGAAAACTCACGGGCGCAGCGGCCACAGACATGGGGGTACATTTTCAGGGCTTTGTCGCGGTAGCCCATCTCCCGGTCGCGCTGGGCATCGGCGAGGATGCGGTCCAGCTTGGCGGTGTTGGACGGTGGCGTTGACGAACTCATGGGTTCACCTTTGTAGATAAAGACTGATGACGGTTGGGCACAGTTTAGCTTAGCCCTTGAGTTTCTCGGCAATCCAGATGGTGTGGCGGGTGCCTTTGTTGCCATGGGCGAACACTTGCACTTCCTCGGCCTTGAAGCCGGCTTTCTTCAGCTTGTCGGAGAACTGCCGGTCAGCGCTGGCCGACCACACCGCCAATACGCCCTTGGGCCGCAGGGCCTTGGCGCAGGCAGCCAGGCCACCGGCCGAATACAGCCAGCTGTTGGCTTTCTGGGTCAGGCCTTCCGGGCCGTTGTCGACGTCCAGCATGATCGCGTCGAAACCCTGGGGCTCGGCTTGCAGCACCTTGGCCACGTCTTCCATGCGGATCACCGTGCGCGGGTCTGCCAGCGGTCGCCCGGCTTTTTCACCCAAGGGGCCACGGTTCCACTCCACCACACCGGGCACCAGCTCGGCCACCACCACTTCGGCGGTCTTGCCCAGGTGCTTGAGGGCCGAGGCGAGGGTAAAGCCCATGCCGAGGCCGCCGATCAGCACGCGCGAGCCAGGACGACCGGCGACCTTGCGGCAAGGAATCTCTGCCAGGGCGTCTTCGGAACCGTGCATGCGGGTGTTCATCAACTGCCCGCCGTCGCCGCCCTGGATCTTGATGACGAAGTCTTCGCCGTACTCGAACAGGCACAGGGCACCGCCGTTATCAGGGATGGGTGTGGTGTCGAGCAGAACGAAACGTTTCATGGAAATCTCGTAGGAGGGCAAACCGCGCGGTAACGACTAGCCTTAAAGCAGACAATAGCCACGGAGCCATTGATGAAGTGCATCATTCTAACGGCCATTGCCCTGGCGGCGCTCTCAATAAGTTGCGCCCAGGCTCAACAACCGACGATTCCGGTCAACCCGCCCAGCATCCCGGGCTCGCCGGGCACCGCCACCCCCATGCCGTATCCGCCGGTCACGCCCAACGGTGTGCCCAAGGTGGGCACCGGAAGCGGTGGGCCGCCCTTGCTGCCGCCTATTGAAATGCCCAAGCCGCCCAAGGACCTGCCGATACCGGGCATGGAGCCGAAGCCGGTGAAGGCCAAGTCGCCGGGGGGGTAAATCGACAAGACGACTCAATAACCTGTGGGAGCGAGCTTGCTCGCGATAGCGGTGTGTCAGTCGACTTCAATGCTGGCTGATCCGCCGCCATCGCGAGCAAGCTCGCTCCCACAGGGTTTATGTGTTGTTGTCAGACCTGCTGCGACAACAACTGTCCATCGGCCATGCGCAGGCGCTTGGACAGGGAGACGGCGAGGGCGCGGATGATCTTGGCGGCGATCTTGGGGGCGTCGTTGAGCATTTTTTCCAGGGAGTCCTTGCCCAGATTCAGCAACTGGCAATCACTGGCGGCGATGCAACTGGCCGAGCGCCGTTCGCCGTCGAGCACGGCCATTTCACCGAAGGCCCGACCGCTGCGCAGCGTGGCGATGGTCACGGGTTGGCCGTCGGGACCGGTTTTCTGCACGGCCACCTGGCCGGTGTGGATGATGCACATGAAGCTGCCGGCATCGCCCTCGTGGAAAATCGCTTCGCCCTCGGCGATGGCGCTGATGCTGAAGTAGCCCGACGCGGCGGCGAAGTCGACGGGCAGCAACTGGTCGAACAGACCGCAGTCCATCAGCCAGTCGCGGATTTCTTTGTTCAGTAAGGTCGGTTCTGACATGTTGGCACGGTCTTTTTCTTGTGTCTGCTACGGGTTTGGATTGAAGAGGAACCCTTGTTATTTGATCTGGGATGCCCAGCGCATGGAGCTAAGACCCGGCCATCCCACAGAGTTCCTCAGCCCAACCCCAAAACCTTCAAGACAAATGCATATTCGAGCGCTACGTCACGCAATCCCTGGTAGCGCCCGCTCATTCCGCCGTGGCCGGCACCCAGTTCGGTCTTGAGCAGCAGGGGGTTGTCATCGGTCTTGGTGGCGCGCAATTTCGCCACCCACTTGGCCGCTTCCCAGTACTGCACGCGACTGTCGTTGTAACCGGCGATCACCAGCAGCGCCGGGTACGCCTGGGCGCGTACGTTTTCGTACGGGGCGTAGGCCCGGATCCGATCATAAACGTCCGGTTCCTCAGGATTGCCCCATTCGTCGTATTCGGTGACGGTCAGCGGCAGGTCCGGGTCGAGCATGGTGTTGAGCACATCGACGAACGGCACCTCGGCAATCGCGACCTTGAACAGCTCCGGGCGTTGGTTGAGCACCGCGCCGATCAGCAGGCCACCAGCGCTGCCGCCGCTGATCGCCAGTTGTTCGGCGGTGGTGAAGCCGTTGGCGATCAAATGCTCGGCACAGGCGATGAAATCGCCGAACGTGTTGTGCTTGTGTTCCTGTTTGCCGGCGCGATACCAGGCTTCCCCCAGCTCTCCGCCGCCCCGCACATGGGCGATGGCAAACGCCACGCCACGGTCGAGCAGGCTCAGCCGCGCATGGGAAAACCACGGGTCGAGGCTTTCGCCGTAAGCGCCGTAGCCGTACAGGTACAGCGGCACCGGCCGGCCGAGGGCTTCGCGCTTGACCACCAGGCTGATGGGCACTTGTGTGCCGTCTGGCGCCGTCGCCCACAGCCGTTGGCTGACGTAGGCATCGGCGTCGAACGGGCCCAGTACCGGGGTTTGCTTGAGCACAACCTGTTTGCCGCTGGCCAGGTCCAATTGACGGATCTGGGCCGGACGGTTCAGGGCCTCGTAGCGCAGGCGGATGCGGTCGCTGACGAATTCCAGGCTGTTCTGCACATGCAGGCTGTAGGCCGCGTCCGGCAACTGCACCCGATACGCCGGCAAGTCCTGGGGATGCACCTCGATGATCGGCAGGCCGCCCTCACGCAGGCTCAAGGTCATGGCCCCGGCGTTCAGGCTCAGGCCGTCGATCATCACCGTATCGCTGTGGGGGATCAGGTTCTGCCAGTCGGCCTCGGTCGGCGCCACGCCGGTGTCGGCGGCCTGGTACAGGGCGAAGTTGATCCCGTCGCGATTGCTGCGGATCAACCAGGTCCATTGGCCATCGAGCAGGCCGTGGTCGACGTCGTATTCGTGGTTTTCCAGGCGTGGCGCCAGGCAGGTGAAGGGCTGTTGCGGTTGCGCGGCGTCCAGTACCCAGACTTCGCTGGTGGTCTTGCTGCCCAGGGACAGGATCAGTTGCTTTTCCGAGCTCGAACGATAGCAATGCAGGAAGAAACGCCCGTCCGGCTCATGGAACACTTCTTCGGCGGCGGTGCCGTCCAGGCGATAGCGCCAGAGTTTGTGGGGGCGGTGGGTGTCGTCCAGCTCACCAAAAAACAGCGTCAGGCTGTCGTTGGCCCAGGTCATGCTGCCGTCGCAATTGTCGAAGGACAGTTCACTGACCTTGTCGTTGGACAATTCCTTCACGAACAGGGTGTAGATCTCGTCGCCCGTGGTATCCAGGCTGTAGGCCAGGCGCTGGTGGTCGGGGCTGATGCTGAAGGCGCCCAGGGCAAAGAATTCGCCGCCGGCCAGCGCGTTGGGGTCCAGCAGCAGTTGTTCGTGGCTTTCGTCCACGCTCAGGCTGTCGTCGGCCGGGCGTGGGCAGCGGTAGTGGCGCGGGTACTCGTCACCGGCCGTGGTGCGGGTGTAATACAGATATGGGCCCCAGGGCGAGGGCAGTGACAGGTCGGTCTCGAGGATCCGGCCCTTGATTTCCTGGAACAGGGTTTCACGCAGTTCGGCCTGATCGGCGAGTTGCGCCTCCTGATAGCTGTTTTCCGCCTTGAGGTAGTCGAGCACGGCGTCGGTGTCGCGCTCTTGCAGCCAGGCGTACGGGTCAACACCGGCGTCCCTGCGGGCAATCGGGGCGTTGGAAACGTGGGCAGATAGGGACATGAAAGGCTCTCGAACGTTGTACGAAAAGGGACACGCGGCCTGGACAGAAGCCACCACACAGGCCATTCGCCAGACGCCGGGGCAGCCTGACGCGCGAAAAGCCGTTACTATAAGCGTCTCTTTGCCTGCCTTGCCATGGACACCATGACCGAGAATGACTATCTGATCGCCTGGGGCCTCTACGCCTTCGCTGCCCTGGGCTGCCTGCTGGTGTGGATGCGCATGACCCGCTGGATGTGGCGCTGGTTGCGCGAACCGCTGCGCTTGCTGATGGCGGTGTTGCTGTTCAGCCCCACCATCGTCGACCCGGTGAAGGACAAAGTCGCCCCGGCCTTGGCCATTGTCGCCCTGGACATCCTGTTCAAGGTTGGCAACAACGTCTGGCGGGCGGCGTCCGATCTGCTCATGTACGGCATGATCGCCTTCGGCCTCTATTTGGTGGTCGTGCTGATCCGCTTCCCCATCGAGCGCGCCGCCAACGCGCGCAAGGAACGGGCGGCCGCCGCCAAAGCCGCCGCCGCGGCCGATGAGCCAGAGGACGAACCACCGTTCGGCGTGGCCGGTGACGACCGCTACGGTCGCCCGCCCGTGCCGAGCAACCCCCAGCGTTCGCGTATCGAACCGCGCCTGTAAGCAGGCCTGCCCCTTGAAGCGAGAGTTCGAGCATGTGTGAGTTACTGGGCATGAGCGCCAATGTGCCGACCGACATCGTGTTCAGCTTCACCGGGCTGATGCAGCGCGGTGGCAAGACCGGGCCGCACCGGGACGGGTGGGGCATCGCCTTCTATGAAGGTCGTGGCCTGCGCCTGTTCCAGGACCCGGCCGCCAGCAGCGAATCGGAGGTGGCGAACCTGGTGCAGCGCTATCCGATCAAGAGCGAAGTGGTGATCGGGCATATTCGCCAGGCCAATGTCGGTAAAGTCTGCCTGTCCAACACCCACCCCTTCGTGCGCGAGTTGTGGGGCCGCAACTGGTGTTTTGCCCACAACGGCCAGCTGGCCGATTTCCAACCGGGCGTGAGCTTCTACCGCCCGGTGGGCGACACCGACAGCGAAGCGGCCTTCTGCGATTTGCTCAACCGCGTGCGCCAGGCCTTCCCGGAGCCGGTGGAGGTAGAACAGCTGCTGCCGTCGTTGATCGAGGCCTGCACCGAATACCGCAGCAAAGGCGTGTTCAACTGCCTGCTCAGCGATGGCGACTGGCTGTTCTGCTACTGCTCGACCAAACTGGCCCAGATCACCCGTCGCGCGCCGTTCGGCCCGGCGCGGCTCAAGGACGTGGATGTGATTGTCGATTTCCAGGCGGAAACCACGCCCAACGACGTGGTCACGGTGATCGCCACCGAGCCCTTGACCGAAAACGAAACCTGGACCCGCTACGAACCGGGCCAATGGAGCCTGTGGCGACGCGGCGAATGCGTCAGCCATGGCCGGACCGAATAAGGACGTCACGCTATGTTGCTCAGTTATCTACGGCTGGTGTTGTTCGCGGTGGGCCTGTTGGTTGGGGTCCAGGTGCCGGGCTTCATCAATGATTACGCCAAGCGGGTCGAGGCTCACCTGATCGAGGCGCAGACCGGCCTGCAAGGTTTCCAGGGCACCGCCAACCAGTTCTTCAAGGGCGACATGCAGGCCCTGGTGGCCCATTACCGCGCCAGCGAGGACCCGATCTTTCGCAGCGATGCCGACAGCCTGAACACCTTGCTCGTGCGCCAACAGGCCCTGGACAAGCAATTCCAGGCCATGCAAGGGCCGTGGTACATCCGCCTGCTGCAAGTGGCGCTGGCCGCCGATCCGGACATTCGCAAGGAAACCTGGAACGGCTACAGCTACCAGATCCTGCTGACCCCCGAGGCCATGGTCTGGGGCATCAGCGGCGCGATGTTGCTGTCGTTCGGCCTGGAGTGCCTGTTCCGCCTGATCGACTGGGTGGTGCTGGGTGGCAAGCGCCTGCGTCAGGGGCGGCCGATTGAAGAGCGGGATCTGCGGGGGTTGTAAAACCGCCGCCGGCTTCTGTGGCGAGGGGATTTATCCCCGCTGGGGCGCGAAGCGGCCCCTTACAAGGCCACCACATGTGTCAGGCGGATCATTTCTATTGCTGCATTGGGGGGCTGCTTCGCAGCCCAACGGGGATGAATCCCCTCGCCACAACGGTGTTCAGCCAGGCCCGGCGTCTAACCCAATCAAGTTTTTCTTATGACCCAGCCAGGGTTTTATTCGTTGGACGGGATCGGCCACGCGCTCAAGAATCGGGGCAACGGTCTCCACGTCAGCGTCGTCGAGACTCACAACAATAAAACCGTGGAGAACCCCCATGAGTGCACCCGACACGCTCGGCGTCCCCCAACCCCAGGCCCGTTCTGGCCCGTTCGATTGGTATCGCAACATCAACCAGCAGGAACGTCGCACTTTCTGGAGCTGCAAGATCGGTTACGCCCTGGACGGCATGGACACCCAGATGCTCAGTTTCGTGGTGCCGACCCTGATCGCGATGTGGGGCATCACCACCGGCCAGGCAGGCCTGATCCACACCAGCACCTTGATCGCTTCGGCCATTGGCGGCTGGCTGGCGGGCATTCTCTCCGACCGGATCGGTCGGGTGCGCACCCTGCAACTGACAGTGCTGTGGTTTGCCTTCTTCACCTTCCTGTGCGGCTTTGCCCAGAACTACGAACAACTGTTGATCGCTCGCACTTTGATGGGCTTCGGCTTTGGTGGCGAGTGGACCGCCGGTGCGGTGTTGATGGGCGAGGTGATCCGTGCCAAGGACCGCGGCAAGGCCGTGGGCATGGTGCAGTCGGGCTGGGCGCTGGGCTGGGGCCTGACGGCGATCCTGTATGCGCTGCTGTTCTCGGTGCTGCCGCCGGAAGACGCCTGGCGCGCCCTGTTCATCCTCGGCATCGTGCCGGCGGTGTTCGTGATTTTCGTCCGCCGACTGGTCAAGGATCCAGACGTCTATAACCAGACCAAGGCCCGGCTGACGCCGGAAAACCCAGCGAAGTTCTACGAGATTTTTGCCCCCGGCATTCTCTTCACCACCCTACGCGCCTCGCTGCTGACCACCGGTGCCCTGGGCGGTTACTACGCCATCACGTCCTGGCTGCCGACATTCCTGAAAAATGAGCGCGGCCTGAGTGTATTGAGCACCGGCGGCTACCTGGCGATGGTGATCGTCGGTTCCTACGTGGGTTACGTCATCAGTGCCTATTTGAGTGACATCCTGGGGCGCAAAAAGAACTTCGTCCTGTACGCCGTCGGCTCCTTCACCATCGTCCTGCTGTACACCCAGGTGCCGGTGAGCAATAACGTGATGCTCTGGCTGGGCTTCCCCTTGGGGTTCTTCGCGTCGGGCATGTTCAGCGGCATGGGCTCGTTCCTCACCGAACTGTTTCCTACGCGCATTCGTGGTTCGGGCCAAGGCTTCTGCTACAACATTGGCCGGGCGGTGGCGGCATTGTTCCCGCTGTTGATCGGTATTCTGAGCCAGAAGGTGCCGCTGAGCGTGGGTATCGGGGCGTTCGCAGCGGTGTCCTATGGCGTGGTGATCCTGGCGGCCCTGAGCCTGCCGGAAACCCAAGGCAAGCAGTTGGAAGCCGAGTAACTGATAACCTGTGGGGTACGTGCCCCACAGCTAAATAAAAGAAAGAACCTACAGGAGCGTTCACCGTGAACCGCCTGCTATTGAACTGCGACATTGGCGAAAGCTTCGGCAACTGGACCATGGGTCTGGACGCCGAGGTGATGCCCTTCATCGATTGCGCCAACATCGCCTGCGGTTTCCACGCTGGCGACCCGAGCATCATGCGCAAGACCGTCAGCCTGGCCCTGAGCCACGGCGTGCGGATCGGCGCGCACCCGGCCTATCAAGACCTGGCGGGCTTCGGCCGCCGTTCCATGGCCTATGGCGCCCAGGAATTGCAGGACTTGCTGCATTACCAGATCGGCGCCCTCGACGGCATCTGCCGGGCCCAGGGCGGGCAGGTCAGCTACGTCAAACCCCACGGCGCGATGTACAACGACATGATGGCCAACCCGGCGCAGCTGCGCGCGGTGATCCAGGCTGTCGCGGCCTATGATCGGCAACTGCCGCTGATGCTCCTGGCGACCCGGGACAACAGCGCCGCCCAGGCCTTGGGCGACGAGTACGGCCTGACCCTGTGGTTCGAAGCCTTTGCCGATCGTGCCTACGACAGTGCCGGCCGCCTGGTTTCGCGGCAAGCGCCGGGCGCGGTGCACCACGATCCCGAGGTCATTATCGGGCAGGCCCTGACCATTGCCCGCGGCGATGCGTTGACCGCCAGTGATGGCAGCGCCTTGCACCTGAAGGCCAATACCTTGTGCGTGCACGGTGACAACGCCAGCTCCGTGGCGGCCGTGCAACGCATCCGCGAAGCCCTGGACCGGCAGCGTGCGCCATGAAACCACGCTTGGAAGTGGTGGCGGTGGACTGCCTGATGGTGCGCCTGTTCGACGAGATCGCCGAGGCCAACATGCCCTGGATGCTCGCCGCCAGCGAGCGCCTGCGTGCGGTGTTTGCCGAACATCTGATCGATCTGGTGCCGTCCTACACCACCTTGATGGTGCACTACGACTTGCTCGCCCTGGACCCGGCCCAGGCCCGCGCATTGATCGGCGAGGCGCTGCATGACCTCTCCCCGGATGCCCGGACCGCCGGCCAATGTCACGTGCTGCCGGTGTGGTACGACCTTAGTGTCGGGCCGGAACTGGCGCTGCTGGCGAGCCGCGGCGGCTTGACGGTCGCCCAGGTGATCCGTCGCCACAGCGAACGCGAGTACCAGGTGTTTGCGCTGGGCTTCGCGCCCGGCTTCGCCTTCATGGGGCTGGTGGACGAAGCATTGGCTGCACCGCGCCTCGACACGCCGCGCAAGCGCGTGGCCGCGGGCAGTGTCGGCATCGCCGAACGCCAGACCGCGGCGTATCCGGTGGTGTCGCCCGGTGGCTGGAACCTGATCGGTCGCACCCCGGCCAGATTGTTTGATCGTGAGCGCGACGGCTACAGCCTGATGCAGCCGGGGGACACGGTGCGTTTTGCCCCCGTGGACCGTGCCGAATTCATCGCGCTGGGTGGCGACGACACAGCGTTGGAGACCCAGGCATGAGCCGGTTGTTGATTGAGGCCAGCACACCGCTGTGCCTGTTGCAGGACGCCGGCCGTTTCGGCGTGAGGCACCTGGGCGTGACCCAGGGCGGGGCGGCGGACTGGCTGTCGATGGCCTGGGCCAATTGGATGCTCGGCAATGGCCTGGACGCGGCGGTAGTGGAGATTACCCTCGGCGGCTTTACCGTGGTGGCCGAAGAGGATTGCGTGCTGGCGCTGGCCGGGGCGGACCTGGGCGCGCGAATAGACGGCCAGGGCGTGGCATCGTGGCGCTTCTTCAGCCTGCGCAAGGGCCAGGTGCTGGCGCTCACCCAGCCGGTGCTCGGTGCCCGGGCTTATCTGGCGGCCCCTGGCGGTTTCAATGCGCCTGCGGTGCTGGGCAGCCGGGCGACGGTGGTGCGCGAGGAACTCGGTGGGCTGGATGGACGGGGGCGGGCGCTGAGTCGCGGCGCGCACTTGAGCTATTCGGGCACGGCGACGCCTCGGCCCATGCCGCACACGCGGATTCCGGATTTCCAGCAGGCGCAGCCGCTGGACCTGATCCTGGGGGCGCAGAATGGCGCGTTCAGCGGGCAGAGCCTGTTCGACGCGTTCAACACCCCGTGGACGCTGGACAGTCGCGCCGACCGCATGGGCATGCGGTTGCTGGGCACGGCGCTGGAGTATCAGGGGGCGGCGATGATTTCCGAAGGTATCCCCCTGGGCGCTGTGCAGGTGCCGCCGGACGGCCAGCCGATCGTGCTGCTCAACGACAGGCAAACCATCGGCGGTTATCCACGCTTGGGCGCCCTGACACCGTTGGCCCTGGCCCGGCTGGCGCAATGCCTGCCGGGGGCACAGGTGCGGTTGCGGCCGGTGGTGCAGGAGGTTGCGCATCGGCAGCAGGTGGAGTGTTTGCGTAGTTTTCTCGACCGCTAAAAGCATCGCGAGCAAGCTCGCTCCCACAGGGGGTCTTCAGTGTGACGAAGATCCAGTGTGGGAGCGAGCTTGTTCGCGATGAGGCCCTAAAAGGGCGCCAAAGATCACTTGGAAAGAAACCGCATCCCTTCCTCCAACCCCCGCAAGGTCAGCGGATACATCCGGTCTTCCACCAACTCGCGCACGATGTTGGTCGAGGCGGTGTAACCCCAGGTGTCCTTGGGGTACGGATTGATCCAGATGAGCTTCTTGTACTTCTCCATGAAGCGCTGCATCCACACATAACCGGCTTCTTCGTTCCAGTGTTCGACGCTGCCGCCGGCCTGGGTGATTTCATAGGGGGCCATGGCGGCGTCGCCGATGAAGATCACTTTGTAGTCGGCACCGTACTTGTGCAGCAAATCCTGGGTCGAGGTGCGCTCGGAAGTGCGGCGCAGGTTGTTCTTCCACACCGATTCGTAGACGAAGTTGTGGAAGTAGAAGTACTCCAGGTGCTTGAACTCGGTCTTGCAGGCCGAGAACAGTTCTTCGCAGATCTTCACGTGGGCATCCATCGAACCGCCGATGTCGAACAGCAGGAGCAACTTGACGGTGTTGCGTCGCTCCGGGCGCATCTGGATGTTCAAGAGGCCGGCGTCCCGGGCGGTGTGGTCGATGGTGCCGTCGATGTCCAACTCTTCGGCCGCGCCCTGGCGGGCGAACTTGCGCAGCCGGCGCAGGGCGATCTTGATGTTACGGGTGCCCAGCTCCACCTGGTCGTCCAGGTTCTTGTACTCGCGTTGGTCCCAGACCTTCACGGCCTTGCCCTGGCGCTTGCCGGCGTCGCCGACCCGAATGCCCTCGGGATTGAAGCCGCCGGAGCCGAACGGGCTGGTGCCGCCGGTGCCGATCCACTTGTTGCCACCGGCATGGCGTTCCTTCTGTTCTTCCAGGCGTTTCTTGAACTCTTCGATCAGCTTGTCCAGGCCGCCCAGGGACTGGATCTGTGCCCGTTCCTCATCGGTCAGCGAGCGCTCGAATTCCTTGCGCAGCCAGTCCTCGGGAATCAACGCCTGGAGGTGGTCGTCGAGTTTCTCCAGGCCGTTGAAGTACGCAGCGAACGCCCGGTCGAACTTGTCGAAATGCCGTTCGTCCTTTACCAGAATCGCCCGGGACAGGTAATAGAACTCGTCCATGTCGGCGAAGATCACCCGCTGTTTCAGCGCGTTGATCAGATCCAGCAGTTCACGCACCGACACGGGCACCTTGGCGGCACGCATCTCGTTGAACAGATTAAGCAGCATGGCAATCGCCCTCGCTCTTGTTGGACGAAGAGGATCAGCGGGTGCCGCGACGGCTCATGAACGCCAGGCGCTCGAGCAGTTGCACGTCCTGCTCGTTCTTGACCAGGGCGCCGGCCAGCGGCGGGATGGCCTTGGTCGGATCACGCTCGCGCAGCACCGCTTCGCCAATGTTGTCGGCCATCAGCAGCTTGAGCCAGTCCACCAGTTCGGAAGTGGAGGGCTTTTTCTTCAGGCCCGGCACCTTGCGCACGTCGAAGAACACGTCCAGCGCTTCGCTGACCAGGTCCTTCTTGATGTCCGGGTAATGCACATCGACGATTTTCTGCAGGGTGACGCGGTCCGGGAAGGCGATGTAGTGGAAGAAGCAGCGGCGCAGGAAGGCGTCCGGCAGTTCCTTTTCGTTGTTGGAGGTAATGATGATGATCGGGCGCTGCTTGGCCTTGATGGTTTCATCGGTCTCGTAGACGTAGAACTCCATCTTGTCGAGTTCCTGCAACAGGTCGTTGGGGAACTCGATATCGGCCTTGTCGATTTCGTCGATCAGCAGGATCACCCGCTCTTCGGACTCGAACGCTTCCCAGAGCTTGCCCTTCTTCAGGTAGTTGCGCACGTCGTGGACCTTGTCCACGCCCAGTTGCGAGTCCCGCAGGCGGCTGACCGCGTCGTACTCGTATAGGCCCTGGTGAGCCTTGGTGGTGGACTTGATGTGCCAGGTGATCAGGCGCGCGCCGAAGGACTCGGCCAGTTGCTCGGCCAGCATGGTCTTGCCGGTGCCCGGTTCGCCCTTGACCAGCAACGGCCGCTCCAGGGTAATGGCGGCGTTCACGGCCAGTTTCAGGTCATCGGTGGCCACATAGGCGCTGGTGCCTTCGAACTTCATCTGCAATTCCTCGAACGGTGTCGCCGGCCTGGCGAGGCGGGGCGCACGAAATAGATATCGTGCCCGACTATAACGCGAGGCCCCGCCGACTGTGAACGCAGACGCTGTATTCAGTCTCTGAATGGGGCGTCACATGTTGACTCAGTCTTGGCGTATTTCGATGGGGACTACCCACTCCCGTGGCGAGGGGATAAATCCCCTCGCCACGGGCCTAGTCGGTCGAAGGCGGTGGCTGTTCATAACGGGCGTTGAAGGCCTGGACGAAACCGTTGCGCAGGATCTGCAGGAAAGCTTCGAAGGCGCTGATATTCTGCTGGTGGACATTGCCGCTGAGTTCCACCCGGGTGGCGAACTGGTTCTTGCGCTGGTTCTTGAGGGCTGTCTCACCCGTGCCGACCAGCGCTTCCCAGACCGAGCGGAAGATGTTCTTGTTCTTGTTTTCCACGTCCTGCTGCCAATCGAACACGTCGACATCACGCAGCAGTGGCTTGATGTAGCCGCTGAGTCGGGCGTTGTCGGCTTCGGCCTCGACCACCAGGTCGCCGTGGCCGGCATTGAAATCGAACTTGCCATAGGCGGCGGCGAAGTCGTTCAGGCGCTTGAGTTCGATGTTCGTGGCCCGCAGGCGGAAATCGAAATCTTCGAAATTGCTCAAGGGGTCGAAGGTGGCTTGCATTTCCAGGGGCGCATGTTCGGCTACCAGGGCTTTACCCTCGAAGCGGGCGTCGCGCTTGCCTTGGGTGTCGACCACGTTGGTCAGGTTGTAGAAGCTGGCGTTGACGTCGGTGGCCTGCAGGTTGACCGGTGGCTTGGAGTTGAAATTGCGAAAGGTGACCTTGCCATCCCTGATACGCACTTCGTTGAAGGTGATGGGCAGCAGTTTGCCCAGTTGCTCGCGCCAATTGGTGCCCCGGCCGGTCTGGGAGTTCTGCCGGTTGGCTCCGCCGTCGACGAAGTTCACCTCGGGGCGGGCGAATTCCACCTCGGCCACCACCGCGTGGTCGTACCACAGCGAGTGCCAGCTCACCGACAGGTCCACCAGCGGTGCGGTGACGAACGGCACCGGGACCTTGCCGTCGACCTTGACGATTTCCAGGCCGTTGATCCGGTAGGCACCGCGCCACAGGGCCAGGTCCACGTCGGTGATCCGGCCGCGATAATCGCCCATATTGGCCAGTTTATCGTTCAGGTAGTCGCGTACCAGGTAAGGCAGGGCGAAATGCAGGGCCACCAGCACCGCGACGAGGGTGGCGAACACCCACAGTGGCCAGCGATATCGACGCTTCATGTCAGTCAGTCTCCAGCGTTTGTTGGGGGAGCGCCTTCTAATGCCATTGACTGTCGCAACAACGGGAACGTTCGGTGCAACTGGACGCCCGTGGGCAACAGGCATACCTTTAAAGGCTTAAATTCTCGCCGCATCAAGGACCCAGCCATGAGTCGTATATTCGCTGACAACGCCCATTCCATCGGCAATACGCCACTGGTGCAGATCAACCGCATTGCCCCGCGCGGTGTGACCATCCTGGCCAAGATCGAGGGGCGCAACCCAGGGTATTCGGTCAAGTGCCGGATCGGCGCGAACATGATCTGGGACGCTGAAAGCTCGGGCAAACTCAAACCGGGCATGACCATCGTCGAACCGACCTCGGGCAACACCGGGATCGGCCTGGCGTTCGTGGCCGCCGCCCGTGGCTACAAACTGATGCTGACCATGCCGGCCTCCATGAGCATCGAGCGCCGCAAGGTACTCAAGGCCCTGGGGGCGGAGCTGGTGCTCACCGAACCGGCGAAGGGCATGAAGGGGGCCATCGAGAAGGCCGCCGAGATCCTGGCCAGCGACCCTTCCAAATACTTCATGCCGCAGCAGTTCGATAACCCGGCGAACCCGGCGATCCACGAAAAAACCACCGGCCCGGAAATCTGGAACGACACCGACGGCGCAGTGGATGTGCTGGTGGCGGGCGTGGGCACCGGCGGAACCATTACCGGGGTTTCGCGGTATATCAAGAACACCTGTGGCAAACCGATCTTGTCGGTGGCGGTCGAGCCCGAGGTTTCGCCAGTGATTACCCAGGCGATGGCGGGCCATGAGATCAAGCCCAGCCCCCACAAGATCCAGGGAATCGGTGCCGGGTTCGTGCCGAAGAACCTCGACCTGTCGATCGTCGACCTGGTCGAACGGGTCACTGACGAGGAGTCCAAGGCCATGGCCCTGCGCTTGATGCAGGAGGAGGGCATCCTCTGCGGGATTTCCTGTGGGGCGGCGATGGCCGTGGCTGTGCGCCTGGCGGAAAAACCGGAAATGCAGGGCAAGACCATCGTCGTGATCCTGCCGGATTCGGGCGAGCGGTACTTGTCGAGCATGTTGTTCAGTGATCTGTTTACCGAGCAAGAGACTCAGCAGTAACGGTGAATGGACTTCGAGGGTGGAGGGACCTTGTTGTGGTGAGCAGGAAGTTGATCAGCGTCAGCCAAGGTTCAGGCCGTGCATGTTAAGAAGGACATTGTTGCGTAATCCTCAACAGTGAATGTCGTGCCGGGCGGTTCCCTGGCCTGGCCACGATCTGTAACATGGCCGGCCGCTGCGTCGGGCTGATGGCGTTGCGTAGTTGTTTTGGACAAGGAGTTATGAAATGACCGTTTCGTTTGTCGCCAAGGCCTCGGTGTTGCTGCTGTTTCTGGGCAGTACGCTTTATGTGCATTTGCGTGGCAAGGCACGCTTGCCGGTATTGCGCCAGTTCGTCAATCACTCGGCGCTGTTCGCCCCCTATAACGCCTTGATGTACCTGTTCTCCGGCGTGCCTTCGAAACCTTACCTGGATCGCAGCAGATTCCCCGAGCTGGATGTGCTCAAGGACAACTGGCAAGTCATTCGCGACGAGGCCATGCATTTGTTCGACGAGGGTTACATTCGTGCCGCCGAGAAGAATAACGACGCCGGTTTCGGCTCGTTCTTCAAGAAGGGGTGGAAGCGTTTCTACCTCAAGTGGTACGACAAACCGCTGCCGTCGGCCGAGTTGCTCTGCCCTAGGACGGTCGAGCTGGTCAGCCGGATTCCCAACGTCCGGGGTGCGATGTTTGCCCTGTTGCCCGGTGGCAGCCATCTGAATCCCCATCGAGACCCCTTCGCCGGTTCGTTGCGTTATCACCTGGGGCTGTCCACGCCCAATTCCGATGACTGCCGGATCTTCGTCGACGGTCAGATCTACGCCTGGCGCGACGGCGAAGACGTCATGTTCGATGAAACCTATGTGCACTGGGTCAAGAACGAAACCCCACAGACCCGTGTAATCCTGTTCTGCGATGTCGAGCGGCCCCTGAAAAGCCGGCTGATGACCCGCCTCAACCGCAGCATCAGTGCGTTTCTCGGCCGCGCCACCGCGCCGCAGAACCTGGAGGATGAACACGTCGGCGGCATCAACCGGGCCTATGCCTGGAGCAAGACGTTCAGTGACGGCATCAGCGGCCGGGTCAAACAGTTCAAACGCAAGCATCCCAAGGCCTACCGGGTGATGCGGCCGGTGTTGGCGGTGGCGGTGCTGACGGCGCTTGGCTATTGGTTGTTCGTTTAAATATTGCGTAGTCCATCGAGTGCTGGTTATAGTCAGCGCTCTTCGGGTTTTCGAACCCACCCTTCAAGAGATCGGCTCATGCCTGCATCCCCTGTCATCGCGGTCGTGGTTCCAGCGTTCAACGCTGGCGTCGTGCCGTGTGGGAATCAGCAGCCTGTGCAGATCGGTCAATACCCCCCACCTGTCAGTAGCTCATCGGTGTACGCCGTCGTATCACCGCCGGGTGTTGGCATTCAGGGCTGATCGGCAACGGTTGCCATCCCCTGTGCCCGCCTGAAAAAAACTACTGGACTTCAGCTTCGGCTGAGTTGGCTTTTTGCCTGACTACAGGTGGTATCCATGTTTTCCCTTTCCAAAAACGCCTTATTGGCGGCGGCTTCCACGAGCCTGTTCGTTTTGCTGTGGAGCAGCGGGGCGATTTTTTCCAAGCTGGGCCTGGCCCACGCTTCCCCCTTCGCCTTTTTGCTGATCCGTTTTGCCATCGCGCTGTTCGCGTTGGTGCTGTTGATCCCCGTGCTCAAGTTCAAGCTGCCCAAGACCGGCAAGCCGATGCTGTACGCGGTGACCACCGGGCTGGTGCTGCTGGGCGCCTATCAGATTTTTTATCTGCTGGCGCTGCAAATGAGTGTCACGCCCGGGGTCATGGCCACCCTGATGGGCGTGCAACCGATCCTGACCGTGGTGCTCATGGAACGTCAGCGTTCCTGGTCGCGGATGTTCGGCCTGGTGCTGGGCTTGGTCGGGTTGGTCATGGTGGTGTACCAGGGCATCGGCCTGGCCGGCATGTCCCTGACAGGGATGGTGTGCGGGTTGCTGGCACTGGTGAGCATGACGGCCGGTTCCATCATGCAGAAGCGCATCACCGACAACCCACTGGGCACGCTGCCGGTGCAGTACCTGGCCGGGTTGGTGTTGTGCGCGGCGTTCGTGCCGTTCCAGCCGTTTCACTTCGAATACAGCACGGGGTTCTTCGTGCCGGTGTTGTGGATGGGGCTGGTGGTGTCGGTGCTGGCGACGTTGCTGCTGTACCGTTTGATTGCCCGTGGCAACCTGGTCAATGTCACCAGCCTGTTCTACCTGATGCCGGCGGTGACGGCGATCATGGACTACCTGGTGTTCGGCAACCGGCTGGCGTTGTTGAGCTTGCTGGGCATGGCGCTGATCATCGTGGGGTTGGTGTTTGTGTTTCGTAAGAGCCGCTAGCCTTTAGCTGTTCGCTGGTTGTACCACCGCCATCGCGAGCGAGCTCGCTCCCACAGGGTTATGCGCAGCCCTCTGTGGGAGCGAGCTTGCTCGCGATGGCCTATTCAGCCACACCGATGAACTACCGGGCAGGCGCTTCAGCCGGTTTCACCACCCCAGGTTTCAACACCAGCCACAACGCCGCCGCAATCAACACCCCGCCATACAAATGCGCCATCCCCAACGGCTCATCCAGCAGCAACGCCCCCCACAACACGCCGAACGGCGGGATCAGGAACGTCACGGTCATGGATTTGACCGGGCCGATGGAACTGAGCAAGCGGAAGTAAAGAATATACGCCAGGGCCGTGCACACCAGGCCCAGGCCCAGCAGTGACAACCAGACGCTCCAGCCACCCCAGCTGGCCGGCGGCTGGCTGATGACGCTGTAACCAAACAGCGGCAGCAAGAACACCGTGGCACCGAACATGCTGCCCAGGGCCGAGAGGCGGCTGTCCAGGCCTCCTTGGTGATCGAGCCAGCGTCGGGTGAGGAAACCGGCAAAGCCGTAGCAGGTCGTGGCCAGCAGGCAGGCGAGGGCGCCCATCAACAGTTGCAGGTCGAAGGCCACCGGGCCGGCGCGGGTCAGGATGCCAACGCCGAGCAGCCCCAGGAAGACGCCGCTGACCTTGGCCAGGGTCAATTGTTCGCTGAAGAACAAGCCGCCGATCAACACCCCCATCAATGGCGTGGTGGCATTGAAAATCGCCGAATAACCGGCCGGGAGCACCTGGGCCGCCAGCGAATAAAAGGTAGCCGGAATGCCCGAGTTGATCAGGCCCAGCACCATCACGACTTTGAGCTTGCCGCGAAAATTCCAGTCGACGCGCATCAGGGCCAGGATCGCCAGCAGCCCGACGAAGGCGATGGACACACGAAAGAATGCAGTGGGGAGGGTGCCAATGACGGGGGCGATGATGCGCATGAACAGGAAGCTGGCCCCCCAGATGGCGGCCAATGACAGTAAACGCAGGATATCGACGAGGTTCACGAGCCACTCCTTCCTTGATGGGGTGGCAAGTGTCGCCGCCCTGCATAGCGATGGCAATGGTTGCGTTGGCGCGTGATTGGCCTCTAAGCTCAGTCGCCAATAACAAGCATGACCCGCCGAGGTTTACCCTATGCCGCAGCCATGGCCCGCTCTCGAAATCGCCCGTTCGATCCTCGACGGCTTCGACGATTACCGTGAGCATTTCCGGCAGATCACCGACGGCGCTCGCGCCCGGTTCGAGCAGGCCCTGTGGCTGGAGGCCCAAGCGGCGTCGGCGGCGCGGATCAATTTGTATGAAGAAAAAGTCTTCGAAACCGTCGCCAGGCTGCACAAGGCCTTCGATGACGAAACGCTGATGGATGTGGGCTGCTGGCCGCTGGTCAAAAGCGCCTACATCAGCCTGATCGACCTGCGCTTCGACGATGAACTGTCGGAAACCTGGTACAACTCGATCTTCTGCGGGCTGTTCAGCCACGATCTGATCAGCGACGGCACCATGTTCATCCACACCACCCGCCCCAGCCTGCGCCGGGCCCGTGCCGCCCAGACCCGCACCTACAAGCCCCAGGGGCAGTTGGACCGGATGCTGGCGAGCGTGTTCGCCGACTACCGGTTCAGCGAGGACTACGGCGACCTGCCAGGCGACCTGCAACGCCTCGAAGCGCAGTTGCGCGAGAACCTGCCGGACTGGGTCTGCAAGGACCCGGAACTGACGGTGGAGTTGTTTTCCTCGGTGCTCTACCGTAACAAGGGCGCCTACCTGGTGGGCCGGATCTTCACCCGCGACGACCAATGGCCGCTGGTGATCCCGCTGCTGCACCGCGAGGGCCGGGGTATCCAGATCGATGCGCTGATCACCGACGAGGCGCAGGTGTCGATCATCTTCTCGTTCACCCGC
Organism: Pseudomonas sp. NFACC13-1; assembly: GCF_900104425.1. NCBI lineage: Bacteria > Pseudomonadati > Pseudomonadota > Gammaproteobacteria > Pseudomonadales > Pseudomonadaceae > Pseudomonas > Pseudomonas sp. NFACC13-1. Next base: position 67,431 of record NZ_FMXV01000011.1, on the reverse strand, counting down.
TCGTACTTCATGGTGGACGTGCCGGTGCCGGCGGAATTCATCGGCTTTCTCAAGCGCATCCTGCCGGGCAAGCACATCGCCGAGTTGTACACCTCCATCGGCTTCTACAAGCATGGCAAGTCCGAGTTCTACCGGGCGCTGATCAACCACCTGGCGAACACCGACGACCAGTTCATCATGGCCCCCGGCGTGCGCGGGATGGTCATGAGCGTGTTCACCCTGCCGGGCTTCAACACGGTGTTCAAGATCATCAAGGACCGCTTCTCGCCGTCGAAAAACGTCGACCGGGCCACGGTGATCGAGAAGTACCGACTGGTGAAAAGCGTCGACCGGGTCGGGCGCATGGCCGATACCCAGGAGTTCGCCGATTTCCGCTTTCCCCTGAGCAAATTCGAGCCGGCCTGCCTGGAGGAACTGTTGGAAGTGGCGCCGTCCACGGTGTCGGTGGAAGGCGAGACGGTGCTGATCCGGCACTGCTGGACCGAACGCCGGATGACGCCCCTGAACCTCTACCTGGAAAACGCCAACCCGGACCAGGTGCGCGAGGCGCTGGAAGACTACGGTCTGGCGATCAAGCAACTGGCGGCGGCCAATATCTTCCCCGGCGACATGCTGCTCAAGAACTTCGGCGTGACCCGCCACGGTCGGGTGGTGTTCTACGACTACGATGAAATCTGCTTTCTCACCGAAGCCAATTTCCGCCACATCCCCGAGCCCCGCACCCCGGAAGATGAAATGGCCTCCGAGCCCTGGTATTCCATCGGGCCGCTGGACGTGTTCCCCGAAGAATTCCCTCCGTTCCTGTTCGCCGACGCCGGGCAGCGCAAGCTGTTCGACCAGTTGCATGGCGAGCTGTACAACGCCGACTACTGGAAAAGCCTGCAAGAGGCGATCCGGGCGGGGAAGGTGATCGATGTGTTCCCGTATCGGCGCAAGGACCTGGACAGTGAGTAACCCCTAACTCTGCGCAAAACCCTGTGGGAGCGAGCCTGCTCGCGATGGCGGTGGATCAGCCAGCATTAATGTCGACTGACACACCGCCATCGCGAGCAGGCTCGCTCCCACAAGGGAACCGCGGGGCAGACTGCCATGTGTCGGCGCCGCGCGCGCAAATCTGCGACAATCCGCCCCTGCATAAACCGACGACCCTTGCGTACCTGATGACTGACCAAGCCCCCGCTATCGACAAGCTGCTGAAAAACCTCGACCACGCCATGCTCGCCGACCGTCACAGGTTGCGGCGCCAACTGCTCGAGCTGCGCAAGAAGCCCGACGAGGCCAAGCTGGCCCAGTGGGTGACGCGCATGCAGGCGTCGTGCGACCAGGTGCTGGCGCGCAAGGCGAGCCTGCCGGTGATCCGCTATGACGACAATCTGCCGATCGCCGCCAAGCGCGACGAAATCAAGCAGGCATTGCTCAAGCATCAGGTGCTGATCATCGCCGGCGAGACCGGGTCGGGCAAAACCACGCAGTTGCCGAAGATCTGCCTGGAAATCGGTCGCGGCCAGCACGGCTTGATCGGCCACACCCAACCGCGCCGGATCGCCGCCCGCAGCGTCGCGAGCCGTGTCGCCGAAGAACTGGCCACGCCGTTGGGGGCGCTGGTGGGTTATCAGGTGCGCTTCGAGGACCAGAGCGACGCCAACACCCTGATCAAGCTGATGACCGACGGCATCCTGCTGGCCGAGACCCAGAACGATCGCTACCTCGAGCGCTACGACACGATCATCGTCGACGAAGCCCACGAACGCAGCCTGAACATCGACTTTCTGCTGGGCTACCTCAAGACCCTGCTGCCGCGCCGCCCGGACCTCAAGGTGATCATCACCTCGGCGACCATCGACCTGGAGCGTTTCTCCAAGCACTTCGATGACGCGCCCATCGTGGAAGTCTCGGGCCGCACCTTCCCGGTGGACACCTGGTATCGCCCGCTGACCCTGGAGCAGGACGAGGAGGGCAACCGGGTCGAGGACGACTTGACCGTCGACCAGGCGATCCTCGCCACCCTCGATGAAATCGCCGCCTACGAGCGCAGCGAGCGTCGCAGTCCTGGGGATGTGCTGGTGTTTCTGCCGGGCGAGCGGGAGATTCGCGACGCGGCGGAGATGCTGCGCAAGGCCCAGCTCAAGCACACCGAGATCCTGCCGCTGTATGCGCGGTTGTCGCCGGCCGAACAGCAGCGGATCTTCCAGTCCCACCCGGGCCGTCGCGTGGTGCTGGCGACCAACGTCGCCGAAACCTCGCTGACGGTGCCGGGCATTCGCTACGTGATCGACAGCGGTACCGCGCGCATCAGCCGCTACAGCTACCGGGCCAAGGTCCAGCGCCTACCCATCGAAGCCATTTCCCAGGCCAGCGCCAACCAGCGCAAGGGGCGTTGCGGGCGGGTCGAGCCGGGGATTTGCGTGCGGTTGTACAGCGAGGAAGATTTTCTTGGGCGGCCGGAGTTCACCGATCCCGAGATCCTGCGCACCAACCTGGCGGCGGTGATCCTGCAGATGCTGCACCTGCGCCTCGGCGAGATCACCGATTTCCCGTTCATCGAGCCGCCGGACGGCAAGGCCATCAGCGACGGTTTCAACCTGCTGCAAGAACTCTCGGCGGTAGACCGCAACAGTCAGCTGACCCCGCTCGGTCGGCAGTTGGCGCGCCTGCCGGTGGACCCGCGCATGGGCCGCATGCTGCTGGAAGCGGCGAAGCTGGGCAGCTTGCAGGAAGTGTTGATCGTCGCCAGCGCCATGTCGATCCAGGACCCGCGCGAACGTCCGCCGGAGCGTCAGCAGGCCGCCGACCAGGCCCACGCCCAGTGGAAGGACCCGGATTCGGACTTCGCCGGGCTGGTCAACCTGTGGCGCGGTTTCGAAGAGCAGCGCCAGGCCTTGACCGCCAGCCCGCTGCGCAACTGGTGCCGCAAGAACTTCCTCAATTACCTGCGCCTGCGCGAATGGCGTGACTCCCATCGCCAGTTGAGCCTGATCTGCCGCGACATGCAGTTGAGCCTCAATAAAGAATCGGCGGATTACCCGAAACTGCACAAAGCGGTGCTCTCGGGCTTACTCAGTCAGATCGGCCAGAAAACCGAAGAGGGTGATTACCTCGGTGCTCGCCAGCGGCGGTTCTGGGTCCACCCCTCGTCGGGCCTGGGCAAGAAGCGGCCGCAGTGGCTGATGACCGCCGAGTTGGTGGAAACCACCAAGTTGTACGCGCGTATGGTGGCCAAGATCGAGCCGGACTGGATCGAGCCGCTGGCCGGACACCTGATCAAGAAAAACCACTTCGAACCCCATTGGGAGAAGAAGCGCGGGCAAGTGGTGGCCTATGAGCAGATCACCCTGTTCGGGCTCATCGTCGTCGGCCGGCGGCCGGTGCACTACGGTCCGGTGGACCCGGTGGTGTCCCGTGAGCTGTTCATCCGCGAGGCGCTGGTGCGCGGCGAGATCCAGTCCAAGGCCAAGTGCCTGGGCGCCAATACCCGCTTGCTGGAGCAACTCGACGAACTGGAAGCCAAGGCCCGTCGCCGCGACATCCTGGCGGACGAGGAAACCCTGTTCGCGTTCTACGATGCCCGTTTGCCGGCCGAGATCCACCAGACCGCGACGTTCGACAGCTGGTACCGGATCAACAGCCAGAAAGACCCGCAATTGCTGATCATGCGCGAGGAAGACGTGTTGGCCCGCGAGGCCAGCGAGGTCACCGCCACGCAGTACCCCGACACCTTGCGTGTCGGCGACCTGACGTTGCCGCTGAGCTACCACTTCGAGCCCAACCACCCCCGCGACGGCGTGACCTTGCGCGTGCCGGCGCCGTTGTTGCCGATGCTGCCGCCGGAGCGCCTGGAATGGCTGGTGCCGGGGATGATCGAGGCCAAGTGCATCGCCCTGGTGCGCAACCTGCCCAAGGCCCTGCGCAAGAACTTCGTGCCGGTACCGGACTTCGTCAAAGCGGCGCTGCAACGTATCACCTTCGCCGAAGGCTCGTTGCCGCAGTCCCTGGGCCGTGAGTTGCTGCGCATGACCGGGGCGCGGGTCAGCGATGAAGCCTGGGCCGAAGCGGCCCAGCAGGTGGAAAGCCATCTGCGCATGAACCTGGAAATCGTCGACGGCCAGGGCAAGTTCCTCGGCGAGGGCCGCGACCTGGCCGAGCTGACGGCACGCTTTGCCGAGGCCAGCCAGGCGGCCTTGGCCGTGCCGCAAACGGCAAAAAGCCAGGCACCGGTGGAGGCGAAGGTCTTCGCACCGGTGGCCGAGAAAACCCAGCAGAAGATCGCCGGGCTGTCGATGACGGTCTATCCGGCACTGGTGGAAGAGGGTGGCGTGGTCAAGGAAGGGCGCTTCCCGACCCCGGCCGAAGCCGAATTCCAGCATCGCCGCGCCTTGCAGCGCTTGCTCATGCAGCAATTGGCCGAATCGGCCAAGTTCCTGCGTGGCAAGCTGCCGGGGCTGACGGAGCTGGGCCTGCTGTACCGCGACTTGGGCCGCATCGACGGCCTGGTGGAAGACATCCTGCTCGCCAGCCTCGACAGCTGTGTGCTCGAAGGTGAAGCGAGCCTGCCCCGCGACGGCGCCGCCCTGGCTGCCCTGGCCGAGCGCAAGCGCGGCGGCTGGACCGAACACGCCGAACGCCTGGCGAAGCTGACCCTGGACATCCTCAAGCTCTGGCATGGCCTGCAAAAACGCTTCAAGGGCAAGATCGACCTGGCCCAGGCCGTGGCGCTGAACGACATCAAGCAGCAGCTCAGTCACCTGGTGTACCCGGGCTTCGTGCGGGAAACCCCGCATCAGTGGCTCAAGGAGTTGCCGCGCTACCTCAAGGCCATCGAGCAACGCTTCGAGAAGCTGGGCAGCCAGGTGCAGAAAGACCGGGTCTGGAGCGGCGAACTGTCGAACCTCTGGGCCCAATACCAGGCCCGCGCCAGCAAACACGCCCAGGAAGGCAAGCGTGACCCGCAACTGGAGTTGTACCGTTGGTGGCTGGAGGAATACCGAGTGTCACTGTTCGCCCAGCAACTGGGCACCAAGGTGCCGATTTCCGACAAGCGCCTGGGCAAGCAGTGGGGGTTGGTGGAGGGTTGATCAAATCCAGATGACACCATGACCCCCTGTGGGAGCGAGCCTGCTCGCGATAGCAGAGTATCAGCCACCACATCGGTCACTGACAAACTGCTATCGCGAGCAGGCTCGCTCCCACAGGGTGTTTTATTTCGTCAGTAAGGGAGAATGGGCCAAACCCCAGCGTTTATGGCAAACTTCGCGCCTATAAATGCCGGTTCCGTGGTTTTGAGCTTCAAGGCCACGGGCGGATCCGGAATAAAGCGATGCCAGGGCTGCTTCCCCGGATGGGAAAAGTCCCTTTGTGTATTGGTACGTCGGTGCCAATACTTTCTGCCTGAACAGATCAGAGACACGACCCATGCATAACGTCGTCATCAGCGGCACCGGCCTTTACACCCCGGCCAACAGCATCTCCAACGAAGAGCTGGTGCAATCTTTCAATACCTATGTCGCGCAATTCAACGCCGACAACGCCGATGCCATCGAGCGGGGTGAAGTCGAGGCATTGACCGAATCGAGCGCCGCGTTCATCGAAAAGGCCTCGGGCATCAAGAGCCGCTTTGTCATGGACAAGGACGGCATTCTCGATCCGCAACGCATGACCCCACGCCTGCCCGAGCGCTCCAACGATGAGTGGTCGGTGCTCTGCGAAATGGCCGTCGGCGCTGCGAAACAGGCCCTTGAGCGCGCCGGCCGCACGGTCGCCGACATCGACGGCGTGATCGTCGCCTGTTCCAACCTGCAGCGTGCCTACCCGGCCATCGCCATCGAAGTCCAGGAAGCCCTGGGCATCGAAGGTTTCGGTTTCGACATGAACGTGGCCTGTTCCTCGGCGACCTTCGGTATCCAGGCCGCGGCCAACAGTGTGCAACTGGGTCAGGCCCGGGCGATCCTGATGGTCAACCCGGAAGTGTGCACCGGCCACTTGAATTTCCGCGACCGCGATAGCCACTTCATCTTCGGCGACGCGGCCACTGCCGTGATCATCGAGCGGGCGGACCTGGCGACCTCGCCGTATCAGTTCGACGTGGTCAGCACCAAGCTGCTCACCAAGTTCTCCAATAACATCCGCAACAACTTCGGTTTCCTCAACCGCGCCGCGGAAGAGGGGATCGGCAGCCGCGACAAACTGTTCGTCCAGGAAGGTCGCAAGGTGTTCCGCGACGTTTGCCCAATGGTGGCCGAACTGATCGGTACCCATCTGGAAGAAAACCAACTGAACGTTGGCGACGTGAAACGCTTCTGGCTGCACCAGGCCAACTTGAGCATGAACCACCTGATCGTGCGCAAACTGCTGGGGCGCGAAGCCACCGAAGCGGAAGCCCCCGTGATCCTCGACCGCTACGCCAACACCAGTTCGGCTGGTTCGGTGATCGCGTTCCACAAATACCAGGATGACCTGCCCAGCGGCTCGGTCGCCGTCCTCAGTTCCTTCGGTGCCGGGTATTCGATTGGCAGCGTGATTTTGCGTAAGCACTGATGACTGGCAATGGGATGTATTGTGGCGAGGGGATTTATCCCCGCTGGGCTGCGTAGCAGCCCCAAAGCAGGCAATGAATACATCCTGCTGCACCGCAATGGCAGATATCAGGGTCGCTTCGCAACCCAGCGGGGATAAATCCCCTCGCCACAGAAAAATCATCAGTCCTTCCAGGCAATGGGATGTTGAATGACGGTCACCGACGACACCCTCCTGCTCCAACGCCTCCTGGCCGGTGAACAGCAGGCCTACAGGGAACTGGTCAGCACCTACCAGAGCCCGATGCGTGCCGTGGCCTATGCCATCGTCGGCAGTCGCCATGTCGACGAAGTGGTGCAGGACGCCTGGCTGTCCGTGGTGCGCAATCTCAGTGGTTTCCAGGGGCGTTCCAGCCTCAAGACCTGGCTGTTGACCATCACGGCGAACGCCGCCAAGGGCCGCTACAAGCAGAATCGGCGGGAAGTGCTGCTCGATGACCTCCCGGCCCCCCACGGCACCCTCGGCGATGACCGTTTCGCCGCTGACGGCCATTGGCTGCTGGCGCCGTTCGCCTGGCACCAGGACACGCCCGAAGCGCTGCTCACGATGAGTGAATTGCGTGATTGCCTGGAGCACACGTTGCTCAGCCTGTCGGAACTGCAAGGCAGCGTGTTGACCCTGCGGGAACAGCAGGATCTGGAGCTGGACGAAATCTGTAATCTGCTGGGTATTTCGCTCTCCAATGTACGTGTGCTGTTGCATCGTGCCCGACTGAAGGTCTTCGCGACTGTTGAACATTTCGAGGAAACCGGCGAATGCTGACCTGCAAGGAACAAGTGGCGCGCTCCAGCGATTATCTCGATGGACAATTGAGCTTTCGTGAACGCCTGATGGTGCGTCATCACTTGATGTTCTGCCCCAATTGCCGACGTTTCATCCGTCAGATGCGCCTGATGCAGGCGACCCTCAAAAAACTGCCGCAACCACCGATTCCCGACCTGGATCACCTCGCCGAGAAACTCGCCGCCGAGCGTCGCAAAAACATCCGCTGACACCTGACACATCACCCCCTCCCTTTGTGGGAGCGAGCTTGCTCGCGATGGCGGCGCATCAGGCAACAAATCTGTCACTGATATGCCGCTATCGCGAGCAAGCTCGCTCCCACATGGGGGCTTGCCGTTGCGCTGGATATTCCCATTCGAAGTAAAAAGTTCCGCTGTCATAAAATCTTTATGTGATAGCAACTCGCCTGACACAACCGGTCGCCAAGATCCCCTCCCAACACCAGCGGGCCCAGTTCCGCGTGTTTTCTAACGCATAGACTACCAACAGGGGAATTCTTCGATGATCCGTAAGCACTTCGCAGGTGTTGCCGCCAGCGCACTGGCAATGGCAGTAACCGCCCAGGCTTTCGCCGGCACCGTCACCACCGATGGCGCCGATATCGTGGTCAAAACCAAGGGCGGCCTCGAGGTCGCTACCACGGACAAAGAGTTCAGCTTCAAGCTCGGCGGTCGTTTGCAGGCTGACTACAGCCAGTTCGATGGCATCTACACCGACAACGGCAAGTCGGCCGATGCCGCTTACATCCGCCGTGCGTTCTTGGAACTGTCCGGCGTGCTGTACACGGATTGGGCCTACACCATCAACTACGACATGTCCCACAACAGTGGCGACTCCGATAATGGCTACTTCGACGAAGCGTCCCTGGCCTACAACGGCTTCAAGCCGGTGTCGATCAAGGTCGGTCGCTTCGACCCCGACTTCGGCCTGGAAAAAGCCACCAGCTCCAAGTGGGTCACCGCACCTGAGCGTAACGCCGCCTACGACCTGATCGACTGGACCAACAGCCACCAGAACGGCCTGGGCATCCAGGCCTCCAGCACCTTCGCCGATTCGTTCTATGCTTCGGCCGGTGTGTTCAGCAAGGACACCGACGACACCGACGGCGACAGCGTCAAGCAAGTCAACGGTCGCTTCGTCTTCGCTCCGATGCACGAAGCTGGCAACGTGCTGCACTTCGGTCTGAACGTCGCCTCCCGTGACGTGTCGGACACGGTGTTCGATGCACGTTATCGTTCCCGCCTGGGCATGCGTGGCGTTGAAACCCTCGGCGGCAACGACGCCGGCCCTAACGGTAACCGTCCGGTACTGGGCGGCGCCAACAACTCGCCGGCCGGTTCCTACGACCGTGACACCGCGTTCGGTCTGGAAGCCGCTTTCGCCATGGGCCCAGCGTCGATCCAGGGTGAATACATCACTCGCAAGACCAAGGCTGATGCCGACGGCTTCGAAGACATCAAGGGCCACGGCTTCTATGTCCAGGGCGCCTACACCCTCACCGGTGAGTCCCGCGGCTATAAAGTCGGCAAGTTCGACGCCATCAAGCCTCAGAACAAGTCCATCGGTGCCTGGGAAGTGTTCTACCGCTTCGACAGCATGACCGTCGAAGACGACAACATCACCACCGCCAGCGCCACCCGTGACGTCGGCGATGCCGAAGCCAAGGTGCACAACCTGGGCGTGAACTGGTACGCCAACGAAGCGGTGAAAATCACCGGTGCTTACATCAAGGCTAAGACCGACAAGGTCACCAACGTCAATGGCGATGATGATGGCGACGGTTTCGTCGTCCGTGCCCAGTACGTGTTCTGAAACGCGCTGACTTGATATAGAGCTCTTTCTTCATCCGTTAAAGCTCCTTTTTCGACCCCGCCTCTGGCGGGGTTTTTTTTGAGCTGCATTTAGGTGAAGCACTGTATGGGCAGTCACCTGTCAACCCTGACAGTTTCGACGTGTCAGAAAAGCGTGTTTACTTTCTTCAGTCCCAATGGACTCATGTGGAGAGTCGTCATGGCGGAATCAGATAAAGCAGGTCAGCCTGGGTCCAATGGACCCGTCTCAAACAAGGGCGACAAGAGCGCCTGGCCGACCGAAACGGCTACTCGCTTCCACTATGACGCGCTTGATCGCTTGATCGGACGCACTACATCCGCCGGAAAGGAACAAGGATTCTACCGAAACGATGAGTTGGCGAACGAGCTCAGTGGGGCTGTCAGTACAACCTTCGTGCGTGTAGAGGGCGTTGTGCTCGCTGAATGCCAAATCGGTGGTGAGACTCATTCCAGATTGCTGATGTGTGATGACAAGAACAGCGTGTTGGGTGAGCTTACTCAGCTGGGACTCAAGGGCATCGCTTATTCACCGTACGGCCATCGTACCGATGAAGCATTATTGAGCAGCCACTTGGGATACAACGGCGAGCGGTGTGAAAGGCAAACCGGGTGGTATTCGCTCGGCAATGGTTATCGAGTGTTCAATCCGCGGCTGATGAGGTTTCACAGCCCGGACAGTTTGAGCCCGTTTGGAAAGGGGGGGGTGAACGCATATATGTATTGCGTGGGGGATCCGGTTAACAATGTGGACCCTACAGGGCATACAGTTGCAGGTGATATTTTAAGATTTTTCCGGGTTACCACTAATTCGCCTAGTTATCTTCCTGGTGCTACCAGCTCGCCCAGCAGTTTTCTCAGAACTAAGGCGAATAAAATGACGGACGCATCTATTAAAACTATATCGCTTGATGATATCGAGGCTCTCAAACAAAGAAAGCTGTTTTACGAAACCACCGCTGCTGCGAGGCGAGCAGATCATGTGACTAATTTGTTTAATATGCGTTTGGAGCGATCATTTGCTCGGGCTGGGCATGAGCGCGCTATTCAAGCGTCTTTACTGGCTAGTAAGGAATACGAATTCGCTAAATTGAATCGCGGTGGGGATGGTATTACCAAGCATAGCGCTTTAGATTTCAAAATAATAGCAGAGGCTTACAGGAGGGGAGTGGCAATAAGAAGTGAGGCGGAACAAGAAGCATATTTTATAAAGTTTAAACTTTCAGAGGAAGAGATGAGAAACATTCGTGGTACGAATGTTTATAGAGCTCCATCCGGACAGTGAAGAGCAGGCTGTAAACCTTTCCGCTTGTCGTTCCTCTTCTCCAAATCGGCGATACTCTCCCCATTCGCCGCCTGGACTTCGGGAATCCTCATGCCGCTTCATGTTCTGAACAGCCTATCCTCCATCGCGCCTCAGCAGTGGGACACCCTGGTACCCGCCAACCAACCATTCCTGCGCCACGCCTTCCTCAGCACCCTGGAAGACAGCGCCAGCCTCGGCCCGCAATCCGGTTGGCAGCCTGAACATTTGCTGCACATCGAAGGCGGTCGTCTGCTGGCGGCCTTGCCCAGTTACCGCAAGTGGCATTCCTACGGTGAATACGTGTTCGACCACGGCTGGGCCGACGCTTGCGCCCGTGCCGGCATCGATTACTACCCCAAGCTGTTGACGGCGGTACCGTTCAGTCCGGTCAGTGGTCCGCGACTGTTAGCGGCGCGGGTGGAGGACGGTCTGGAGTTGCTGGGCAGCGTGCCCGGCTACCTGGAAATCGAAGGGCTTTCCAGTGCCCACGTCAACTTCACCGATGCCTTCACCGACGCGGCACTTGCCGGGCAAGAAGGCTGGCTGCAGCGGATTGGCTGCCAGTATCACTGGCAAAATCGCGGTTATCGCGACTTCCAGGATTTTCTCGACGCCCTCAGTTCCCGCAAGCGCAAGCAGATGCGCAAGGAACGCGAACAAGTGGCGGGGCAGGGCATCGCGTTCGAATGGCTCGAAGGTCATCAGTTGGACGAGGCACAGTGGGATTTTGTCTACGCCTGTTACGCCAACACCTACGCGATACGACGGCAGGCGCCGTACCTGACCCGGGCGTTCTTTAGCCTGCTGGCCGAACGCATGCCCGAGGCGATTCGTGTGGTGCTGGCCAAGCAAGGTTCACGGCCGGTGGCGATGGCGTTCAGCCTGGTGGGCGGCGACAGCTTCTATGGACGGTACTGGGGCTGCCTGGCGGAGTTCGACCGGTTGCACTTCGAGACCTGTTTCTATCAAGGCATGGACTACGCGATTGCCCATGGCTTGCAGCGCTTCGATGCCGGCGCCCAGGGCGAGCACAAGTTGATTCGCGGGTTCGAGCCAGTGATTACCCGCTCATGGCATTACTTGCGTCATCCGGGGTTGAAAGTGGCGGTGGCGGATTTTCTCGTGCGCGAGCAGGAGGGGGTGCTGGCGTACGCCGAAGAGGCCAGGGCGGCACTGCCGTATCGGCAGGGCTGATATCCCAGGATTGGCACCGAACCCTGTGGCGAGGGGATTTATCCCCGCTGGACTGCGAAGCAGTCCTAGAACCAGATCACTCGGTTGTGTCAGGCTCGAATGAGTTAACTGTATTGGGGCTGCTTCGCAGCCCAGCGGGGATAAATCCCCTCGCCACAGTAAGGTAAGCCAGTCAGGTCCTTATCCATAGGGCCTGACCCATCCCCTCCGCTCAGTCGATCCCCACGAACCCACCCGTCTGATGCTGCCACAACCGCGCATATAACCCGCCCTGGGCCAGCAATTCGGCATGGCTGCCGGTTTCGGCGATGCGGCCATTTTCCAGCACCACCAATCGGTCCATCCGGGCGATGGTGGAGAGGCGGTGGGCGATGGCGATCACGGTCTTGCCTTGCATCAGGGTCTCGAGGCTTTCCTGGATCGCCGCCTCGACTTCCGAGTCCAGCGCTGACGTCGCTTCGTCCATGATCAGAATCGGCGCGTCCTTGAGCAGCACTCGCGCGATAGCGATGCGCTGGCGCTGGCCGCCGGACAATTTCACTCCGCGCTCACCCACATGGGCATCGAAGCCGGTGCGGCCTTCGGCGTCCGACAGCAATGGGATGAATTCATCGGCCCGGGCCTTGTGCACGGCTTCCCAGAGTTGCGCATCGGTGGCGTCGGGTTTGCCGTAGAGCAGGTTTTCGCGAATCGAGCGATGCAGCAGCGAGGTGTCCTGGGTGATCATGCCGATGCGCTCGCGCAGGCTTTCCTGGCCGACTTCGGCGATGTCCTGGCCGTCGATGAGGATGCGCCCGCCTTGCACGTCATAGAGGCGCAGCAGCAGGTTCACCAAGGTGGATTTACCCGCGCCGGACGGGCCGATCAGGCCGATTTTCTCACCGGGCTCGATGGTCAGGTTGAGGTCGCCGATGACCCCGCTTTTCTTGCCATAGTGGAAATCCACATGCTCGAAACGCACCTCGCCGCGAGCCACAGCCAGGGGCTTGGCCTGGTCGCGGTCGGTGACGCTGACCGGCTGGGCGATGGTTTGCAGGCCGTCCTGGACCATGCCGATGTTTTCGAAGATGCCGTTGACCACCCACATGATCCAACCGGACATGTTGACGATGCGGATCACCAGCCCGGTCGCCAGGGCAATGGCGCCCACGCTGATCAGCGACTGGGTCCAGAGCCACAGTGCCAGCGCGGTGGTGCCGACGATCAGCAGTCCGTTCATGCTGGTGATAACCACGTCCATGCTGGTCACCACGCGGCCAGCCAACTGGGCTTTTTCGGTCTGTTCCTGGATGGCTTCGCGGGCGTATTGCTGTTCGAAATTGGTATGGGCGAACAGCTTCAGGGTGGTGATGTTGGTGTAGCCGTCGACGATCCGCCCCATGAGTTTGGAGCGGGCATCGGACGACACCACCGAGCGCTCCTTGACCCGTGGCACGAAATAGCAAAGTGCGCCGATGTAGGCGGCAATCCACATCAGCAGCGGGATCATCAGGCGCCAGTCGGCTTCGGCGAACAGCACCAGGGAACTGACGGCATAGATCAGTACGTGCCACAGGGCATCCACCGCCTGGACCGCCGAGTCGCGCAGGGAGTTGCCGGTCTGCATGATGCGCTGGGCGATGCGCCCGGCGAAATCGTTCTGGAAGAAATTCAGGCTCTGCTTGAGCACGTAGCTGTGGTTCTGCCAGCGGATCAGGCTGGTCATGCCGGGGCTCAGGGTCTGGTGCACCAGCAGGTCGTGCAGGGCCACGAAGATCGGCCGGAAAACCAGCGCCACCACGGCCATCCAGGCCAGCTCCAGGCCATGGACCTTGAAGAAGTCCACGTTGGGCGTGCCTTGGGTCAGGTCGATGATGCGGCTAAGGTAGCTGAACAGCGCCACTTCGATCAGCGCGCCGATCAGGCCAACCACCAGCAGCACGACGAAGCTGGGCCAGACCTGTTTCAGGTAATAGGTGTAGAAGGGCAGGACGCGGTTCGGCGGGGCCGAACTCGGGGCGTCGCGGAAGATATCGATCAGTGTTTCGAAGCGGCGAAAAACCATCTGTAAATGCCCTGGCAGGGGCTCTCCTTTTGCTGATGGGCGATGCGGGATGACCGCGCCGCCCAGGCTTGCCGTGTGCCGCTTCAGTCGATGCGCTTGGCCGACTTGATGAGCACAGGGTCGATCGGCACGTTTTGCATGCCTTGCTTGGTGGTGGTCTGGGAGTTGACGATGATGTCCACCACGTCCATGCCCTTGACCACCTTGGCGAACACTGCATAGCCGGCGTCACGGCCCGGATCGAGGAAGGCGTTGTCGGCCACGTTGATGAAGAACTGGCTGGTGGCCGAGTCCGGGTTGGACGTGCGCGCCATCGACAAGGTGCCGCGAACGTTGTGCAGGCCATTGCTGGCTTCGTTCTTGATCGGTGCCTTGGTGTCTTTCTGTTGCATCTGTGTGGTGAAGCCGCCGCCCTGGGCCATGAAGCCCGGGATCACGCGGTGGAAAATCGTGTTGTTGTAGAAACCACTGTCCACGTACTCGAGGAAGTTCTTGGTACTGATGGGGGCCTTGACCGGGTCCAGTTCGATTTCGATCTGGCCGTTGGTGGTGTCCAGCAATACATGGGGTGCCTTGGCGGGAGTCGCAGCCATCAGGTTGGCGGCAAACAGTACGGTGCTGGCGGCAAGGGCGATTTTTTTCAGCATGGGGTCAGAGATCCTGAGTGGTGGAATCGGTTGCGGTCAAAAAGTCGAGCAGGGTTTGGTTGAAGCGTTCGGGTTGATCCAGCGGGGTAGCGTGCCGTGAATCGGCGATGACCACCAGATGCGCATTGGGGAGCCGCTTTACATAGGCTTCTTTCAGCGCCACCGGGGTGTAGTCGTGGTCGGCGCAGATGACGAGGGTTGGACAGGCGACCTGTGAAAGTCGTTCCTGAACGCCCCACCCCACGATTGCATCGAAGCTGGCGAGATAAGCACGTTTGTCGTTCTTTGCCCAGCGCCGGGCCATTTCCAGGCGTAACTCGGTTTGCTCGGGCTTGGGAAACAGCTTGGCGCCCAGGGCCTTGCCGATGGTTTCCAGGCTGAGGATGCGCATCAGGCTCCAGCGCTTGAACCATTGCCAGCAATCGTCGGGCGTGCGGACCTTGACCTCTGGCGCGCTGTTGACGATGCACAGGCTCCTGATCCGTTCGGGCTCATCCACCGCCAATTGGAAACAGATCATGCCGCCCATGGACCAGCCCACCAAATGCACCGGGCCCAGGTCCAGGTGATCGATCAGGGCGCTCAGGTCGGCACTGAAACCTTTGATGCTGTAGCGCTCGCGGGGTTTGTCGGAACGGCCGTGCCCGCGCACATCCATCACGATCAGGCGGTAGCGGGCGGACAATGCCGGGATCTGCTTTTCCCAGTCGCGGGTGCTGGAGCCCAGCCCATGGACCAGCACCAAGGGCGTGCCGTGGCCGTATTCCTCGTAGTGCAGGTCGCATCCTTCGTGCGCAAAATAGGCCATCGGCGAAATCCTTGTCAGGCTTGTTCAGGGGCGGCGAACGGCGCATCCAGCGGCGCGGTGTCGAAGGTGCGCAGCAATTCGATCAGGATTTGCGTGGCCGGGCCCAGGGGTTTTTCCTTGTTCGAGAAAAGATAGAAGGTCGAGTTGCGGCTGCCTCCCTGTTCCAAGGGTAGACGCTTGAGCACGCCTTCCTTGAGTTCCCGTTCGATCATGTGCCGGGGCAGCCAGGCGAAGCCCAGGCCGCTGCCGACAAAACTCGCGGCGGTGGCCAGGCTGCCCACGGTCCAGCGCTGCTCGGCGCCGAGCCAGCCGACGTCGCGAGGCTGCTGGCGGCCGGAGTCGCGGATGACCACTTGCAACTGGCTTTCCAGGTCCTGGAAGTTCAGCTCGCGATTGAGGCGGTGCAGGGCATGCTCGGGATGGGCCACCGCGATGAACTCCACGTCGCTCAACTCCGCCCCCAGGTAACCGGGAATGCTGAAGCCGCTGATGGCCAGGTCGGCCACGCCTTCGAGCAGCACTTCCTCGACGCCCGACAACACTTCTTCGCGCAGCCGCACCCGGCAACCACGGCTTTGCGGCATGAACGCGGTCAAGGCGCGGACGAGGCGGGCGTTGGGGTAGGCCGCGTCGACCACCAGGCGCACTTCCGCTTCCCAGCCCTGCTCCATGTGGTGGGCCAGGTCTTCCAATTGGCTGGCCTGTTTCACCAGTTGCCGCGAGCGGCGCAGCAGCACCCCGCCGGCTTCGGTCAGCACGGCCTTGCGTCCGTCGATGCGCAGCAACGGCACGCCGAGCTGATCCTGCATGCGGGCCACCGTGTAGCTCACGGATGACTGGGAGCGATGCAGCACTTCGGCGGCCTGGGCGAAACCGCCGTGGTCGACCACGGCCTGCAAGGTGCGCCATTGATCCAGGGTCACGCGGGGCGCTTTCATATCGGGCTCCTCTTGTCCTAAGCTGGCGGTCCCTTGGTGGAGACTGCCGAATGAAGAAAATCTGTTGTGTGGTGCTGGCCTTGCTGCCACTGACTGCGTTTGCCTACCCGATCGATGTGGAAAAACACCTCAACGGCCTGAGTATCGACTACACCGCCTATGACACCGATGCCGACATCGGCTCTATCCAGGTCAACAATTACGGCAGCACCGACGCGGCCTGCACCGTGGTGTTCAACAACGGTCCCGAGGCACCGCGCACCCGCAAGATCGAAGTCGCCGCCGGCAAGTTCAAGAACGCCACGGCCAAGTTCAACCGCAACATCATCAAGCTGCGCATCAAGCTGACCTGTCAGCCGAAATAGCCCGGCAGTGAGGCAGGCAATATTGCTTGCTCCGCTTATAAACGAATTTATCGATGCTTTACAGCAGTTATTTGCGCTTTTTCATCGATATGATCGCGTTTAACCTTCACTCCATCGACTGACAACATTCTCAGATGGAGCCTACAAGCCATGTCCCGCGTTCTGATCATCGAAAGCAGTGCCCGCCAGCAAGACTCGGTGTCCCGTCAACTGACCCAGACCTTTATCAGCCAGTGGAAAGCGGCGCACCCGGCCGATGAAATCAGCGTTCGCGACCTGGCCGTCAATCCGGTGCCGCACCTGGATGCCAATCTGCTGGGTGGCTGGATGAAGCCGGCCGAGCAGCGCAGCGACGTTGAAAACGCCTCGCTGGAGCGTTCCAACCAACTGACCGATGAACTGCTGGCCGCCGACGTGCTGGTAATGGCTGCACCGATGTACAACTTCGCCATTCCCAGCACTCTGAAGGCCTGGCTCGACCATGTGCTGCGTGCCGGCGTGACGTTCAAATACACCCCCACCGGCCCTCAAGGCCTGCTGGCCGACAAGCGCGCCTTCGTGCTGACCGCCCGTGGCGGCATTCACGCCGGCGGCAGCACTGACCATCAAGAACCCTACTTGCGCCAGGTCATGGGCTTCATCGGGATCCACGACGTGACCTTCATCCATGCCGAAGGCATGAACCTGGGCGGCGACTTCCAGGAGAAGGGCCTGAATCAGGCCAACGCCAAACTGTCCCAGGTCGCCTGATCCGTTAATCCTCGGATAATCGCCAGGTGGTCTAGTGGCCTGGCGCTTCCCTTCAAATCGTTTTGCGCATCGAACCTCCCTTTGCACTTTTTGCTCCTGAGTGCATCAGCCCGATTGAACGCTTTAGCGAGATCGGGCTTTTTTTTGGGGAATAGAAATAACCACCACCTGACATGAACGGCCCCTCAAGCCTTGAGGGCTGGGAGATAGACAGGCCGCAAACTCACTCGGATTGGGCAAGTCCGTCGACGTCTGGCTGTGGTAATTTATGCGCCGAATTACAGTAGGGAGGCTGTGATATGTTAAAAATCAAACGGCAAACATGGGCTTTATTTCTGGCCTATCTCATAGGGGCAGGTGGCTATATCTACTACCTCTATGTCGAGACGCAAAGCGTCCTTACTGACAACATTAATAACAAATTGCTGCATGCCGCGCTGGGTGCTTCGGCCATCCTCGGCGACCGTTACCATGACAATCTGGTCGATAAACAATCCAAATCGCAAGCGCAGGACTGGGATACTATCCAGCGCCTCTCCGGCTTCAACGAGTCCATGGGCACTGCTTTTGTCTATAGCGTGATCAAGCGAGGTGCAAAGGCCTACCTGGTCAGTTCCAGTGCATCGAAAAAAGAAATTCAAGAGAAGAATTTCGTGCGTTTTTTCGACCCTTATCCCGATGCCAGCCAGGCTTTACTCGATAGTTTTAAGCGTACCGAGCCAACCTGGAT
Organism: Pseudomonas sp. NFACC13-1; assembly: GCF_900104425.1. Taxonomy (NCBI): domain Bacteria; kingdom Pseudomonadati; phylum Pseudomonadota; class Gammaproteobacteria; order Pseudomonadales; family Pseudomonadaceae; genus Pseudomonas; species Pseudomonas sp. NFACC13-1. Next base: position 49,467 of record NZ_FMXV01000011.1, on the reverse strand, counting down.
CGACTACTCGGATCATTGGGGTGATTTTCGCGCGGTTTTTGTCCCCTTAAAATCACAAGACGGTACGGTGTATGTTGTCGGGGCGGAAATTACCTTGGCGGACTACTACCAACAACTTAATCATGACTCGCTGTACCACATCATCCTGGCCATCCTGATATTTCTCGCTTTCCTCCTTTTACGCATGCGCGCTCATCTCCAGCAACTGCGAGTCAATGAGCAGGTATTGAATCAGGCTAAAAATGCCGCCGAAGACGCTGATCGTTCAAAAACCAGCTTTCTGGCAACCATGAGTCATGAAATTCGCACCCCAATGTACGGTGTCATTGGCGCGACCGAATTATTGGCCCGGTCCGCCCTGGATCCCGAGCAACGCCGTCTTCTCACTACGATTCATTCCAGTGGACGGACCCTGCTGTCTCTTATCGATAACATTCTCGATCTCGCCAAAATCGAAGCGGGCAAACTTGAATTGAAACCTCGTGTTTTCGAAGTGAGAGCACTGGTTTCATCCTGTATGGAACTCATCCGGCAAAATATCCAGGACAAACCCATCGTGCTGGAGGCGCAGTTTTCCCCGGACGTACCGCCTTTGGTCAAGACCGATATGGATTGCCTTCGCCAGATATTGATCAACTTGCTGGGCAATGCGGTCAAATTTACCGAAGCCGGAAAAATATCGCTCCTGGTCACCACCAGCGGTTACGGCTCTCAAGCGTGGCTCGACTTCTCCATACGCGATACCGGCATCGGTATCCCCACGGAACGGCAAGACAATCTGTTCAAGCCCTTTGCCCAGTTTAAAGGAGCGGCTAGCCAACGCTTCACTGGGAGCGGGTTGGGTCTTTCTATCTGCAAGAACCTGCTCGAGGCGCAGCAGGGGACGTTAACGTTCACCAGTCAGCCAGGTTTGGGCTCGACATTCTCCTTCTCTCTGCCCCTGGCGCTTTTTTCAGTCTCGGAAATACCCATCAAGGATGATCATGCGGCGGTTGGCTTCGACTCGTCTTTTGCCGAGGATTATCCGCTCGATATCCTTCTGGTGGAGAACCATCCGGTGAGTCAGAAAGTGGCCATGGCGATGCTACAAGAGTTGGGTTATACCCCCGACCTTGCGTCAGATGGCCTGGAAGCGGTCAATCGTTGCATGGCTTCGACGCCAGAGATCATTCTGATGGATATCAACATGCCCGTGATGGATGGGATGGAGGCTGTGCGTAGAATTCGCGAGTTACCCCAGGGCGATACCTGCTACATCGTTGCTTTCACCGCGAGTGTTTTTTCCAGCGAGATAGAGCGTTTCAGGGCCGCGGGTGCCGATGACATCTTGACCAAACCGGCAAACTTCCAGGCGCTGACCCGAGTGCTCCAGCGTGCCGCCAGCCATCGGCACCAGCGTCAGGCCACTCCTTGGGTCGTGGATGAATTTCCAAGTTAGTGGAGTATCTGTGGGAGCGAGCTTGCTCGCGATGGCGGAGGGTCAGAAATACAGATGCTGACTGACACGCCGCCATCGCGAGCAAGCTCGCTCCCACCGTTCAAAAACGCTATCTTCGCCGTCATTCGAAACGAGGGCGGTATGGGCTATCTACTTTTTGTGACATTGATCCAGGCGTTTTCCTTCAGCCTGATCGGCGAGTACCTGGCTGGGCATGTGGACAGTTATTTCGCGGTGCTGGTGCGGGTGTTGCTGGCCGGGCTGGTGTTCATTCCGCTGACGCGCTGGCGCCAGGTGGAGCCGGCGTTCATGCGCGGCATGTTGCTGATCGGTGCCTTGCAGTTTGGCGTGACCTACGTCTGCCTGTATCTGAGCTTCCGAGTGCTGACGGTGCCCGAGGTGTTGCTCTTCACCATCCTGACGCCCCTGCACGTGACCTTGATCGAAGACGCGCTGAACCGTCGCTTCAACCCCTGGGCGCTGATCGCGGCGCTGGTGGCCGTGGCGGGGGCGGCGGTGATTCGCTACGACCGGATCAACCCGGATTTCTTCGTGGGCTTCTTGCTGCTGCAACTGGCCAACTTCACCTACGCGGCCGGGCAGGTGCTCTACAAACACCTGGTGGCCCGTCACCCGAGCGACCTGCCGCACTACCGCCGTTTTGGCTATTTCTATCTCGGTGCGTTGATGGTGGCGTTACCGGCATTCCTGCTGTTCGGCAAGGCCAATTTCTGGCCAGAAGCGCCGTTGCAATGGGGCGTGCTGGTGTTCCTCGGCCTGGTTTCCACCGCGCTGGGGTTGTACTGGTGGAACAAAGGCGCCTGCCTGGTCAACGGCGGGACGCTGGCGGTGATGAACAACCTGCACGTGCCGGTGGGGCTGCTGATGAACCTGCTCATCTGGAACCAGCACGAGGCCTTGGGGCGGTTGCTGCTGGGTGGGGCGGTGATATTGACGGCGGTGTGGATCAGTCGGTTGGGGATCCGCCAGCCTCAGCCTGCACACTGAAACCCTTTGTGGGAGCGAGCTTGCTCGCGATGGCGGAGTGTCAGTCAGCAACTATGTTTCTGATACACCGTCATCGCGAGCAAGCTCGCTCCCACAGGGGATCTGTGGTGGTTTCAGATCACCTGCTTCTGCGGCTCCGACATTGAGCTCGCCCCCAACACCGCCGGCAACAATCCCGAGCGCAAGTCCATGCCGCTAGGCTGCTGGTACAGGTTCAATCCGAACTCCGGCATCACCGCCAGCAGGTAATCGAAAATATCCCCCTGGATGCGTTCATAGTCGGTCCATGCAGTGGTGCGAGTGAAGCAGTAGATTTCCAGCGGGATACCCTGGGCGGTGGTCTGCATCTGCCGGACCATGCAGGTCATGTTCGGCTGGATCTCCGGGTGACTCTTCAAATAGGCCAGGGCGTAGGCGCGGAAGGTGCCCAGGTTGGTCATCCGCCGACGGTTGGCCGACATCGCCGCCACGTTGCCCTGGGCCTCGTTCCAGGCCTTGAGCTCGGCCTGCTTGCGGCCGATGTAGTCGGTTAGCAGGCGCACCTGGGTCAGGCGCTGTTCTTCCTCGTCATGCAGGAAGCGCACGCCGCTGGCGTCAATGAACAGGCTGCGCTTGATCCGTCGCCCGCCGGACTGCTGCATGCCGCGCCAGTTCTTGAACGACTCGGACATCAGTCGCCAGGTCGGGATCGAGACGATGGTCTTGTCGAAGTTCTGCACCTTCACCGTGTGCAGCGTGATATCCACCACATCACCGTCGGCGCCGACCTGGGGCATCTCGATCCAGTCGCCGACCCGCAGCATGTCATTGCTGGTCAGCTGCACGCTGGCGACGAATGACAGCAGGGTGTCCTTGTAGACCAACAGGATCACCGCCGACATCGCACCCAGGCCCGACAGCAGCAACAGCGGCGAACGGTCGATCAGCGTGGCGACGATGATGATCGCGCCAAACACATACAGCACCATCTTCGTCAGTTGCACGTAGCCCTTGATCGAGCGGGTACGCGCATGTTCGGTGCGGGCGTACACGTCCAGCAGGGCGCTGAGCAGGGCACTGAGGCTCAGCACCATGAACAGGATGGTGAACGCCAGGGCGACGTTGCCCAGGAAAATCATGCTGGTCTTGCTCAGTTCCGGCACCAGGTGCAGGCCGAACTGGATGATCAGTGATGGCGTCATCTGCGCCAGGCGATGGAAGACCTTGTTCTGGCGCAGGTCGTTGACCCAGTGCAGGGCCGGTTGACGCCCGAGCAGCTTGGCCGCGTGCAGGATCAGGTAGCGCGCTACCCGTCCCAGCACCAGGGCGATGACCAGCAGCAACATCAGGGCGAGGCTGGAATGCAGGAGCGGGTGCTGGTCAAGGGCACCCCAGAGGTCTTGGATGTTGACCCAGAGTTGTTTGATGTCCATGGACGAAACGGTTCTTCTATAAAGACACGACGGGACGATTAGAGCATTTAAGCCCGGTCAAGTGACCGTCGATGACAAATCGGCTTATAAAAATGCACCGATTTACCGCCGTTTGTATAAAGAAACTCGGCCTTAGCGCTCGAAACCGTTACCCTATGCAGCTGTTTTTTTGTATTTCTTCGAGGTAGCACCCGTGTTTTCCCAATTCGCCCTGCACGAACGCCTGCTCAAAGCCGTGGCCGAGCTTAAATTTGTCGAGCCAACGCCGGTGCAGGCAGCGGCTATTCCGCTCGCGCTCCAGGGGCGTGACCTGCGGGTGACGGCGCAGACCGGCAGCGGCAAGACCGCCGCGTTCGTGCTGCCGATCCTCAACCGCTTGATCGGCCCGGCCAAGGTCCGCGTCAGCATCAAGACCCTGATCCTGCTGCCGACCCGCGAACTGGCCCAGCAGACCTTGAAGGAAGTGGAGCGCTTCTCGCAATTCACCTTCATCAAGTCCGGCCTGATCACCGGCGGCGAAGACTTCAAGGTCCAGGCCGCCATGTTGCGCAAGGTGCCGGACATCCTGATCGGCACGCCGGGGCGGATGATCGAGCAGTTGAACGCCGGCAACCTCGACCTCAAGGAAGTCGAAGTGCTGGTGCTGGACGAGGCCGATCGCATGCTGGACATGGGCTTTGCCGAAGACGTGCAGCGCCTGGTGGACGAATGCGTCAATCGCCAGCAGACCATGCTGTTCTCCGCCACCACCGGCGGTTCGGGCCTGCGCGAGATGATCGCCAAGGTGTTGAACAACCCTGAGCACTTGCAGCTCAACGCGGTCAGCCAGCTGAATTCCACCACCCGCCAGCAGATCATCACCGCCGACCACAACCAGCACAAAGAACAGATCGTCAACTGGTTGCTGGCCAACGAAACCTACGAAAAAGCCATTGTGTTCACCAACACCCGGGCCATGGCCGACCGTATCTACGGTCGCCTGGTGGCCCAGGAATATAAGGCGTTCGTGCTGCACGGCGAGAAAGACCAGAAGGACCGCAAGCTGGCCATCGACCGCCTCAAGCAGGGCGGCGTGAAAATCCTCGTCGCCACCGATGTCGCCGCCCGCGGCCTGGACGTGGATGGCCTGGACATGGTCATCAACTTCGACATGCCCCGTAGCGGCGACGAATACGTGCACCGCATCGGCCGCACCGGCCGCGCCGGCAATGACGGCCTGGCGATTTCGCTGATCTGCCACGGCGACTGGAACCTGATGTCGAGCATCGAGCGCTACCTCAAGCAGAGCTTCGAGCGCCGTACCATCAAGGAAGTCAAAGGCACTTACGGCGGGCCGAAAAAGGTCAAGGCGTCGGGCAAGGCCGTGGGTGTGAAGAAGAAAAAGGTCGACGCCAAGGGCGACAAGAAGAAAACCGGTGCCAAGGCCCCGACCAAGCGCAAGACCGCCAACCGTCCGAAGACCGATGCCCCGTCGCTGGTCAGCAAGGACGGCATGGCCCCGCTCAAGCGCCGCAAGCCAGAGGCGCCTGTGGCTGAGTGAAGCGGCGGTAGTGCTTCATGAAAAACCGGACCTTGGGTCCGGTTTTTTTATGGCTGAAACTCAACCCGAACTTCGGCCAGAACCTGTGGCGAGGGGGATTTGTGGGAGCAAAGCTTGCTCGCGACACAGACGCCTCGATTTCTGAAAGACCGCATCGCCTTCATCGCGGGCAAGCCTTGCTCCCACGAATGTACCCTCGCCACAAAAGCAGGCTGTGGTTAATCACCCAGCCTTCTTCTCCGCCTGCTTCAACTCCTCCAGACGCTTATCGATCAACTGGCACTTATCCGGCAGATCCTTGCTGGCGGTCTCCAGGTTCATGGCCTGCAACTCATCATTGATTTCCTTGGCCTTGGCCGGATTCTGCTCGGTGAGCTTGGACACTTCCTGGGCCAGCTGTTCACGTTTGAGGGTGGCTTCGTCAGGCGTGCAAGCCCAGGCGGGCAGGGCGCAGGTCAGGGTGGCTGCGAGGGTGAGTTTCAAGAGGGTTTTCATGGCAGGGCCTCGTATTCCTTGTTGGGCAGGTAATGGGTTGAGGCCGGTCTCGGGTGGAAAGTTCATTGGCCATCGCCCTGATGGCTTTCTTTTTCGTAATTCCCTCGCCGATATTAAACCGTCGTCTACCATGGAAAATGTGACAGGCAGCGCTGTACCTTCAACGCTGAAGTGCTCCTGTCCAGATGTTGGATCTTCATTAACTCAAAGGAATGAAAGCGATGAGCCTTGGAGCGATGTCCAGTCGGCTGGTGTTGTGCCTGTGTAGTTTATTCGCGGTCTCATCAAGTTATGCAGAAAGTGTGGTCATCGCCACTCCGCAAAGAGGTGTGGGGATCGAGGTGGACGTATTCGACAGTCCTGATGCCCTCAACGGAAAGCCGTCTGCAACCAGCAACGTGCCATCCATTTCGGTTGGGTTGTTTACACCCGCGGTGCAATCGTTCAAAGGCAAGATGTATATGTTCTGGGTCAGCGATAGCGATACCGCTCATATCTATTTTTCTACTTCGGCGCAGGGAAATAACTGGTCTGCCCCACAGTCCATCCCCGTCGCCAATATCTTGGGTAATGTTTCAGTCACGGTGTTCAAGCAAAAGCTGATACTGACCTTTACCGACCAGGCTCAAATAAATAGCATCAGTTCCGAAGATGGGATGACTTGGTCCGACGCTAGCCCTGTCACGGCTTCCAGTGATGCAGCCTATAACAGTCCTGTGGTGTACAACGGACAATTGTTTGTCTTCTACTGCGAGGAGGATGACGACACGGTTTACTACGTGACCTCGGACGATGGTCTTCAGTGGAGCCAGCCAAATCTCGGGTTCAAGGCAAACGCTTACAGGGTCCTGAGCATAGTGCCGGTGGTCTATAACGGTGAACTGTTGCTTTACTACTCTTATGACGTTGGCCATTTGGCCGTGCGTGCTTACAACCGCAGTGCTCAGTGGGGCGATGAGCAAACGCTGTCGGGTATCGCCAATGAGCTTCTCCTGAGCCGTGCCACAATGATCGGCAACCGCATTTTTATCAGCAGTGGCACGAATACGTTTGCTTCAACCGACGGAGTCAACTGGAGCCCCTATTTTTCCAAGACGTTCCCCGGGGATTTGACGGGCGCGCCGGGGCTGGGCGTTTCCTATGCCATTACCACGAGCGATCTGACAGCAGACAACCCACAACTGCCTGCGGACCTGGCAACGGGTCTTAGCCATACCGACTATGCGACGTTCGCCTGGCGGAGTTTTTTCGCACTGAACAATACGGCCAAGACCCCGTTGCCGGCTAACCGTGGCGTCGGCAATCCCACCGGCAGCTTTGCCGATTCGGGCAAGGCCTCACAATCTCCCAATCCCTTGTTGTGGCAAACCTTCGCTCACCGTACCGAGCTGTTTCCGGCGGGAAAACAAAAAAACTCCGCTGGCGGTCCTATACGTCCGTTTGGTTCCGACCCGCAATACAGCTACATCAATTTCCCCACTGGGGTGCCCTTGGCGGCTGGCGCCACCTATGCTCATTACAACAATCTGGACGAGGCGACCCAGATAGGTCAGAACGCGATATTTTTCCCGGTCAACCCGCCGAATGCGGCGAAGACAGGAAACGACTATGCACCTTCAAACGACAGCCAGATCCTGTTCGAGGCCAAGGCGAACCCCGTCGTTTACGAATATGCGAAAGGCCTGACCAGCTTCCCGGATACTAATGTAGTGCTGCCCGACGGTGCGGTGGAGGTCAAGGCGGCATGGCGCAAGCTGGCAGACATCCCGGTACAGAATCGTGGGCGCTACCATACAGCGACGGTGGTGACCTACCAGGGCAAAGACGATGCGCCGGTGGCGCACAATGAAGACTACGCGCTGGTTGCCCTGCACATCATCCACAAGACGCCCAACTACCCGACCTTCATATTCGCCACGTTCGAGCATGAGGATGCCCTGACGTTGTCCGATGGCAAGTCGCCGAGCGGACTCTACTACATCGCCAACTACAACGAGATTGCTTACCCCGGTTCCGATACAAATCCCCCAACGGCCACTTTCTCTGACGGCAGCAAAACCCATACGGTTTCTTTACCGAAGGCGGGGCCCGTCGCCAATTCGAACCTCAATCCTCCCGTCTACTCCAACAGTAATGGAATTCCCGAGGGGCAGGCAGGCCCGATTCGTGTCGTTCAACCGCTGACCATTTATTCCGAAGTCGCGGCGGTGAACAACCAGGTCAAGCAACTCATGGATGGCAGCAGCGAATTCAACAATTCGGTCTGGAAGCACTATCGACTCAAAGGCGTGCAGGCCATCCCGTCGAGCACTCAAACCGATCCGGATTACTACCTGGCCAATATCATGGTCGAAAGCAGCCAGCCGGGGATTCAGCTGTTTCGTGGGAGCAACGTATTCCCGATCCCGAATAACAATACCCTGACCAATGCGCGCAACCAGCCGAACATCAAGGTGCCGGTTTATGACCACAGCACCCAAAGCCTGACCATGGGTGGTTGCATGGGGTGTCACGGCATTGCCCAGAGCTCGCTCAAACAAGGTTTCAGCTTCCTGTTCGACGCGATCAATCCCACGTTCAGCAAAGGTGTCACCGGCTTTGCGGGCCCAGAGACCGTAGGCTTACCTGATCCGCGCACCATGAAGGCACGGGCGCTGAAATATTCTTTCGGTCCTCGGAACACGGCAGCCGTCGAGGAGGCAAGCAAGTAGTCGTCAAACCTCTGCCCAGCAGGGTATCCGTGCTTTCCGAGGCGAATGCCTAGCTCTTTCATAAAGAACCGGACCTTGAGTCCGGTTTTTTTATGAGCCCCAACCTGGATTCCAAGCGTCTGGGAAAGATCGCAGCCTCGTTGCACTCGACAGCTCCTACTCAGCTCCTACGTACCCCAGCGTCGACACAAAAGTCTTGCGGCGAATACTGCCTGTCCGATTTGTCGGAGGTTTCCAGGTCTGCCTCGGGACCTTTCGTACCTCCGTACCGGAGCCATCCGATTTCAGATGAATGGTTCCAGCAATAGCCTTAAAGCCCAATTCATTTAGTTGACGTCAAAATGATGGCTCATTAATATCGCGCCACTATTTTGATGTCATTTTCCATTCGAGGGATCGAACATGTCCTCACCCGTCTTTTGGGCGAGGTTGTGCGTGGCTTTGCTGTGCCTTTCTCCGCTGACCGTGGCTCACGCCGCCCCCACTCCAGGCGAGACGGACCTGATCCGCGAGCGCCAGAACCGTTTGCTCGAAGAGCAGCGTCGTCGCCTGGAGGAACTCAAGGACCTGCCCGGCAAGGACACGAAGCCGGCCCAGCCCACCGCACCTGCCGATACCCGTTGCTTCCCGATCAAGACCATCGAGCTCAAGGGCGCCAACAGTCTTTCCGCCAGCGAGCGCGAGCATCTGCTCAAGCCCTACATCGGCCAATGCCTGGGGGTGCCGCAGCTTAACGAACTGCTCAAAGTCATCACCGACCACTACATCGAAAAGGGGCTGGTCACCAGCCGTGCCTATCTGCCGCAGCAAGACCTGTCCGGTGGGCATCTGAGCGCACTGGTGGTGGAAGGGCGACTCGAAGGCCTGAAGGGGGCCGAGAACAGCCAGTTATCGGACCGTGAATTGGCGATGGCTTTTCCCGGCAAGGCCGGTGACCTGGTCAACCTGCGGGAGATCGAGCAGATGGTGGACCAGCTCAATCGCCTGCCGTCGAACCAGGCCAAAATGGAGCTGACCCCCGGCCAGGAAGTCGGTGGCAGTGAAGTGCGGGTCACCAATGAACCGAAAAAGCCTTGGCGCGCCGGCCTGTCGCGCAGCAACGACGGCCAGCGCAGCACCGGTGAACAGCAGTGGGGCAGCAGCTTCGAGTGGGACAGCCCGCTGGGCCTGGCCGACCAGTTGATGCTGCGCGGCGGTCACGATGGGATGACCGATCACCAGCACACCTCCAACAACGCCATGCTTTATTACAACCTGCCTTGGGGCTGGTGGAACGTCAGCTACACCTACAGCCAGAGCGAATACCGCTCGCAAATCCCGGCCAACGGTTTCAACTTCAAGCAGACGGGCGACAGCCAGAACCATCAGTTGCGGGTCGAGCGGGTGATCCATCGCGATGCGCTGAGCAAGACTTCCCTCAACACCGGTCTTTCGTACCTGCGCACCAACAACTTCATCGAAGACAGCAAGCTTCGCGAGAGCAGCAATCGCATCAGCGAGGCGCAGTTCGGGATCAACCACGGACGGCGAGTCGGCAGTGCTTTCGTCAACCTCGACCTGGGCATGCAGGAGGGCATCGGTGCCCTGGACGCCCAGGGCGATCACGACCCGGGCCCTGGCGTGCCGGATGCGCGCTATCGCAAATACACCGCCACCGCCAGCTACCTGCAGCCTTTCAAGCTGTGGGACGAGTCCTTCAGCTTCAGCAGCCTGATGACCGGTCAGCGCAGCGAGGACGTGCTGTTCAGCCCCCAGCGCATGAGCCTGGGCGGGCAATCATCGATTCGTGGCTACAAGGACCAATCACTGTCCGGCGACAGCGGCGGCTACTGGCGCAACGACCTGCGCTGGAGCCGCCCGGTGGCGGTGGAGTGGCTGCGCCCGGTGTTCGCCGAATACGGCACCAGCCTCGGCTATGACCAGGGCGTGATTCGCGGCGACCGCTACAACGGCGGGCAGCACGGGCGCATGTCGAGCAACTCGGTGGAGTTGTTCGCCCGCGGCGAGCACCTGAGCGCCAGTGTCACCTTCGCCCATTCCCTGGAACGCCCGGATGCCCTGACCGAGCGCGAAGCGCCGATCTACTTCCGCATTGATGCATTTCTCTAAATTTTGCTGCAACGAGACCTGAACATGGACGACCGCCAATACGCCTTCCTGGCCCGCCAACCTTCTGCTGTCCTGAAAAACCGAGAGCGGTTTCTCGGCATGCCCAAGCGCGGCCTGGCGTTCCTGTTGGTCAACGTCATGTTCTGGCAACCGCTGTGGGCCCAGGCCGACGGCATTGTCGTCAGTGCACCGGGCACCGGCCTCAGCCAGGCAGGCAATGGCGTGCCTATCGTCAACATCGCCAAACCCAACGGCAGCGGTCTGTCCCACAACCAGTTCAGCGACTACAACGTCGGCAGCAACGGCGTGATCCTCAACAACGCCACCGCCCGCACCCAGTCCACGCAACTGGGCGGGATCATTATCGGCAACCCGAACCTCAACGGCACGGCCGCCACCACCATCCTCAACGAAGTCAACGGCGGCAACCCCAGCCAGTTGCGCGGCTACACCGAAGTAGCCGGGCAATCGGCCCGCGTGATCGTGGCCAACCCCTACGGCATTACCTGCAACGGCTGCGGCTTCATCAATACCCCGAAAGCGACTCTGACCACCGGCAAGCCAATCATCGAGAACGGCCAGGTGAGCCGCTATCAGGTCGACCAAGGCAGTGTCGCGGTCGAGGGCGCGGGCCTCAACGCCAACAACGTCGACAGTTTCGAAATCATCACTCGCAGCGCCAGGATCAACGCCGAGATCCAGGCCAAGAACCTGACCATCGTCACCGGGCGCAACGACGTCAACGCCGACACCTTGAGCGCCACGACACGCGCCGACGACGGCAGCGCCAAGCCGCAGCTGGCCATCGACTCTTCGGCGTTGGGTGGGATGTATGCAGGCGCCATCAAGCTGGTGGGCACCGAGGCCGGGGTTGGGGTGAAGCTGGACGGCAAGCTGATTGCCAGCGGTGGGGATATTCAGCTCGATGCCAACGGCCACCTGAGCCTGGCGCAGACCTCGGCCACCGGCACGATCAACGTCAAAGCCGCGAGCCTCGATGCCCAAGGCCCGGTCTACGCCGGCACCACGTTGAACGCCCAGGCCCAGGGCAACCTGAGCAACCAGCAGAGTCTTGCGGCGCGGGACAGCATTACGCTGAACGCGGGCGGGAAGTTGACCAATAGCGGCATCATCGAGGCCGGGGTCAATGCGGACAACACCCGTAACGCGACGGGGGATGTGAGCCTGACGGCGCAGAGCCTGAATAACAATGGTCAGAGCGTTGTTGCCAGTCGTAACCTCACCGCCAACGTGACGCAGACGCTGAGTAACCAGGGCGGAACCCTGAGCGGCGGGCAGACCACTACAGTCAACGCCGCGACCCTGGACAATCAAAGTAAAGGACGGGTGCTCAGCAGCAATACGCTGAACATCACCGCCAACACACTGCTCAATACCCAGGGCACAGTCAGCAGCAACGGCAACCTGACGGCCAATGTCGGGCAGTTGAATAACACCAGTGGCGAATTCACCGGCTTGAACGGCGTTACGTTGCGCGTTGCTTCGCTGGACAACGTAGCGGGTCTGGTCGCGGCGGGGCAGGGGTTGGTTATCAACGCCAGCAGCCAGGTGAACAACCGCAGCGGCCGGATCACTTCAAGCAAGAGCGTGCAGCTCAGCGCTGCGTCGATGGATAACACCGCAGGCCGCTTGCTCAGTGACGGTGCGCTCACCGCCAGCATGTCGGCGCAGTTGCTGAATCAGACGGGGTTGCTGTCCTCGGCCGGACTGCTGACCCTCAACGCGGCGAGCCTGGACAACCGTCAGAGCGGCATCGTCACCACAAGCCAGGCTGCCAGCCTCACCGTAGGCACGTTGGATAACCGCGGCGGTGAGCTGTCGAGCCAGGGTATCCTGGCGCTGACCGGCACCGAGCTGAGCAACGGCAACAGCGGCAAACTGATTGCCTACGGCGACTTGCGCCTGACCCTGGAACGCCTGACCAACCAGAGCCAAGGGTTGATCTCCACCCGAGGCGCCCTGGCTGTCAATGCCGGGCAACTGGACAACCGCCAGGGCTCGCTGTACGCCCGGCAAGGGATGAACCTGGACCTGCGCGGGCAACTGCTCAATGCCCAAGGCAGCCTCAAAAGCGACACCAGCGCCAGCGTCAAAGCCGCCGGTATCACTAACGATGCGGGCCAGTTGACCAGCGTCGGTGCGTTGAACATCGACAGCGCCGCGACCCTGAGCAACCTGGGTGGCAGCGTGATCAGCGGCGACACGCTGGCACTGAAGGCCGGTCAGCTGAACAACACCTCCGGCCGCATCGCCAGTGGCAAAGCCCTGAATGCCCGCGTCACCGGGCTGGAGCAACAGAACGGCCAATTGGTCAGCAACACCAGCCTTTCCCTCGACCTCAACCATGGGCAATTGAACAACCAGGGCGGGCTGATCAGCACCCCCGGTGAGCTGCTGTTGAACAACCTCGCCGCCGTGAACAACCGTGACGGCGAGATCTCCAGCGACAAGGCCTTCAGCCTGAATGCAAACAGCCTGGACAACAGCGCCGGCAAGGTCGTCAGCAAGCAGGGCCTCAACCTGACCATTGCCCAGGCGTTGAACAACGCCCAAGGATGGGTCTCGGCCAATGGCCTTGCCGTGCGCGCCGCCAGCCTGGACAACAGCAGCGGCACCTTGAGCAGCGACGCCGACCTGAGCGTGAACGTCGACGCAACGCTGACCAACCTGGAGGGCGAAGTGTCCAGTGCCGGTCTGACCCGGCTCAACGCGATGACCCTGAATAACCGCAACGGTCAGGTGCTGGGCGATAACGCCTTGAACATCAGCTTGGGCGGTGCGCTGGACAACCGCGAGGGCGTGCTCGGTTCGGGCAAGGTCGTGGACATCCAGGCCGCGAGCCTGAACAACGGCAACGCCGGCCAGGTGATCAGCGACGGCAGCCTGAGCGCACGCATCAGCGGCCTGCTGGACAACCAGAGCCAGGGCGAAGTGATCGCCAAGGGCGCACTTGACTTGCAAACCGGTAGCCTCGACAACCGCGGCGGTCGCCTCACCGGGGTCGACCTGCTGACCGTGCGCAGCGATTCGCTCGACAACCGTGGCGGCAACATCCGCGCCGACAAAGCGCTGCAACTGACGGTCGCGCAACTGGACAACCGCAGCAACGGGATCATCACCGGCAAGGCCGGCGTCGGTGTCGAAGTCACGCGGCTGGACAACAGCGGTGGCCTGCTGAGCAGCGTCGGCTCGCTGAACTTGAAGGCCAATGAGGTGCAAAACGCCCTTGGCCGCCTCTCCAGCCAAACCGACCTCACCGCGCGGATCGATACCCTGCAACAGCAGGGCGGCGCGCTGGTCTCGCAAGGCAACCTGAGCCTGACCGGCAGCGTTCTGGATAACCGCAACGGTGGCTTGGTCGGCACCACAAAAGCGCTGGATTTGCAGGTTGGGCAGGTCGATAACCGGGCGGGCGAACTGTCCGCAGGGCTGGACGTCAAGGTCGGCGGTCAACGGCTGCAGAACAGCGACGGCGGCAAACTGATTGCCGGCAGCGCGCTTGAATTGAAAGTCGCGCAACTGATCAACCAGACCAAGGGCCTGATCCACGCCCAAGGCCGCCTCACGCTCACAGGCAGTACGCTGGACAACAGCGATGGCGCACTCAGCAGCCTGAATGCTTTGGTGATCACACTCGACAACGCATTGTTGAACAACAAAGGCCTGATCAGCAGCGAAGATGAACTGACCGTCAACGCCGGCAGCCTCGATAACGCCGCTGGCAGTCTGGGCAGCGCCGGTGCGTTGTCCATCGTCAGCCAGGGTGGGCTGATCAACCAGAGCGGCTCCATCAGCACCGACGCCGGGCTGAGCCTCAAAAGCGCCAGCCTGGACAATAGCCAGAAAGGCCTGATCTCGAGCAGCGCCGCCACTGAGGTCCGCACTGGCGCTTTCAATAACAGTCAAGGTGGCCGCCTGACCTCGGGCAACACCCTCAAGCTCACCGCCGCTCAGGTGAACAACGCCGCCGGCCGTATCGCCAGCAGCCAGGCCTTGAGCGCATCGGTCACTGGGCTGGATCAACAGCATGGGGAGCTGTTCAGCAACACCAGCGTCAGCCTGGACATGAACCAGGGGCAATTGAACAACCAGGGCGGCCTGATCAACGCCCCGGGCCTGTTGCTGCTGAGCAACCTCAAGGACGTCAACAACCAGGGCGGTGAAATTTCCAGTCGGCTAGCGTTCACCCTGGCGGCGCGGAACCTCGATAACAGCGGCGGCAAGCTGCTCAGCAATCAAGGCCTGGTCCTGAGGACAGCCCAGGCCCTGAACAACGCCAACGGGATCATCTCGGCCGCGTCCGTGGACAGCCACAGCGCCAGCCTGGATAACAGCGATGGCCTGGTCAGCAGTCTCGATCAGCTCGATTTGAACGTAGATACCCTGCTCGACAACCAGCGCGGTTCGCTGATCGCCGACGGTGCGCTGACATTGAACGCTGATCGCCTGGACAACCGTGCCGCCAGCATCGCCGGCAAAGCCGGGCTCAACGCTACCGTCACCGCGCTGGATAACCGTCAAGGCACGCTGGTCAGCACCACGGACCTGACAGTGAAGGCCTCCCGCCTCGACAACCGCCAGGCCGGTTTGATCGGCGCGACAAAAGTGCTGGATCTCAACGTTGACGACCTCGACAACCGTGGCGGCGAGCTGAGCGGTAACACGGGCGTCACACTGGTGAGCAAAAACCTCGACAACAGCGACAGCGGCCAAATATTCGCCGGGCAAAGCTTGAAGCTCACCGTGGACAAGCTGCTCAACCGGACCAAAGGCCTGCTCAGTGCCAAGACCCAATTGAGCCTCGAGGGCGGTTCCCTGGACAACAGCGGCGGCTATCTGGTCAGCCAGCAGAACCAGCGCATCGACCTCAGTGGCGACCTCATCAACACCCAGGGTCAACTCAGCAGCGAAGGTACCCTCGACGTCAGCGCCGCCAACCTGAGCAACAGCGGCGGCAGCTTGTCCAGCGCGGCGAGCCTCACCGTTAAAAGCCTGGGCCGCCTCGACAACCAGGGCGGCGAACTGGTGACCGACGGCGCGTTGTCGCTCAGCGGCACGGCCCTGGACAACCGTCAGCAAGGCAGCATCAGCGGCAAGGGCGCGGTCAATGTCACCACCGGCGCGTTCGACAACAGCCAGAATGGACGCCTCAACAGTGGCAGCACGCTGAACCTCAAGGCGGCCCAGGTCACCAACCAGGACGGCGGCCGCATCGGCAGCCAGGGCGCGTTGACTGCCTCGGTTTCCGGCCTGGATCAGCAGGGCGGGCAGTTGTTCAGCAACACCTCGCTGAGCCTGGACTTGAACAACGGCCAGCTCAACAACCAGAACGGCCTGATCAACGCCCCCGGTACGTTGCTGCTGAAAAACCTCCTCGGTGTGAACAACCAGGGCGGTGAAATCTCCAGCGCCCAAGCCTTCACCCTGGCGGCACAAAACCTCACCAACGATGGCGGCCGGCTGCTCAGCAACCAGGGCCTGACCCTGCGCGTCGCCCAGGCGCTGAGCAACGTCAAAGGCATGATCGGCGCGGCAACCGTCGATGCCCACGCCCAGAGCCTGAACAACAACGGGGGTGTCCTCACCAGCCGCGGTAACCTCGTCCTGGCGATCGATCAGCAACTGGATAACCAGGCCCAAGGTCTCATCAGCGCCGCGCAATTGCTCACGCTCAACAGCGGCGATTTGAACAACCAGGGCGGCAGCGTGTTGGCCAGTGGTGCCTTGCTGCTCAACGCCATGGCGCTCAACAACAGCGCCAACGGCCTGATCAATGCCCAGGGTGACCTCACGCTGACTGCCAACGCGCTGGACTCCAGCGACGGCGGCGAAGTGTCGGCCAAGGGCGATATGAACCTGACCCTCGCGACGCTCACTCAAAACGGCGGACGTCTGTTGGGCGAACAAGTCATGGCGCTGAACCTGGGCGGCCATGACCTGAACAACCGCAATGGCCTGATCACCGCTAAAGGTCCGCTGACCTTCAACGGCCTGCGCAACCTGAACAACCAAGGCGGCGAAATTTCCAGTAGCCAGAGCTTCACGCTCAGCGGCCAGACACTCGATAACAGCGGCGGCAAACTGATCAGCAGCCAGAGCCTGAGCCTAAAGGGCGGTAGCTTGGTCAACCAGAACGGCTTGATCTCTGGATGGCAAGACTTGCAGGTCAGTGGCAGCAGCCTGGACAACCGCAACAACGGCACGCTCTCCAGCCGCAATGGAGACGTCGGCGTCACCCTCAGCGGGGCTCTGCTCAACAGCGCTGCCGGTGCCCTGGTTGGCCAGAAAAAACTCACTGTCAGCGCCGCCAGCCTGGATAACCGGGGCGGGATTCTGTCCAGCGGTGGCGACCAGACCCTGACCGTCACTGGCGGTTCGCTGAACAACGCCCAAGGCGGCTTGATCGACAGCGGCGCCATTCTGGTCATGAAGGCCATGACCCTGGGCAATGCCGGCGGCACCGTCAATGCACAACAAGCCCTGAGCTTCACCGGCACCTCCCTGGACAACAGCGGCGGCAACCTGATCGGCAACGCCGCCGTGACCCTGGACTTGCTCGGCGCCCTGACCAACACCACGGGCAAGCTCGCCAGCGCCGGCCCACTGCGGGTCGAACGCGCCACGCAGATCAACAACCAGGGCGGCCAGATCGCCAGCCAGGGCCTGCTGACCCTGCTCACCGGCGGCCTGGACAACCGCAATCGCGGCACCGTCGCGGCCAATGATTCGTTGGTCTTGAATACCTCCGGCGCCGTCCAGAACGATGCCGATGGCTTGATCTACAGCCAGAACGGCGGCGTGGAAATCGACGCGGCCAGCCTTACCAACGGCAAGGGTGTGGTGCAAAGCCAAGGAGGGTTGAAACTCACGGTCGATGCGGACATCGATAACCAGAGCGGCCGCCTCCAAGCCAAGGCCGGCGATGTGACCGTAGCGGGTCGCCATTTTGATAACCGTGGCGGCGTCCTCGCCAGCCTGCAAGGCCTGCTCACCACCCAACTGACCGGCGTGCTGAAAAACGGCTACGACCTGAACAACAACCGCCAGGGCGGCATCACCCAGGCCCAGCGCCTGAACCTGACCGCACGCGGCGGCCTCGACAACTACGGCGGGCGCATCTCCGCACAGACCGGTGACGCCACCGTCACCACCGGCAATTTCGACAACCGCAACGGCGGCCTCTATGCCAAAGGCAAGATCAACGTCAGCGCCAACGATTTTGACAACAGCGGTGACAACGACGGCCAGATCGCCGGCAGCCAGATCGACCTGGACCTCACCGGCGCGTTGAACAACCGCCTGGGCATTATCGAAAGCGACAGCACCCTGGCGATCAAGGCGGCGAGCCTGGATAACCAGACCGGACAGTTGCGTGCCTTGGGTGGGAGCGGCACGACCAGCTTCCAGATTGGCGGCCTGTTCGATAACCGCAATGGCACGCTGGAAACCGCCAACAATGGCCTGATCCTCAACGCCGCCAACTTCCAGAACCAGGGCGGCAGCCTGTTACACGTGGGCAGCGGCAACTTCGATATCTCCACCGCCAACCTCACCAACGCCGGTGGCAGCCTCGTCACCCGCGGCGGCTTGACGCTGACCGCCGACAGCTGGACCAACAGCAGCGTGATCCAGGCCGGACGCCTGACCGTCAACGTGAACAACCTGACTCAGACCGGGACCGGGCAGTTGCTGGCTTCTACCAGCCTGGTGGGGAACGGGGGGAATTGGAGTAACGATGGGCTGATTGCCAGTGATGGTTCGATCAGTCTGGCGTTGGGGGGGAGCTACGGAGGCAGCGGGCGGATGTCGAGCCTCGGTGGTATCGACCTGACCGCAGCGCAACTGAATTTGGGCGCGGCTTCCAGCATCGCTGGCGGTGGCGACACCACGGTAAACATCAGTGGGCAACTGATCAATGCCGGGCGTCTGACCTCCAGTACAAACCTGACCGTCCAGGCCGGGAACCTCATCAATTCTGGAACCCTGGGTTCGGCCCGGAACCTCGTATTGAAAACCCCTTCGCTGCTCAATGACCGCGGGTTGGTATTCAGCGGTGCGGACATGACGCTGGGCGTGAGCAACTTCACCAACCAGAGCGGCGATCTTTACGGGTTGGGGAATGTTTTGATGGGTGGTTATGGCGGCGCCGCACGAGCCGCCAGCGTGAACAATGTCTCCGGCTCGATGGAGAGCGGCGGCACATTCACGATCAACGCCGATGGGTTCCAGAACCGTACCGAGGGCGCGGTGGCGTCTGGTGGGCGCAAGCTGATTTCGGGGTTTATCGCCAATATATGTAATGACTGCAAAGGGGACTATTACACCTTCACGCTGGCGGCCCGTGAGGTCTTTGAAAGTGTTGACAACGACACCAGTGCCTCGGCGCTGCTGACGGCCGGCAAGGATTTCGTGTTCCAAGGCAGCAGCTTTCTCAACAGTAAAAGTACGGTGAGCGCTGGCGGCAATATCAACATCGTGGCCGACAACGTACAGAACATCGGTGCGCAGAACGGAACCATCGAGCGCACGCGCATGTATCAAGTCGCAGGTATGAGCGACGGCGGTACCGGGCGGTTTTTCGCCAACGTCCTGACTCCTTACAACCAGCGCAATAACCCTGATTTCCCGTATGTCTATTACCTTGATCTGGACGGGAATATTCACAAGGCCATCCCCAAATCGACTCGCTACAGGGAAGGGGGGCGAGACGGTGAAACGCTTTCCGTGGTGGCTCTTACAGATGTCGATACAGGGGCCACTGTCAAAACACGTGGAGACTACAACCTCGTACTGCCCGGGCTGAGCTACGGTTTCGAGAACACCACGCAATCCCAGTACGATCCGAACAACCTGCTTCAGATGCCAAACCTGGATCAGTACAACCTTCTAAGTGACATCGAAATCGTCAAAGACAGTTCCGGCGCCGCCAGTACAGTCGGCAGCCGTAACGCCGTCATCCAGGCCGGCGGTAACGTCTCGATCACCGCAACCAAAGACCTGCAGAACAGTGTCATCCATGAGGACTACGCTGCCAGTGGCGGTACCAATAAAGTGGCGAACACCCAGGCAAGCGGAACCGGCACCACCGTCGTAAGGATCAACAATCAGCTGCCACCTGATCGCGCCCAGCAGCAGGTGAACCCGCTGAGCCTTCCTGGTTTCGCCTTGCCCTCCGGGCAAAACGGTCTGTTCCGCTTGAGCGGCCAAGGTGGTTCGGCTCAACAGGCCACCCAAGCCAGCACCGGCTCGCAAAACTGGAGCATGGGCAGCGCCTCGATCAGCACCCGCCAGCGCCAGCAAGACTTGCCTGATGCTCAAGCTCGTGATGTCCAGGTAGGTGCTATCGCGGCGGTGGGCACCAGTGATCGGCAACTGGCCCTGATCGCTCGTCAAGCCAACGACAGCAACGTGAGCGCCAGTACGCTCAACGTCAGTGCGCCCGTTGAAGGCAGCCACTCGCTGCCAATGCCAAGTCGCAACGGCGGCGTCGGCGCCGGGACTCAAGTGGCCGCCGTGAATGTCACGGGTACCAACCTGCTTCCAACGGCACAGGTCGTTCCACAGGTGGGCAATGCGGTGGATACGCCAGCCGCCAGCCAGGCGGTCGTGCGCGTTCAAGGTGTACCGGAGACTTCCTTCAAGTCCAATCCGCAGAAGTACCTGATCGAAACCAACCCCGTGCTCACCGACCTCAAATCGTTCATGAGCTCGGACTACCTGCTGCAAAACCTCGGCTACGACCCGGACCAAAGCGCCAAACGCCTGGGCGATGGCCTCTACGAACAGCGCTTGATCCAACAGGCGGTCGTTGCCCGCACCGGCCAGCGTTTCATCGACGGCCAGACCAGCGACGAAGGCTTGTTCAAATACCTGATGAACAACGCCATCGCCAGCAAGCAGGAACTCGGCCTGTCGGTGGGCGTGACGCTGACTTCGGAACAAGTCGCCGCGCTGACTCACGACATCGTCTGGCTCGAAGAGCACGAAGTGAATGGTGAAAAAGTTCTGGTGCCGGTGCTGTACCTGGCCCAGGCCGAAGGCCGCCTCGGGCCGACCGGTGCGCTGATCGCCGGTAATGACGTGACGCTGATCGCTGGTCAAAACCTCGATAACGTCGGCACCCTGCGCGCCGCCAACAACCTGTCGGCGACCGCGGGCAACGATCTGGTCAACAGTGGCTTGATCCAGGCCGGTAATCGTCTGGACCTGTTGGCGGTCAACAACATCGCCAACCAGGCTGGCGGGATCCTCGCCGGGCGTGACGTCAACATCAAGGCGGTGATGGGGGACGTCGTCAACGAGCGTACCGTGACCACCGCAAACTACAGCCGGCGACAGGACTTCATGGACAGCGCCGCCCGTATCGAGGCTGCCAATGATCTGGACATGGGCGCCGGACGCGATATCAAGAGCGTCGGCAGCGTCATGGTCAGTGGGCGTGACACCACGATCGATGCCGGCCGGGACGCGATCATCGTCTCAGCCCAACAGGAAAGTGCCAGCAACAATGGTGTCCGCAAAAGCGCGGTGACGCAGTTCGGCTCCAGCGCCCAAGCAGGTCGTGACCTGATCGTGAACGCTGGCCGGGATCTCAACGTCATCGCCAGCCAACTCGGGGCCGAGCGCAACGTCGCACTGACTGCCGGGGAGAATATGACCATCTCCTCCGCGGCCGACGAAACCCACTCTTATTCCAAAACGAAAAAAGTCACCACCCAGGAAGATCACGTCAAACAGATCGGCAGCGCCATCACCGCCGGCGGTGACGTGACGATGGGGGCCGGAAAAGACATGGCCATCATCTCCAGCCGCATCAGCGCCGGGGACGAGGCTTATCTGGTGGCGGGCGAAAACCTCGATGTGCTGGCGGCGCAGGACAGTGACTATTCGCTGTACGACAAGAAGAAAAAAGGCAGTTGGGGGAAAAAGAAGACCAAGCATGACGAGGTGACCAAGGTCACGAACGTGGGGAGTGAAATAACTGCGGGCGGTGATCTGACGTTGGTCAGTGGGGATGACCAGCGGTATCAGGCTGCGAAGCTGAACAGTGGGGGTGACCTGACTGTGCAGAGTGGGGGGGCGATTACTTTCGAAGGTGTGAAGGACCTGAGTCAGGAAAGTCATACGAAGAGCAGTTCCAGCATGGCCTGGAATTCCATGAAGGGCAAAGGCCATACGGACGAGACCTTGCGCCAGAGCCAGTTGGTGGCTAAGGGCGAATTAGTCATCAAAGCGGTCGATGGCTTGAATATTGATATCAAGCGTATTGATCAGAAAACCGTCAGCCAAACGATTGATGCAATGGTAAAGGCCGACCCTGAACTGGCTTGGTTGAAGGAGGCTGAAAAGCGGGGCGATGTTGATTGGCGTCGTGTGGAAGAAATTCACCAAAGCTTCAAGTATTCAAACTCGGGGCTTGGCGTCGCCGCTCAAATGGTCTTGGCAATCGCGCTGGCAGTCGTCACAGGCGGAGCTGGCGCAGGCCTGATAGGGGCCGCCGGAGGAACCTTCTCGGCAGGTTTCGCCAATGCTGTTCTGATCGCCGTGGAAACCAACGCAGTGAACAGCGCCATTAGCAATAAAGGTGATTTGGGCGCAGTTCTAAAAGACACCACCAGCAGCGAAAGCCTCAAAGGCTATGTGGTTTCAGGGATGCTGGGGGGCATTGGAAACAGCCTCGGCTACGATCCGACCAAGTTAGGATTCAACTGGGATAGTGCAGGGCAAGTTGTCCTGAAGACAGGGGCGGACACCTTGGTCCAAACCGCCATCCAAGGTGGCAGTCTGGGCGATAACTTCGTTAACAACCTGTTGGGTGCTGTTATTGATATTGGCGGGGCGGTTGCCGCCAATAAAATTGGCAATCTGAATTTGGCTGAAGGCAGCCCGACCAAAGTCGCCGCCCACGCCTTGGTCGGTGGTTTGAAGTCGATGGCCATGGGCGGCGATTTTAAAACGGGAGCCTTGGCGGGAGGCGCCAACGAAGCGCTCGTACAATACTTGGCGGACTTGGTGCTACCTGAGGGCTATGACCCAAATCGACCGGGAGGCGAGCAGGATAAAGCCAACCTGTTGGCGATGTCGCAGTTGCTTGGTGTGCTCTCCGCGGTGGTTTCAGGCAGCGATCCACGCATCGCGGCAGACATTGCCGCCAACGCCACCCAATACAATTACTTGACCCATTCCGATCTTGAGCGAGCAGCCAACAAGCTACTGGGGTGCGGCAATGAGGGGCCATGCATAGATGAGGCATATACCACATACCATGAATTGAGCGAGCGGCAGACGCTGGAGGCGCTGGTCAGCTGTGGTCAGAGTAAAGGCAACTGCGCGGGCATCTCGAAGCTGGATGCCGAGGTACAAGCCAGGAAAGAACAGCTCCGTGATCTGATGAATTCTGCGTCACCTGAAGCCCGTGCAACCTATGAGCTTTTGATCGCGGAAAACAACGAGTTTCAAAATCTGTTGGCCGGGGTGACTACAGAGCATGCTTCCAAGGAAGTGACAGATCTCCTTGTTTCTCAATGGGGGGTTAGCCCGGAGTATGCGAAAGCTATTATTGAGGGCACAGTGACGCTGGCGGTTGGGTTGGCTGCTGGGCGGGCTGGTCGTGGGGGGGCAGGGGGAAATGGCGGGGGGCCAAAAGGCATTCCAAGCATAAGTCGTAGCGCCGAGATAACTGAGCTGTTTAGTTCTGCCAAGACCAGAAGTGGCATCCAAATTGGAAATCGCTCTCTCATTGAGGTTCCGAACACAGGCAATGCTAAAATATTCTCTGGTGCAACAGATGTGGAGGTTAAGCAGTATTTTTCTGAACTAACAGGGTCTACTTCCCTACCTTCTCCCCGCACTATCTCTGGGAAAGGTGATATTTATGTGGTTAGCACCCCGGAGGGGAACTACACTTTACGGAACTTCTCGTCTTCATCCGGTCAGACTGGACCTGCGTGGACTATCGATGTTCCCAAGGCAGCCACAGGGACCACATATAACCCAGAAATAAAATTCCTAATTGGGAAGCCATGATGACTGTCAAGTTTTTTGATGAAATAGTTCGCGATTCATTTGGTCTATGGATATCTGCTCTTTTTAGCACAATTGGTTCATGGAACCCTGAATTTACATTTGAACAGCGAAAAGATGCGTTTTTTTACATGATTGAGTATCTGCTGGTTAATGGTAAGATAAAATTCATTAAGCCCGGGGCTGATTGCTATGTTTCCCCAGATAATCCCTGTCCAAAGCTTTCTATTTACGATGAAGCAGCTCATTGGGATTTAGATGTGAAGAAGATTGTGTCTTCCCTAAGAGATTGTTGGCCAGAAAGTGCAGAATCTGAAAATGATAGCGAGCTAACAGTTTATTTTTATGAAATTCCAGGAGTGATTTGGATTGATGAGAGCGGGTGTTTTTTTGCATCGTAAAGTATTCAAAAAGGGGACACCCATTAGCCGGTCTCAAGTCAAGGTAACAGCCAACTCTCCCGGCAGTTTTGAACTGCAGGGTCTCCCTTATCTCAACCTGCCTGGTTGAACCCGTCGTACCCGTTTTCTCATCAATGGCTACGACCGAATCGTGCTTGACACCCATATGGATCAAGCGGTAGCGATAAAACTTTGTCTAGTGATCGACATGAAATTTCATGAGGATTTATGCGTTATTTTTATCTTGGTATCTTTTTTAGTCTGGCAATGCTCTTGTCGGCCTGCAACACAACCCCCTACGGCAAAGCCACCATCTATTATGACCGTGAACAGTTTCCTGCTCAGCTCGTCAAAGATTTTCCGGAGCTGACCGACCCAATTCTTCAGCATGGGCGCTGCTCACTGATTATTTCAACACCAGGTTCAAATACTGGAGCTTATTATTTTTGCACTTACGCGCTGACTGCAAATACCCTTTATATACAGGAGTGGGACGCCAAAGCACTGAAATATGTAGAGATCGTTCATGTGGGTATTTCGAAGCTTCAGAAGGTTGCATTGCACACTTTTTTTCGGACCAAACAGCTCCAATTGACCGAGGAACGACGTCAATTGGCGTTGAGCGTGACCACTGACGGCGGCGAGTTTATCAATGGAGCAGCCACCGAAAGTCTGTTTGAGGCAATAAAGCGCAAAGGGGTGCCAGTGGCGAAAAGCGAGGGCTTGATCAATTCCCCCAGGTCGGCTTCGCCAGTGGTAATTCCGGTTTTTATAAAAAAATATCGATAAGTACCAACGTACGAACGGGCGACCATAAGTCGCCCGCCGTTCATCTACTCCGCTACCTGCGCCCGCAACCGTCTCCCAATCACATCCATCACGTCACATCCGTCGCGCAGAGATATCGTCAGTAGTTTGCAAAAATCAGAAAGCACCACCGTATCGGAGCTGATATCCGAGCGGAACGCGATGTTTTCCAGCACCTGGGTCACGGTGCGGATGCGGTAGTCGGCGGTTTCGAAGAGGACGTCCAGCGGGGCTTCGGTGTCGATGAGCAGGGTGGCCGGGGTGCAGTCGATTCCGGTGATAGGCATGTATTTGGTCATAATCAGAGCCTCGAAAGTTGATGAGTCTCTCTGTAGATCGGGTCGCCAAACCCGGCTGCCTTTTTGGGCGACGAGGGACTATAGGGCTATCCGCTCTTGAGCTACAAGACACCGCTTTCCGAGCTTCATGTAGGACCTTTGGCCTGGCAGTTGTCGGCTTTGACTCAGGTGCAGCAAGCGACTGCTGCGCAGTCGAGCGGGAGCAAGCTCCCTCGCCACGGGGCGGTGCTCGATTTGAGGATTGTGCTTATCCGCACTGGTCACTGCTGGGCTTGGCCTCTTAGTGTTCGTTGTGATGTGAATAAGTCCTCGTTTCTTGCACTACGAGTTTGTTTGTCATTTGTCCGTTTAGTAGGAAGTTTCAACCTCCGAGCGGGATCCTTCGTACTTCTATACGAGATGCGTCTGATTTCAGAAGGACGGTTTCGACAGTAGTCTTTGATCAGAGGTGAGCGGCGTCGAACCATCGGCCTGATCAGCGCGTGGTTGGCGTGGTTGGTTACACCGAACGGCGAGGCGATGAAATCTGCATGTCTCCGCCCGAATAGCCACTAAGCAGGAGGCACGTTATGCCGGAAACATCGAAAACCGATTGGGAGTGCTTGGTCAAGTTGAACGATTCGGACATCGATACCAGCGATATACCCCCGCTAGGTGAGGATTTCTTCCGCCGTGCCGTGCTGATGAACATGCACAACCCTCCCCACCCCGGGGAGTTTATTACCAAGATTTATCTGGAGCCGAACGGCATCAGCGGTCGTGAGCTGGCAGAAAAGCTCGGTGTAGCCCCGTCGACATTGAGCCGTGTCTTGAAGGGCTCCAGCCGTGTTTCGCCTGAAATGGCGCTGCGGCTGTCTGTAGCGCTTGGCCGCTCGCCGGAGAGTTGGCTGGCCATGCAGGATGCTTACGATCTGTGGGTGGCTCGTCAGCATGTTGATTTGTTGCAGGTTAGAAAGCTCGCTTTCGCCTGAGTCGCCCCCAGACGTCGCCCGAGTTAGGGACTTGAGACAGACCAATCGAGATCGGCCTGTCTTTTTAATCGTAGTCTGGTCCGGTTCTCGTATGGAAAACAGGCGCCCTCAGTTACCCATCCTTTCATTACTCCGCTATTTACGCCGGCAGGCGTAGAAGGCGACTGCTACGCAGTCGAGCGGGAGCAAGCTCCCTCGCCACGGGGACCGCGCTCGACTGGGCCAGTGGACGTATCAGCCATGACAGCAACTATGTGGCTTGGCCTCGTCGTATTTATCGTGATGGCGCACCCAGTCCATGATTTCGTCTTCGTTGCGGCCCTTGGGCGTCAGGTCGAGGTAGTTGTAGGTGCCGACCAGGATGTCGAGGCCGCGGGCGTAGGTGGAGTAGGTGTGGAAGATGTCGCCGGCTTTGTTGCGATAGAAGACGCTCAGGCCGGGGAGTTCGCCTTCGGTGGTGTCGGTTTTTTCGTAGTTGTAGGTGGCTTTTCCGTCGGCGGTGTCTTCGGCTTTGAAGCTGACGCCGAAATCGTAGTTGAAGTCGCAGCCGTTGGATGAGACCCAGTCGAACGCCCAGCCCATGCGCCGTTTGAACGGCTGGAACTCGGCGAACCGGGCGCGGGAGACGGCGACCACGGCCACGTCATGGTGGGCCAGGTGTTGGTTGGCGCCGTCGATGTGGTCGGAGAGGAAGGAGCAGCCCTGGCAGCCTTCTGTCCAGCCGGGGCCGAACATGAAGTGGTAGACGATCAGTTGGCTGCGCCCGCCGAACAGGTCGGCCAGGCTCAGTTCGCCGTGGGGGCCTTGGAAGCGGTAGGGTTTGTCGATCTTGACCCAGGGCAGGGCGCGGCGTTCGGCGCTGAGTTTGTCCCGTTCGCGGGTGAAGGCTTTTTCGTGGGCCAGGTGTTGGCGGCGGGCGGCGAGCCATTCTTCTCGCGAGACGACCGGATGATTCTCTACGTTCATGGTGATTTCTCCTGCATGGCAGAGCTGCTGAGTGGGCGCTTCAGCAACTGGTCGTTTGGCCTTCGATGAATTCGACAGGCTGTTGGTCGGCTCAAGGCAGAGATCACCCGGAAACCCGGCTGAACGGCGGCGCAGCACCTCGGTCACAACCTAGGTAGGCATCTCACTCTTCAGAGGATGGACCAGGATGACGACTTATAACTGGGACTTGATCGAAAAGTTGTTGCACGAAGTGCAGAACGGCGCCGGCCACAGCTTTACGCCTCGGCCTTATGCGGAGCAGTACGTGGCGGAGAAAGCGGCAGCAGGCGAGGAGGTCGGAAACCTCGATCATCTGAAAGCAGTCGCCGGGGAGTATGAAAAATTACTGCTGGAGCGTGGCTATATCGAGCCGCGGCCGGAGGACGAGGGCGGTAATGGCGAGAATTTCGTGCTGACGCCCCGTGGCTCGCGATTGCTGAGCCTGATCGACAGCAGCATTCCGGGTAATGATCATCCGCGTCAGGTGCTGGATGACCAGGAAGATGCGCTGGATGAGTTTACGTTTGATGATTTGGCGTCCAAGGCGCAGATTGCCTGACAGGCCTGCACTGAATCCTGTGGGAGCGAGCTTGCTCGCGATAGCGATTGAACAGGCAACACATCTGTTGAATGTCAGACCGCTATCGCGAGCAAGCTCGCTCCCACATTCCCACATTCCCACATTCCCACATTGGAGCTCCAACATTGGATCTTCAGTGGTTTCAAGACCGTGCCGCTTTCAGGCACTTCAAATCAGTGAAATCCTTCTTCACCCCGTCGATTTTCTTCAGCAGCCGTTCGCGCTGGGGCGGGGTGCTTTCGGCCATCAGGTCCACCAGCAGGCTGCGAGCCTGGGCTTCGGTTTTGCTGAAGGCTTCGCGGTAGGCGGGGGTCCAGAGGCTTTCGCGGTTGACCAGCAACTGCTCGATGCGTTTCGGGAAGTCGGGACTGTGGCGTTGGGCCACGGCTTCGCTGAACTGGTTTTGCCAGTGGGCGCGGTTGGCGATCCATTGCTGGTTCTGATCGCCCAGGGCGGTGGACCAGGCGACTACCCGCTGGCGCTGGGCGTCGTTGAGCGGGCCGAGCCAGTCGTTCAGGCGTTTGACCATGCGCTCGCTGCGTTCCTGGATCTGCTCCTGCAAGGTCGGCTTGAGGTATTGCTGCTGGCGCTTGCGCTGGTCCTTGACGAAGGCCGCGTCCATGTCGGCGACCTGGTCGTCGCTCAAGCCTTGCAGCAATTCGATGGCCGACGGGGTGATCTCCCGGGCGGTTTCGGCTATCGCGGCCTTGGCTTCGCGGGTGCGCTGCTGCAGGGCTTCGTCGGTCACCTGGTTGGTTTGCACCATGGTCTTCAGGCGGTCCAGCCAATCCAGGTAGCCGGGTAATTGCGTGGTGCAGTGCCAGCTCAAGTGCTCCTTGAGGCGTTCGTTGAACCAGTCTTTCTGTTCGCCGTTGATCTCCAGGTAGTCGTTGAGGGTCCAGGGGATGATCAGGTCGAGGTTGCGGTAGGCCAGGCCTACGCGGCTGCAGGCGGTGAGCGTCAGCAGCAGGGCGATGAACAGGGCAGTGCGGGTCAACCAGCGCGACATGAGCGAGTCCTTGCAAAAGCGTAGGTGCTTTGTTGGAGCATGGCAGGCACGCAGCAGTTCAGCCGATCGAATACGTAACGCTTAGTAAAAAGGATGGGCCATCTTGAGGGTCAGCAGGCTGTCGCATTCGCTGTTGTGGCCGGAATACGCCGAGCAACTGCTGCCGCTGAGGCTTGAGTCGCTGTAGATCAGGTCCAGGTCGAGGCCCTTCCAAGGCCGGGAAATTTTCAACGACCAGTCGCTGAAGCTTCCTACGTAGCCGTTCTCGACCGACACCGGTGTATTGAGCTGGTGGGTAGTGTATTTGGCGCTGATGCCAATGCCGAACGGCACGTTGCCGCCCAGGTCGGCGAACAGCGTGCTGTTCTGTTTGTCCGGATCGTTGCTCAGGGCCGCGCCGAAACGGCTGCCGAGCACGGTCAGACCGCCGTAGAACTCCTGGCTGTCGAGGGTATCGGCGGTGGGGTAGCTGTAGTGGATCAGGCCGACCTCGTAGCCCAGGGTCTGGTCGAAGGGTTGTTTAAAGCCCATGTAGGAATCGATTTCGAGGTCGGCCGAGGAGGTCAGGCCGGCGCTGGGTGACCACTGACCAACGTACCAGCCGCTGTCGTGGCTCAGGTCCAACCCACCATGAAACGAGCCGGTGCTCGACGGCGTGACGAGACCCTCGGCCATGCTGCGGCTGGGGGTGGTGCCCAGTTTGAGGTCGAAGTCGCCGAGTTCGCGTTGGAACACCTGCCCCTGGGCGAGGGAGCACGTCAACAGGCTGATCGCCAGCGCAACAATAGGAATACGCATGCTTCACTCCATGAAATAGCGAGGAGCAGGAATTAAGCTGAAACGCTTGAGCTAGAGAGGTGCAAGGATACCGGCGAATGATCGGCAGCGAAGGCCGTTCGTCGATTCATGGGAAATGAATGGAGCGGGGAGGGGTCCAGTCCAAGCGCTTCGAAGCTCAAAGCGCTTTGGGACCAGGTGACGCGCAGGTTACTTCTTGCCCAGGCTGATCTGCTTGGACGGGCCGAATGTCTGGCCGCTGACGCCTTTGGCAATTTGCTGGATCTCGCCGCCGGACTTGAGGAACGCAGCGATCTGGTCGTTGATCGACTCGCTGGTTTCAACGGCTGGAGCTGGCTTTGCTTTGCTGTTGGATGCTTTTACGCGCATGACGGCCATTAACCTGTAGATAATTAATTGGGCCAGGCATCGTACAGGAAATACTTGACAATTGCTTGGCAAATATCCTTCTGAATGATCGCTGGCGTGACGGGAATAATCAGCCGTTATCCGGCAATAATTGCCCTAAGCCTCTGTTTTAAATAACAACCGTTTGAAGAATATTATGCCGAGCGTGGACGGCACGCACCGTTACCGGCCTGACGAATGGCTGTGCCTCGGACGAAAACCCAGGAAAATCAACGCTTGTGCCAGGCCTTCCAGGCAAACCTTGCCGGCGGCCACGAATCGCGCCGCAAAACCGGGTAGAATGCCGCCCACGCAATGAGGGTATTGGAAATGGCTTTAGTCGGGCGCTACAACAGTTTGCAAGTGGTTAAACACACTAACTTCGGTTTATATCTGGACGGCGGTGCGGACGGCGAAATCCTGCTGCCCAATCGATATATTCCCAAGGATATTCCCAGTGAAGATGAAGACTGGCTCAATGTTTTCATTTATCTGGACAGCGACGATAAATTGATCGCCACCACCGAAAAACCCAAGGTTCAGGTCGGTGAGTTCGCCAGCCTGAAAGTGGTTGAGGTCAACAGCATCGGCGTGTTCCTGGACTGGGGCCTGCCCAAGGACCTGTTGCTGCCGTATTCCGAAGAAAAGCGCCAGATGACCGCCGGCGAATACTGCGTGGTGCACGTCTACCTCGACAAGCACACTCGCCGCATCACCGCCACGGCACGCCTGGATCGTTATCTGGACAAGACCCCGGCCAACTACACGCCGGGCCAGGAAGTGGATTTGCTGGTCGCCGAAGCCACCGACATGGGGTTCAAGGCGATCATCAATAACAAGCACTGGGGCCTGATCCACAAGAATGAAATCTTCAAGTTCATGCGCGCCGGCATGCAGGAAAAAGGCTTCATCAAGGAGATTCGCCCGGACGGCAAGATCAGCCTGAGCCTGCAGCCGGTGGGCCAGGAAGCCGCCACCAGCCTGAACGCCAAGATCCTCGCCAAGTTGCGAGAGAACAACGGCACCCTGGCGGTCAGCGACAAGAGCGACCCGGCGCTGATCAGCAGCCTGTTTGGCGTGAGCAAGGGCAACTTCAAGAAGGCCATTGGTGCGCTGTACAAGAATGGGCAGATTGTCATTCATGCCGATCGTATTGAATTGAGCTGATCTCAGCCGAGCCCAGCTTTGTGGCAAAAAGGACTCTGTGTGGCGAGGGGATTTATCCCCGCTGGGGCGCGGAGCGGCCCCACGATAGCTAACTTGCCCTGCCTGGCACACCGAGGCGCCAGGCTCAGGGGCTGCTTCGCAGCCCAGCGGGGATAAATCCCCTCGCCACAGGAACTGTGCCCGCCTTTAGTCTGTATACAAATCCCTGCACCTTTAGCATGCACCCGCGCCCTGTTCGTGGGCGCATGCCTATTCCTGCGTGGCCTTCCTCTGCGCCACACCCCCCGGTTTGTCTCACATCCTGCGCGTATGGCACGCATTCTGCGTAGCAACGCGTATACAAACCATGCCGGCTCCCGTGCGCAGTATGGTGAGCAGGTCGATACGGGGGCACGGCGGTACTCAAAGGAGCCCCGCAATGTCCGAGCAATTGCCCAACGGCTACAGCCCCCGCCTCTACAACGAGGACCTGGGCCCGCTGCCGCAGAAATGGAATTGGTACAACATCTTCGCGTTCTGGATGAGTGATGTGCACAGCGTCGGCGGTTATGTCTTCGCCGCCAGTCTGTTCGCCTTAGGCCTGGCGAGTTGGCAAGTGCTTATCGCCTTGCTCGGCGGGATCTGCATCGTGCAACTGATCGCCAACCTGGTCGCCAAGCCGAGCCAACAGGCTGCGGTGCCGTACCCGGTGATCTGTCGGCTGGCGTTCGGGGTGTTCGGGGCGAATATTCCTGCGGTCATTCGCGGTTTGATCGCCGTGGCCTGGTACGGCATTCAGACGTACCTGGCCTCCAGCGCGCTGATCATCGTGGTGCTGCGGTTTTTTCCTTCGATGGAGGTTTACGCGACGCCGCATTTTGCCGGTTTGTCCTACCTGGGTTGGTTCGGTTTCCTCAGCCTGTGGTT
Organism: Pseudomonas sp. NFACC13-1; assembly: GCF_900104425.1. NCBI lineage: Bacteria > Pseudomonadati > Pseudomonadota > Gammaproteobacteria > Pseudomonadales > Pseudomonadaceae > Pseudomonas > Pseudomonas sp. NFACC13-1. The sequence goes on along the minus strand of NZ_FMXV01000011.1, from coordinate 17,398 downwards.
TGTCCAGGCGCTGGTGTTCTGGACTGGCATGGAATCGATCCGTCGTTTCATCGACTGGGCCGGGCCGGTGGTGTACGCCGTGATGTTCCTGTTGGCCGGCTGGATCGTGTGGAAGGCCGGTTGGAGCAACATCAGCTTCACCCTGGCGGAAAAGTCCTTGTCCGGCTGGCAGGCGTTCGGCCAAGTGATCGTGGCGACGGCCCTGGTGGTGTCGTACTTTTCCGGCCCGACCCTGAATTTCGGCGATTTCAGCCGTTACTGCCGGAGCATGTCTGACGTGCGCCGGGGTAATTTCTGGGGGCTGCCGGTGAATTTCCTGGCGTTCTCCCTGGTCACCGTGGTGATTGTTTCCGGGACCTTGCCGGTGTTCGGTGAAATGCTTCACGACCCGATTGCCACTGTGGCGCGCATCGACAACGACGTGGCGGTCTTGCTGGGGGCCTTTGCCTTCGTGACCGCCACCATCGGCATCAACATTGTCGCCAACTTCGTCTCGCCGGCCTTCGACTTCGCCAACGTCGCCCCCAGCAAAATCAGTTGGCGCGCCGGCGGCATGATCGCGGCGGTGGCTTCGATTTTCATCACGCCGTGGAACCTGTTCAACAACCCCGAAGTGATCCACTACACCCTGGACGTGCTGGCGGCGTTCATCGGCCCGCTGTTCGGGATCCTGCTGGTGGATTACTACCTGATCAAAAAACAGCAGATCGACGTGGATGCGCTGTTCAATGACGGGCCCAGCGGGCGCTACTACTACAGCGGCGGCATCAACTGGACGGCGGTCAAGGCGTTGATTCCGGCGACGCTGATGGGTGTGGCGATCACCTTCACACCCGTGCTGCAACCGATGGCCAACTTTGCCTGGTTCACCGGCTGCTTCCTCGGCGGGGTGTTGTATTTCGCCTTGGCGCGACGCGAGCCGGCCACGCAGTCGAGCAAGGCGTTCAGCCCGGCCGGCCAGGCCTGATCAACGCAGGGCGGTCTGGGCGCAAGGGCTCGCCGCGCCTCGGCTGGCGGGCCGCAGCAACAGGCCACCGGCCAGCACCAGGCCGCTGCCGGCAATGATCAGCGCCGGTTGCAGGCCGCCGCTGAAATGGCTGCTCAGCGCCGCCAGCAGGGGGCCGCTGAGTTGGCCCACGGCAAAGCAGGCGGTCAACAGGCCAGCGTTGCGCTGGGTGGCGTGGGGCGCCAGTTCCCGGGAGCGCAGCATCACCAACTGCATGCAGGCCAGGAACGGTGTGCCACACAGGATCACCCCCAGCGCCAGCCCCGGCCCGCTGCCCAGCAGGCAGGCAAATACCCCGGCGGCTTGCAGCCAGAGCGTGCCGATCAGCCAGCGGCCGGTGGTGTTCGGGTTCGGCCGTCGCCGGCTGACCAGCAACACACCGCTGGCGGCGGCCAAGCCGAAGCAGGGCCAGAACAGATCGGCCAGCCATTGGCCGTGGAACTGCGCCGAGGCCATTTGCGACAGGAACGTGGCCGGAATGATGTAGCCCACGCCGTACAGGGCGTACACCACGCCCAGTCGAGCGATGCCCGCGTTCGGCGAAGGGGCGGTCGGCCCAGGGACAGGTGTTGCGGCTGCCGGCTGCGGCAGGATCGGCAAGATCGCCAGCAACATCGCCAAGGCCACGCCGGCGTACACCAGCCACAGGGTGGCGGAGGTCTGGCCCAGCAGGTTCGAGCCGAGGGCGAGCAGGCCGGTCAGGAAAATCCCCAGGCCCGGCCCGGCAAACACCAGGGCACCGAGCCGTGGCCGTCCCACCGCCGCGGCCAAGGGTTGGCTCAGGGCGGTGATCATCACCATCACCCAGGCGCTCGCCACGCCGGTGCCGAAACGCAGCGCCAGGTGCGGCCAGAAGCCCCAGGCCCAGAACGACGCCAGGGTCAGCAGCACGCACAGCCACAGGCCGCCGAGCAACCGTCGCCGCACCTGTTCCGGACGACGGGCGAACATGGCGTCCAGCGCGCCAAGGAAGTACCCCAGGTAGTTGGCGGCGGCAATCAGACCGGCGGCGGTCAAGTCGACCTGACCTTCGCCGATCAAGTGAGGTAACTGGGGCGTCAAGGCGAAGCGGCCAATGCCCATGGCCATCATCAGCGCGATGAAACTGCCGAGCAGGCGAGTAAGAGGTGACATGGTCGTTCTCCGATGTCGGGGCGAATGACCGTCAGGCTAGGACTGATTGACTTTCATTAAAAATGAATAATAGTGAGTAACTTGTTCTTTTTTGGAGAAGGTCATGGAGTTCAGTCAACTGCGGATTTTCCAGGCCGTGGCCGAGGAAGGTTCCATCACCCGGGCCGCTGAGCGCCTGCACCGGGTGCCGTCGAACCTGTCGACCCGGCTCAAGCAGCTTGAAGAGCAACTGGGTGTGGACCTTTTCCTGCGGGAGCGTCAGCGTTTGCAGTTGTCACCCGCAGGTAAAGTGCTGCTGGACTATGCGGCCAAGCTGTTCGCCTTGCACGACGAGGCCCATGCCGCCGTGCAGGGCGGGCAGCCGGCCGGGGATTTCCTGCTGGGTACGATGTACAGCACGGCGGCGACGCATTTGCCGGACCTGCTCGCGGCTTATCACCGGGCGTACCCGGCGGTGAACCTGCAAGTGCAATCGGGGCCCAGTGGCGAGCTGCTTGAAGGCCTGCTCACCAACCGGCTCGACGCGGCACTGGTGGACGGCCCACTGGAGTTGGCGGGGCTGGATGGCGTGCCGTTGTGCGACGAGCGGTTGGTGCTGATTACCGAGGCCGATCATCCGCCGGTACGCAGTGCCCTGGATGTGCAGGGCCGCGCGGTGTTCACGTTCCGGCGTGGTTGCTCGTACCGGATGCGATTAGAGGCCTGGTTTGCCCATGATCACGCGACCATGGGCCGGGCGATGGAAATCGAGTCTTACCAGGGGATGCTGGCGTGTGTGATCGCCGGGTCCGGGGTGGCGTTGATGTCCGAGTCGATGCTGGCCAGCCTGCCGGGCCGCGAGCGGGTCACGGTGCATTCGCTGGCCGAGCCGTTCGCCAGCGCCACCACTTGGCTGATGTGGCGCAAAGGCATGGTCGGAGCCAACCTGAACGCCTGGATCGAGTTGCAACAACAGGCCTGGCCGCGGGGGCCAATGCTCACGGCGCAATCGGCTTGAACTCCGGGAGGCGGATTTGGATCAATTCAGTAACAGATCATTGCAAACTGAGACGAGCATTGCGTAGAACATCGGACTATTATCAGTGCGAAGGGGCCACAGAAATCTGCCGCTCGCACCACCCTGAGGGGGCACCACGATGAAAGAGAAAATCCAGAACTGGCTTCACGACTTGGGTGTCGCGCTTGGCCTGATCGAACCGCCGATGCAACCGGTACCGATCCGCACCGATGACGAGCAACGCCGCCGCCAACCGCGCCGCCGGTAAACCCATCGCCGAATTTTGGAGAGATCGCAGTTCCAGACCATTTCAATGGAGATGGCCCGGAACTGCGATCTTTTTATTTCTGAAGACAGAATCTGTGGGAGCGAGCTTGCTCGCGATAGCGGTGGACCGGCATGCATCCATGTTGAATGTACCGCCGTCATCGCGAGCAAGCTCGCTCCCACAGGGATCTCATTGTCGAGCATTGGCGGTCAAACCGCCTCGGCCACCACCTTCGGCCGTGGCGACAGCACGCTCACCAGGACAAAACTCACCAGCGCCACGCTCAGGCTGTAGTAGATCGGCGTGTTGGCGTCCAGGCCGTCCTTGAGCATGAAGAACAGCGCGGTCAAGAAGCCCAGCGACATGCTGGTGATGGCGCCGGCGGTGGTGGCGCGTTTCCAGTAGATGGCGCCGATCAACGGGATCAACATGCCGCCCACCAGCAGGTTGTAAGCCAGGGTCAGGGCGCTGACCACCAGGGCGATCACCAGGACCACCGCGCCCATCAGCAGGGTCGCGATGCGGTTCTCGTGGGCGTCGGCACTGCCGCTCTCACGGCCCTGGCGCAGACGGGGCAGCAAGTCCTGGACCACCGTGGTGGACGCGGCGAGCAGGCCCGCCGCGGCGGTGGACATCAAGGCCGCCAGGGCCGCGGCGATCACCAGGCCACGAATGCCGTTGGGGAGGCTGGTCTGCACCACGCTGGCGAAGGCATTGTTGACGTTCTCCAGGTCCGGCAGCAACACCTTGGCCGCCATGCCGATCAACGCCCCGGCCAGGCCATACAGCACGCAGTACAGGCCGGCGGCGGTGCCGGCCACTTTGGCCACGCCTTCGCTGCGGGCGGTGAACACGCGCTGCCAGATGTCCTGGCCGATGAAGATGCCGAAGAAGTAGATCAGGAAGTAGGTGAGGATGGTGTCCCAGCCAATCGCGGTGAAGTCGAAGTAGCTGGCCGGCAGTTTAGCCACCATGGCCTCCCAGCCGCCCGCGTCACTGATGGACATCGGCATCAGCAGGAACACCAGGCCGACGGTCATGATCAGGAATTGCACGATGTCGGTGAGGGTCAGCGACCACATGCCGCCGATGGTGGAATACAGCACCACCACGCCGCCGCCCACCAGGATCGACACCCAGAACGGCAGGCCGAACAACACCTGCATCACGGTGCCGATGGCAATGGTCGAGGTGGCGCCGATCATCAGTGCGTAAACCAGCATGATCAGCGCACTGGCCTGGCGCGCCGCCGGGTTGTAGCGGCGTTCTAGCACTTGGGTCACGGTGTAGATCTTGAGCTTGAGCAACGGCTTGGCGAGGAACAGGCTCAGGCCGACGATGCCCAGGCCGATGGCGCCGCACAGCCAGAACCCGGAAATGCCGTAGACGTAGCCCAGGCGCACGGTACCGATGGTGGACGCACCGCCCAGGACGGTAGCGGCCATGGTCCCCAGGTAGAAGCCCGGGCCGAGGTTGCGCCCGGCCACCAGGTAGTCGTCACGGGTCTTGGCGCGGCGCATGCCGTACCAGCCGAGGGCGATCATGCCGGCGGCATAGATGAGAACGACGATTAAGTCCAAAGCCATGGTGGCGTGTCTCCGATTGTCTTTTTTATAGTGGGGACGGCTGGTACTCCAGCCAGAAAAGCTTGGGTACTGTCCTTGTGGCGAGGGGATTCATCCCCGTTGGGCTGCGAAGCAGCCCCAAAATAGCCAACTCAATCTGTCAGGCAACCCGAGGTGTCAGGGTTTGGGAGCGCTGCGCGCTCCAGCGGGGATAAATCCCCTCGCCACAGGTTCTGTGCTCGGCTGATTTTTGCTCCGCGGATCATCCGGCCCATACACCGCCGCCGGCTCAGGGAACACCCCAAGCAGCACCAGGTACACCACCGAAGCCAGGCCCAGGGTCACCGGCAGGCTGATGTCGATCCCGCCGGCCAATTCCCCCAGCGGCCCGACGAACTGCCCCGGCAGGTTGACGAAGCACAGCCCCACCAGCGCACTGGGGATCCAAGCCCCCAGGCCACGCCAGTTCCAGCCGTGGCTGAACCAGTAGCGCCCGCCGGTTTCACCGCGGGTGAACACTTGCAGGTCATCCGGGCAGTAGAAGCCGCGGCGCACCAGCAGGCCGATGATCATGATCACCATCCACGGTGTGGTGCAGGTGATGATCAGCACGGCGAAGGTGGATACGCTCTGCACCAGGTTCGCCGCGAAGCGCCCGATGAAGATGAAGGCAATCGACAGCACGCCGATCAGCAGCGTGGCCTTGACCCGCGACAGCACCCTTGGGAACACGCTGGACATGTCCAGCCCGGTGCCATACAGCGAGGTGGTGCCGGTGGACATGCCGCCGATCACCGCGATCAGGCACACCGGCAGGAAGAACCACCCCGGCGAAACCGCCAGCAGCCCGCCCACGTAGTTGTTGGCCGCGATGTAGTCCGGCGCCTTGATCGCCACGATGGTGGCGGTGGCGAGGCCGAACAGGAACGGGATCAATGTCGCCAGTTGTGCCGCGATCACGGCCAGCATGATGCGGCGCTTGGGCGTGTTGCGGGGGATGTAGCGCGACCAGTCGCCCAGGAACGCTCCGAAGGAAATCGGGTTGCTCATGGCCACCAGCGCCGCGCCGATGAAGGCCGCGTAGAAGCCCGGCTGGCCGAGGCTGACCGTGCCGGCGAACTGGCTGTCGAAGGTCGGTGCGAAGGCGAAAATGCCCAGCAGGAACAGCAGGCTGGCGGCCCACACGGCAATGCGGTTGACCCACAGCATGAAGCGGAAGCCGTAGATGCAGACCGTCAACACCAGCAGGGCGAACAGGCCGTAGGCCAGGCCCAGGCTCAGGTCGGTTTCCGGCACGCCGACCAGCCGCTTGGCGCCGCCGATCAACGCATCGCCCGAGCTCCACACCGACAGCGAGAAAAACGCGATGGCGGTCAGCAACGAGAGGAACGAGCCGACGATGCGCCCGTGCACGCCGAAGTGCGCACCGGAAGACACCGCGTTGTTGGTACCGTTGAGCGGGCCGAACAGGCCCATCGGCGCGAGAATGATCGAACCCACCAACACGCCCAGCACAATCGCCCAGACCCCGGCCTGGAACGACAAGCCGAACAGCACCGGGAAACTGCCGAGCACGGCGGTGGCGAAGGTATTGGCGCCGCCGAAGATCAGGCGAAACAGGTCGCCCGGGCCGGCAGTGCGTTCGTGGTCCGGGATCTGTTCGACCCCGTTGGTTTCAATGTGCGTAAGGCTTTTATCGTTATTGTTATGCATGATCTGCTCCGATCATCGAGGCGCGTTCATCGAATGTGAATGTCGCCTGTTGCTAAGGGGATGGCAGCCCTTCCGGCATTGCGGACAAGTGTTCGTGACAGGCCAGCCACAGGCCTTGTTGTTCTTGGCGAAACACAATGGTTTCGCGCTCCTGGCTAGAGTGAAGCTCCCCTTGCATGCGCAGCTCGGTGGCCACGTCATGGATGAAAATCGCCACGTCCCCTTGCAGGCTGACGAAGGCGTTGCTCGAGGTGCAGTTCAGCACCTCGAAGCCATCCTCGGACCGCCAGCGATCCCACAATGCCTGGTAGGCATCGCGTGACAGCAGGGGCTGTTCAAGGGTGTGGAACACGAAACTCGCATCGGCCGTGAACGCACCGAAGTAGGCGTCGCGGTCATTGCGGGCGAAGGCCGACACCAGCTCGGCGGCGGCCTTGAGGATTTGATCTCGATCGTTCATGGCCGCACCTCAACGATGAACCACGCCGGGCAGTACGCAGAGCATCTCGTACAGCAGGTTGGCGCCCAGCAGCGAGGTGTTGCCGGTGGTGTCGTACGGCGGCGAGACTTCTACCAGATCGCAACCGACCAGGTCGAGGCCCTGGCAGCCCCGGACGATTTCGATCGCCTGGATGGTGGTCAGGCCGCCGATTTCCGGAGTGCCGGTGCCGGGCGCCCAGGCCGGGTCGATGCCGTCGATGTCGAAGCTCAGGTATACCGGGCCGCCGCCGACTTTCTCGCGCACTTCGGCCATCAGTGGAGCAAGGGATTTGTGCCAGCACTCTTCGGCCTGGACCACGCGAAAGCCCTGGTTGCGGCTCCAGTTGAAATCATCGGCGGTGTAGCCCTGGGCACGCAGGCCGATCTGCACCACGCGGTCGCAATCGAGCAGGCCCTCCTCCACGGCGCGGCGGAAGGTGGTGCCATGGGCGATCTTCTCGCCGAACATGTGGTCGTTCACATCGGCGTGGGCGTCGATGTGCACCAGGCCGACCTTGCCGTGTTTCTTGTGGATCGCCCGCAGGATCGGCAGGGTGATGGTGTGATCGCCCCCCAGGGTCAGGGGGATGACGTTGTGTTCGAGGATCTTGTGGTACGACTCTTCGATGATCCGCACCGCGTCCAGCAGGTTGAAGGTGTTGATCGGCACATCGCCGATGTCCGCCACCGACAGTGAGTCGAACGGCGCGGCGCCGGTGGCCATGTTGTAGGGGCGGATCATGACGGATTCGGCGCGAATCTCGCGAGGGCCGAAACGGGTGCCGGCGCGCAGGGAGGTGCCGATGTCCAGCGGTACGCCGACGAAGGCCGCGTCCAGGCCGGCAGCGGTTTGCAAATGGGGGAGTCGCATCATGGTGGCGATGCCGCCGAAGCGCGGCATTTCGTTGCCGCCCAGTGGTTGGTGAAGAGTCTTGTCCACGGGTAGGGCCTCATCGCTGTTTTATTTATCAGGGGCCGATTCTGCGAAAAGCCGCTGGCGTGAAGAATCGCTGGGGGCAAATACTTAGTTCAGATTTTTCTAAACTAATGGCGGGCGGGGCGATAGACTTCGCGGCAGCACGGTCCCCCTGTTTGGATTGGGAAATAGTGGCCCCTGTGGCGAGGGGATTTATCCCCGCTGGGGCGCGAAGCGGCCCTAAAACCTGAAAGCTCGGTGTGTCAGGAAAATGGTATTGGGGCTGCTTCGCAGCCCAGCGGGGATAAATCCCCTCGCCACAAATGTGCATTGACTCGATTGTATGGAGACCCCCAATGGCCAACGCTCTACCCGACCTGAAACTGCTGCGCATTTTCGTCAGCGTGGTCCGGCACCAGGGGTTCGCCAATGCCCAGCACGAGCTCAACCTGTCCACGTCGGCCATCAGCACCTACATGAGCCAGTTGGAATCGGCCCTGGGCCTGGTGCTGTGTCATCGCGGCCGGGGCGGGTTCAGCCTGACCAGCAAGGGCGAGCTGTTCCATCAGGAAACCCTGCGCCTGTTGGGCGAGCTCGAAGGGTTCGAGCAGTACGCCGCCGCACTCAAGGGGGAGCTGCGCGGTACGTTGAACCTGGGGGTGATCGACTCCACCGTCAGCGACAAGGCCTTGCCGTTCGCCGAAGCCATCGGCGCCTACAGCCAGGAACATCCAGCGGTGCATTTGCATCTGTCGGTCATGAGCCCTTACGAGCTGCAACTCGGCGTGCAGGACAACCGCCTGGACCTGGCCATCGGTGCGTTTTCCACGCGCATGAGCGGGCTGGTCTACATGCCGCTGTACCGTGAGCAGCACTGGTTGTATTGCAGCAACCGTCACCCGTTGTTCAACGAGCGGCGCATTCCCGAGCAGGTCATCACCCAGCAGCGCATGGTCGGGCGCGGATACTGGAGCCAGGCCGAACTGGCCCGTCACGGCTTCAAGCACAGCGCGGCGACGGTGGAGAGCATGGAGGCGCAGTTGATCCTGGTGCTGTCCGGCGCCTACATCGGCTACCTGCCTGAGCACTACGCCCAGGCCTGGGTCGACAGGGGCGACTTGCGCGTGCTGCTGCCAGCGACCTTCGGCTATCAGGCGCCGTTTTCGATGATCGTGCGCCGCGGTCGCAGCCGCGAGCCGCTGATCCAGACGTTCCGTGATTTGCTCAAAGCTCAACTGAATCAGGCCTGACCATGTCCAGAATCCAGTGCCCGCGTTGCCACAGGCCACAAAGCCATTGCCTGTGCCCGCTGATCCCCAGCCTCGACAGCCGCACCCGCGTCTTGCTATTGCAGCATCCCAGCGAAGTGAACCATGCCTTGAACACCGCCCGCCTGGCGGCGTTGGGGCTCAATAACGCCGAGTTGATCGTGGGTGAGGTGTTCGAGGATCTGCCCCGGTTGCTCGATCAACCGGGTTATCAGGCTCGGTTGTTGTTTCCGGCTGATGATGCGCAGCCGCTGCAAGCCTGCGGGCCGTCCGATGAGCCGCTGCTGTTGGTCGTTCCCGATGGCACCTGGCGCAAGGCCCGCAAGCTGCTGCACCTCAACCCGCTGCTGGCGGCACTGCCGAGGGTGACCCTGGCCGAAGGCGGAGTGTCCCGTTACCGCTTGCGCAAGGCGCCGGGGCCGGGGGCGTTGTCGACGGTGGAGGCGATTGTCCAGGCGTTGCAGGTCCTGGAGGCGCCGGCGAGTTTCGAGGCGTTGCTGAGGCCGTTCGAGGCCTTGATCGAGGGGCAGATTGTGGCGATGGGGGAGCAGACCTATCAGCGTAATCATGCTGAAAAATAGAGGTGTGGCTGCCGGCCTCATCGCGAGCAAGCTCGCTCCCACAATGGATTTTTGTGCGCTGGAGCCCCCTGTGGGAGCGAGCTTGCTCGCGATAGCGATCGACCAGGCACCGAAGATCCCTGCCAAAGTCTACCGCTCACGCATCGCCTCGGTCCGCGCCTTCAACACCGGCTTGAGCAAGTAATCCAGGACACTTTTCTCCCCGGTGATGATATCCACCGTCGCCACCATTCCCGGAATGATCAGCAACGGCTTGGCATCCCCGCCCAAGTGGTTTTTGTCAGTGCGCACCTGGATCAGGTAGAAGCTGTTGCCCTTGTCATCGGTGATGGTGTCGGCGCCGATCAGTTCGAGCCTGGCGCTCAGCCCGCCATAGATCGTGTAGTCGTAGGCGCTGAACTTGACCATGGCCTTCTGGCCCGGGTGCAGGAACGCCACGTCCTGGGGGCGGACCTTGGCTTCGATCAGCAGGTTGTCTTCCAGGGGCACGATTTCCACCATGTCGTTGCCCGGCTGCACCACGCCGCCGATGGTGTTGACCTTCAGTTGCTTGATCACCCCATGCACCGGCGAGACCACCGTCGTGCGGGTCACGCGGTCGTCGATGGCGATGCTCGAGGCGGTGATTTTCGACAGTTCGGTGCGTTTCTCGTTGAGGTCCTTGGCCGCCTCGGAGCGGAAGGTCTGTTCCGATTCGTCGATCTTGCTCTTGATCTCGTTGATCGCCGATTCGGCCCGGGGAATCGCCAGGGTGGTGGCGTTGAGCGAACCGCGGATTTCCACCGCGCTGCGCTTGAGCCGCAGGATCTCCACCGGCGACACCGCCCCGGTGCGCACCAGCGGCGTGGACATGTTCATTTCTTCCTGCAACAAGGCCAGGGCGGAGCTGAACTGGCCTTGCTTGGAGCGAAACTCCGCCAGCTCCTGGGTCTTCTGCCGCAGCTGTTCGGTCAGGGTCCGTTGTTCACTGGCCAGGCGCCGCTGGCGTTGTTCATACAGCGAGCGCTCGTCCTCGGCCACTTGCGGGGCCTTGGCGATCACCTCATCTGAAAGTTTGAAGGGCCGGCCCTCGGCCTCGGCCGACAAGCGTTCGACCTGGGCGGTCAAGGCATAGCGGTCGGCTTCGCTCTCGCCCTTGTTCGATTGATATCGCGTGTCGTCCAGGCGCAGCAGGGTGTCGCCCTTGTTCACCATCTGGCCTTCGCGCACGAATATCTCGGTGACGATGCCGCCCTCCAGGTTCTGGATCACCTGGACCTTGCTCGACGGAATCGCCTTGCCTTCGCCGGTGGTGACTTCCTGCAAGACCGCCAACTTCGCCCAGACCAGCCCGGTGATGATCAACCCGGCGGCCAGCCACACGGTAACCCGCGAGCGCCGGGGCGAATCCTGCAGCGTGGCGCCGGCGGTTTCCGGCATGAACTCGCTTTCGGCGCTTTTGCTGAAACTGCCGAAGTAGCTTCGGGCGGTTGAATCCGGTGTTTGGGCAGACATGGGCGGTACCCGTCAGTGAGAGAAAATAAAACCGAACAAAGAACCTGTGAGAGCGAGCTTGTGTGGGAGCGAGCTTGCTCGCGATAGCGATGTAACAGTCCCACCTGCGCCAGCTGATCCAATGCTATCGCGAGCGAGCTCGCTCCCACAGGGGAGGTGTTGCGCTTAAACCGCCGCAGAGCCTACCCGTCCCTTGCGCAAGGCATCGATGACTGCGTCCTTCGGCCCGTCCGCCACGATCCGACCGTTATCCAGCACCACCAACCGGTCCACCAGGCTCAGCATCGAGGTGCGGTGAGTGACCAACAGCATCGTCTTGCCCTGTACATGGGGGTGAAGCTTCTGCCGCAGGACGTCTTCGCTGGTGTTGTCCATGGCGCTGGTGGGTTCGTCCAGCAATAGGATCGGCGGGTCGAGCAACAAGGCCCGGGCCAGCAGCACGGCTTGGCGTTGGCCGCCGGACAGCAGTTGCCCGCGCTCGCCCACCGGGCGGTCGAAACCTTGGGGATGCTGGCGCGCCAGTTCGGTGACACCGGTCAGTTCCGCCACTTCCAGCATGCGTGCATCACTGATGTAGCGCGCGCCCAGGGTGAGATTGTCCCGCAGGCTGCCGGCCAGCAGCGGCAGGTCATGGGCGACGTAGCCGATCTGTTGGCGCAGGTCGGCGACGTCCAGTTGCCTCAGGTCCAGGCCGTCCAGCAGCAACTGGCCTTCCTCCGGTGCATAGAAACCCATCACCAGGCGCGCGAGGGTGCTCTTGCCCGAGCCACTGCGGCCGATGATTCCGACCCGTTCGCCGGGCTTGAGGCTGAAACTGACATTGGTCAGCGCCGGGGCGCTCTGGCCGTTGTAGTGGAACGTCACGCCGTTGACGTCCAGGGCGCCCTGCAATTGGGTACGGTCCAGGGGCCGCTGCTTGGCGTCTCGCTCCTGGGGCAACGCCATCAGGGCATCGGTGCTGCGCATGGTGAGCTGGGCTTGCTGGTAGCGGGTGATCAGCCCGGCGATCTGCCCGAGCGGGGCGAGCACCCGGCTGCCAAGCATGTAGGTCGCCACCAGCGCGCCGACGCTGAGATTGCCGGCAATGATGCTGTAGACCCCGGCGACGATGGTCGCCATGCCCGCCAGTTGTTGCAGGAACAAGGTGCCATTGGTCGCCAGTGCCGAGAGGTTGCGCGCATGGCTGTCCAGGCGGGTGAGGGCACCGTGGGTGCTTTCCCATTGATGCTGGCGCTCGCTTTCGGCGCTGCAGGCCTTGAGGGTTTCCAGGCCACCGAGGGTTTCGATCAGCAGGGCCTGGCGCTGGGCGCCGAGGGCCAGGCTTTTTTGCACGGTGTCGCGCAGGCGCATCTGGATGATCATGGCGAAGACGATGGTGATCGGAAACGCGATCACGGGAATCACCACCAGCCAGCCGCCCAACAGGCCGATCACGACGAGCATCAGCAGGGCGAAGGGCAGGTCGATCAGGCTGGTGAGCGTCACCGCCGTGAGGAATTCGCGCAGGCCCTGGAAGTCGTGGATGCTCTGGGCGAAGCCGCCGATGGTCACCGGCTTGGCCTTCATCGCCATGCCGGTGATGCGTTCGAACAGGGTGGCGGACAGAATTACGTCGGTTTTCTTGCCGGCGGTGTCCAGCAGATGGGCGCGCACCACCCGCAGCACCAGTTCGAAGCCGGTACCGATCAACAGCCCCACGGCCAGCACCCACAAGGTGGACGTGGCCTGGTTCGGCACCACGCGGTCGTAGGTCTGCATGACGAACAGCGGCACCATCAGCCCCAGCAGGTTGATCAGGAAGCTCGCCAGGATCGCGTCGCTGTACAGCCAGCGCGACAGTTTCAAGGTGTCGCGAAACCACGCCTCGACCCGGGGTACCAGGGGCGAGCGCAGGTCTTCGAGTTCATGGCGCGGCCGGGCGAACAGCGCCTGGCCGCTGTAATCGGTGGTCAGCTCCTCGCGGCTGACCCACTGCTCGCCACCATCGGCTTCGCTGGGCAGGATCAGCGCCTTGCCATCCTCGCCCCAGCGCCGCAAGACCGCGCAACGGCCCCCCGCCAGGATCAGCATCACCGGCAGGTTCAGGGGGGAGATGTCCGCCAGCTCACGACGCAACAACCGCGCCTGCAAGCTCGCCCGGGCCGCTGCGCGGGGCAGCAGGTCCAGGCTCAAGCGTTGGTGCGCCATAGGGAGCCCGGCGCTGAGGCTGGCGCGGCTGACCGTCGCGCCATGGAGTTTGCAGAGGATCAACAGGCCGTCCAGCAGGGGATCATCGAAATTCAGGCGCGGATCAGCGCCAAGGGTTGCGGGTTCCATGCTGGTCACAGTGTTCGCTCCCATTTTTTTTGGAGGGGGCTACTTCAGTTCCGGCAGCCGAGCCTGGTTCTTGACTTCGGTCTGCGCGACCGTATCGGCCGGCAGCACGATCCGTTGTTTGTGCAACAGCAGGCCCATGTTCGCCAGCACCCGGTACATCGAGTACTCCTCGGTGTAACGCACCTCGGTGTAGCGCCGGTTGGCGTTGTACAGCTCGTTTTCGCTGTCGAGCAGGTCGAGCAGGGTGCGCTGGCCGAGACCGAACTGATCCTGGTATGCGGCGCGCACACGGGCGGTGGTGTCGGCATATTCGCGGGCGGTGGGGGTCTGTTTGCGGGCGTTGAGCATCGCGTTCCAGGCCAGGCGCGTGTCTTCGTTGAGCTGGCGCAGGGCGTTGTTGCGAATGTCCATGGCCTGGTTGATCTGGTGGGCGTTGGACGCCAACCGCGCCTTGTCGCTGCCACCGCGGAACAGGTTGTAGTTCATCACCACGCCGACCCGCCAGTTGTTGTCGTGGCCTTCTTCGCCACCGATGTTGTTGTTGGCGCCCACCGCCGCCTCGGCGTCGAAGCGTGGGTAGAACGGCGACTTCGCCACTTCGTACTGGCTCTCGGCGGACTGTATGTCGGCCTGGGCCGATTTCAGGTAGGGGTTGTTGTCCACCATGCTTTGCTGGGCTTCGCGCAGGTCGGCGGGGATTTCGCCTTTGGTCGAGGGCGGTGTCTCCAGCTCATCGGGCATGCGTCCGACCACGCTGTAGAAGTTGGCCTCGGCGTCGGCCAGGTCGACCTGGGCGGTGTCGTAGTTGTTTTCCGCCAGGGCCCGACGGGCGTTGGACTGGTCGGAGTCGGCGTTGCTGCCGACCCCACGTTCGGTGCGCAGGCCGATCTGGTCGTTGACCCGCATGTGCGCTTGCAGGTTGTTCTTGGCCAGGGTCACCAGTTCGCGGCGCTTGAGCACTTCCAGGTAGACCTCAATGGTGCGCAGCGCCAGATCCTGGGCCGTGCCTTGGGCGTAATAGGCCCGGGAATTGACCACGCCCTGGGTGCGTTGCACTTCATTGGCGGTGTTGAACCCGTCGAAGATCATCTGCCGCAGGCGCAGCTCCGATTGGGTGTAGGTCAGGATATTGGTGTGGTGGTTGCCCAGGGCGCGGGTGTTGGTGTTGTCACTGTAGCCACGGCCGTAACCGGCATTGAGATCCACCGATGGGAAAAAGCCCCCTCTGGCGACCTTGACGTCTTCGTTGGCCGACAGACGGCTGTCCACCCGTTGTGCCAGTTCCGGGTGAGTCGCGATGGTGCTCTGGATCGCCTCGGTCAATGACATGGCCTGCGCCTGAGAAGAGCAGGCCATGGCCAGCAAAACCGCGCTGCAGAGGGGGGTTAGAACGCGCATGGGGTGCATCTCCTGAGGTCTGTAGTGCTTCGCTTGTCGCCAAAATATTGACGTGTTTAAGATCAAAACCGTTTCAACCTTGTAACAACACAGCTAAGAACATCCTGAGCAAAACCTAAGAAGAATTTCTCATAAGAGTTATTCCAAAAAAAACTTATGAGCTTGAAAAAAACCGGCACATTGTTCAAAGCGAAAGCCTTTGAATCTGCGGGTTCTGACGGCTTTTAGGCGTCAATAAAAGTTTCATGCAGATTTTTAAGCGACGTGAAGAAGTACCGAAAGGGCGATGTGAGAAGCGGTTTTTGTGACGGTTTTTTGTCGTTTAGGCGAATTGCCAGCACCTTCTGCTTCCGCGAAAGCTGGCAGATTTTCCAGCTTTTTGGGTCGCCAGACCTGAGGACGAATTCTTCACCCAGACAGGTGCCGATTGCGGTCGGCAACGGAGGAAATGCACATGGCAGCGCTCATCGGTATCGTCAGCAAAGTGGTCGGGCAAGTTTTCGCAGAAGCGGCTGGTGGCCTGCGGCGGCCTTTGGTCGAAGGCGATCGGCTCTATGCCGGCGAACACCTGGTCACCGGTGCCGAAGGGGCTG
Organism: Pseudomonas sp. NFACC13-1; assembly: GCF_900104425.1. Lineage (NCBI taxonomy): Bacteria > Pseudomonadati > Pseudomonadota > Gammaproteobacteria > Pseudomonadales > Pseudomonadaceae > Pseudomonas > Pseudomonas sp. NFACC13-1. Next base: position 1,669 of record NZ_FMXV01000011.1, on the reverse strand, counting down.
TGGCTGTTCATCTGCAGAACGGCCAGTCGTTGACTCTGGGCCGTGAAAGCAACCTGACCCTGACCCCGCAGCTGCTGGCCAACCATGCGCCTCATGTCGACACGCCCGACACGACGACGCCGAGCGACGCGCAACTGACCGATGTGCAAAAGCTGCAGCAAGCCATCGCCGCCGGTGCCGACCCGACCCAGACCGGCGAAGCCACGGCCGCCGGGCCTGAAGGTGGCAACCCGGGTGGTGTAGGCGGTGGGCACAGTTTTGTGCTGTTGGAAGAAGTGGGTGGGGAGGTCGATCCGCTGATCGGTTTCCCGACGGCCGGGTTCAACGGGATTCCCGAATTTCCCCAGCTACGCTTGGCCGGTGACCCGGATAACACCGGCGACAATGCCGCCGTGCCGCCGGTAACCCCTGAGACGCCGGACAACCCCGTGACCCTCGACGGGGTCAATGTCCAGGGCGGCGAACTGACCACCAACGAGGCCAATCTGGCCGATGGTTCGGCCAGCAATCCGGGGGCGCTGGTGCAAAATGGCACCTTCACGGTTTCCGCGCCTGACGGGCTGAGCAGCCTGAGCATCGGCGGTATCAACGTCATCAGCGGCGGCGTGCCCGCAGGCTTTCCTCAGACCATCACGTCGGCGCTGGGCAACACGTTGACCATCACGGGCTATGACCCGACCACGGGAGTGGTCAGTTACACCTACACCCTGACGGACAATGAAACCCATCCTGCCGGCGGCGGGGCCAACACCATTACCGAGCAGTTCCCCGTGGTGGCCGTCGACACCGACGGCGACACGGCCACCGGCACCCTGGACGTCAACATCACCGATGACGTGCCCCAGGCGATCGACGACAGCCACGCGAACACGGCGTCGGAAACCCTGGTCACCCTTACCGGCAACGTATTGACCAACGACCACCAGGGCGCCGACCGGATCCCCACCGGCCCCGACAGCGGGCCGATCATTGGCGGGACGTTCACTGGTACCTACGGCACCCTGGTACTCAACCCCAACGGCACATACACCTACACCCTGAACACCAGCGACCCGCAATTCGTCGCGTTGCATGGCGGGGGCAGCGGTACCGAGACGTTCACCTACACCCTGACCGACGCCGATGGCGACACCAGCACTGCGAACCTGGTGCTGCAAGTGCATAACAATGATGATCCGGTGGTGTTGGTGGGCCTGGATGCTGAAGGTGGCGAACTATCGTTGCAGGAAAAAAACCTCAGCGACGGCAGCAGCCCGGATGCACCGGCCCTGACTCAAAACGGCACGTTCACCGTGACCGCGCTGGACGGTGTGCAGACCCTGAGCGTTGGCGGCATCAACGTTGTCACCGGCGGCGTGGCAGCCGGTTTCCCGCAATCGATTACCACTGCACTGGGCAACACGCTGACCATCACTGGCTACAACGCCAACACCGGTGTGGTGAGCTACAGCTACACGCTGCTGGATAACGAAACCCATCCAAATGCCAACGGCGCCAATGGCGTTAGCGAGCAATTCGCCGTAGTCGCCACCGACGACAACGGCACCACGGCCAACGGCAACCTGGATGTGAACATCGTCGACGACTTGCCTAAAGCCGTGGACGACAGCAACGCCAGTACGGCCTCGGAAACCCACCTGACCCTGACCGGCAGCGTGCTGACCAACGA
>NZ_FMXV01000015.1:0-152399 GCF_900104425.1 Pseudomonas sp. NFACC13-1 | reverse complement strand
GAGCTGCTGAATTTCACGCTGATCAGCGGTAATCGCCTTGGTACCCACCGGGGTCGAACCCAAGCGTTCCTTGCGAACCTGATCGACCCAGCGGCGAAGCGCCGTGGGCCCAATATCCAGGCTGGCGCAGACTTCGGGAACCGACTGTCCCTCGTCCAGCACCATGCTGGCCGCTTTGAGTTTGAACTCACTGGAGTAAGATTTACGCATAACCAAAAACACCTCAGATTTGGGCGCCATCATAGCGCCCGATTGAAGTGTCCAAAATCATTAGGCCAGTTCAGCTTGCTCGCGATGAGGCCAGCACATTCAACATTGGTATCGGCTGACACACCGTCATCGCGAGCAAGCTCGCTCCCACAGTTTTTTCGACTCAGTTCAGAACATCCCCAGGCACTCGCACGAACCCTTCCATCAACACCCGCGCACTGCGGCTCATGATCGCTTTTTTTACCGTCCATTCGCCGTTGACCACGCTGGCCTCGGCACCGACGCGCAAGGTGCCGGAGGGGTGGCCGAAGCGTACAGCGCTACGTTCGATGCCGCCGGCGGCCAGGTTCACCAGGGTGCCGGAAATCGCCGCGGCCGTGCCGATGGCAACGGCTGCGGTGCCCATCATGGCGTGGTGCAGCTTGCCCATGGACAACGCCCGCACCAGCAAGTCGACATCCCCCGCCGCCACGGCTTTTCCGCTGGAGGACAGGTAATCCGCCGGCGGTGCGACAAACGCCACTTTCGGTGTGTGCTGACGCTGGGCCGCTTCGTCCAGGTGCTTGATCAAGCCCATGCGCAAGGCACCGTGGGCGCGAATGGTTTCGAACATCGCCAACGCCTTGGGATCGCTGTTGATCGCCCCCTGCAATTCAGTGCCGGTGTAGCCGACATCGCGGGCATTGATGAAAATCGTCGGGATCCCCGCGTTGATCAGCGTCGCCTTGAAGGTGCCAACACCGGGCACTTCCAAGTCGTCCACCAGGTTGCCGGTGGGAAACATAGAGCCACCACCGCCCTCCTCCTCGGCCGCCGGGTCCATGAATTCCAATTGCACTTCGGCCGCTGGAAAGGTCACGCCGTCGAGTTCGAAGTCCCCGGTTTCCTGCACCACACCCTCGGTGATTGGCACATGGGCGATGATGGTCTTGCCGATGTTGGCCTGCCAGATCCGTACCACGGCCACGCCGTTTTGCGGAACACGGTCGGACGCCACCAAACCACTGCTGATGGCAAACGACCCCACCGCCGCCGACAGGTTGCCGCAGTTGCCGCTCCAGTCCACGAACGGCTTATCGATGGACACCTGGCCGAACAGGTAATCGACATCGTGGTCGGCCCGGGTGCTCTTGGACAGGATCACCGTCTTGCTGGTGCTGGACGTTGCGCCACCCATGCCATCGATCTGCTTCTCATACGGGTCAGGGCTGCCGATTACCCGCAACAGCAGGGCATCGCGGACCGGGCCAGGCACGCGGGCCGCTTCGGGCAGGTCCTGCAAGCTGAAGAACACGCCTTTGCTGGTGCCGCCACGCATGTAGGTCGCGGGGATCTTGATTTGAGGCGAGTGAGCCATGTGCTCTAACTCCTGAAAAAAAGGATGGCCGGAGAACGGGCCACCCAAGCGATTTAAACGGCCACCGCCGACTCCAGGAAGTCCTGGGCAAAGCGTTGCAGCACGCCCCCGGCTTCGTAGATCGACACTTCTTCGGCGGTATCGAGACGGCAGGTCACCGGCACTTCGACGCGCTCGCCGTTCTTGCGAGTGATGACCAGGGTCAGCGTCGCCCGCGGCGTGCGTTCGCCGATCACGTCATAGACTTCGCTGCCATCGATGCCCAGGGTCTTGCGATCGGTGCCCGGCTTGAACTCCAGCGGCAACACGCCCATGCCCACCAGGTTGGTGCGGTGGATGCGTTCGAAACCTTCGGCGGCGATCGCCTCGACACCCGCCAGGCGCACGCCCTTGGCCGCCCAGTCCCGGGACGAACCCTGGCCGTAGTCGGCACCGGCAATGATGATCAGCGGCTGCTTGCGCTCCATGTAGGTCTCGATGGCCTCCCACATGCGCATGACCTTGCCTTCCGGCTCGACACGGGCCAGGGAGCCCTGCTTGACCTTGCCGTTTTCCTGGACCATTTCGTTGAACAGTTTCGGGTTGGCGAAGGTGGCGCGCTGCGCGGTCAGGTGGTCGCCACGGTGGGTCGCGTAGGAGTTGAAGTCCTCTTCCGGCAGGCCCATTTTCGCCAGGTACTCGCCAGCGGCGCTGTCCAGCATGATGGCGTTGGACGGCGACAAATGGTCGGTGGTGATGTTGTCCGGCAGCACCGCCAGCGGGCGCATGCCCTTGAGCGGCCGCGCACCGGCCAACGCCCCTTCCCAGTACGGCGGACGACGGATGTAGGTGCTTTGTGGGCGCCAGTCGTACAGCGGCGTCACTTTCGGCCCGGAGTCTTCCTGGATGGCGAACATCGGAATGTACACCTGGCGGAACTGCTCCGGCTTCACCGAAGCCTTGACCACCGCGTCGATTTCTTCGTCGCTCGGCCAGATGTCCTTGAGGCGGATCTCGCGACCGTCCACCACGCCCAGCACATCTTTTTCGATGTCGAAACGGATGGTCCCGGCGATGGCATATGCGACCACCAGGGGTGGCGATGCCAGGAACGCCTGCTTGGCGTACGGATGGATACGCCCGTCGAAGTTGCGGTTGCCCGACAACACGGCGGTGGCGTACAGGTCGCGGTCGATGATTTCCTGCTGGATCACCGGGTCCAGCGCGCCTGACATGCCGTTGCAGGTGGTGCAGGCGAATGCCACCACGCCGAAGCCCAGTTTCTCGAGTTCGGACGTCAGGCCGGCCTCATCCAGGTACAGCGCCACGGTTTTCGAACCCGGCGCCAGGGACGACTTCACCCACGGCTTGCGGGCCAGGCCCAGGCGGTTGGCGTTGCGCGCCAGCAGGCCGGCGGCGATCACGTTGCGCGGGTTGCTGGTGTTGGTGCAACTGGTGATCGCGGCGATGATCACCGCGCCGTCGGGCATTTGCCCGGGCACATCGTCCCACCGGCCGGAAATGCCTTTGGCGGCCAGCTCCGACACCGCCACCCGAGCGTGGGGATTGCTCGGCCCAGCCATGTTGCGGACTACCGAGGACAGGTCGAAGGTCAGGCCACGCTCGTACTGCGCGCCCTTGAGGCTATCGGCCCACAGGCCCACGTGCTTGGCATAGGTTTCCACCAACTGCACCTGGGTGTCTTCGCGGCCGGTGAGCTTCAGGTAGTCGATCGTCTGTTGATCGATATGGAACATCGCCGCCGTGGCGCCGTATTCCGGGGCCATGTTGGAAATGGTCGCCCGGTCACCCAGGGTCAGGGCACTGGCGCCTTCACCGAAAAACTCCAGCCAGGCACCGACGACTTTTTGCTTGCGCAGGAACTCGGTCAGCGCCAGCACCATGTCGGTGGCGGTAATGCCCGGCTGCAGCTTGCCGGTCAGCTCGACGCCGATGATTTCCGGCAGGCGCATCCACGAGGCGCGACCGAGCATGACGCTTTCGGCCTCCAGGCCACCGACGCCGATGGCAATCACGCCCAGGGCATCGACGTGGGGGGTGTGACTGTCGGTGCCGACGCAGGTGTCGGGGAAGGCCACGCCGTCACGCTGCTGGATCACCGGCGACATTTTTTCCAGGTTGATCTGGTGCATGATCCCGTTGCCCGGCGGAATCACATCGACGTTCTTGAAGGCTTTCTTGGTCCAGTTGATGAAGTGGAAGCGGTCTTCGTTACGCCGGTCTTCGATGGCGCGGTTCTTGGCGAAGGCTTGCGGATCGGCACCACCGCTTTCCACCGCCAGGGAGTGGTCGACAATCAGCTGCGTCGGCACCACCGGATTGACCTGCGCCGGGTCGCCACCCTGCAAGGCGATGGCGTCGCGCAGGCCGGCCAGGTCCACCAGGGCGGTCTGGCCGAGGATGTCATGGCACACCACGCGGGCCGGGAACCAGGGGAAGTCCAGGTCACGCTTGCGCTCGATCAGTTGCAGCAGCGACTCGCGCAGCGTGGCCGGGTCGCAGCGACGCACCAGGTTTTCCGCCAGCACGCGGGAGGTGTACGGCAGGCCGTCATAGGCGCCGGGGCGGATGGCCTCCACTGCGCCGCGAACGTCGAAATAATCCAGCGAAGTGCCAGGCAGCGGTTTGCGAAATTCTGTGTTCATCGTCAGGACTCGGTCACGGTGGTTTCAGAAGGGGCTGGCGCAGCCATTGAAATCAACCCATTCCCCTGTGGGAGCGAGCCTGCTCGCGAATGCGGTGCATGAGTCGACATTGATGTTGAATGTCAGTCCGTATTCGCGAGCAGGCTCGCTCCCACAAAAGGGGTTTTCGGTTCTTTAGCTCCTGCGTCAGCGCCCTCCATCTCAGCGTTGTTCGATTGGCACGAACTTGCGCTGTTCGACGCCGGTGTATTCGGCGCTCGGTCGGATGATGCGGTTGTTGGCGCGTTGTTCGAACACGTGGGCGGCCCAGCCGGTCAGGCGCGAGCAGACGAAGATCGGCGTGAACAGCTTGGTCGGGATGCCCATGAAGTGGTACGCCGAGGCATGATAGAAATCGGCGTTGGGGAACAGCTTCTTCTGTTCCCACATGGTCTTGTCGATGGCTTCGGACACCGGGAACAGCACGGTATCGCCCACTTCGTCGGCGAGTTTTTTCGACCAGCCCTTGATCACCTCGTTGCGCGGATCGTTGTCCTTATAGATCGCGTGGCCGAAGCCCATGATCTTGTCCTTGCGCGCGAGCATGCCGAGGGTGCCTTCGATGGCCTCCTGCGGTGAGCCGAAGCGCTCGATCATTTCCATCGCCGCTTCGTTGGCACCGCCATGCAACGGGCCACGCAGCGAGCCGATGGCGGCAGTGATGCAGGAGAACAGGTCCGACAGCGTGGAGGCGCAGACCCGGGCGGTGAAGGTCGAGGCGTTGAATTCGTGCTCGGCGTAGAGGATCAGCGAGACATTCATCACCTTGACGTGCAGCTCGCTCGGCTTCTTGCCGTGCAGCAAGTGCAGGAAGTGGCCACCGATGGACACTTCGTCGGTCACGCATTCGATGCGCTGGCCTTGATGGCTGAAGCGATACCAGTAGCACATGATCGCCGGGAACGCGGCCAGCAGGCGATCGGTCTTGTCATGTTGCTGGGAAAAATCCTGCTCGGGTTCCAGGTTACCCAGGAACGAGCAGCCGGTGCGCATCACGTCCATCGGGTGGGCGTCGGCGGGAATGCGCTCCAGCACTTCCTTCAAGGCTTGGGGCAGGTCGCGCAACTGGCGCAGTTTACCGGTGTAGGCGTCCAACTGTGCCTGGGTCGGCAGTTCGCCGTACAGCAGCAGATAGGCCACCTCTTCAAATTGTGCATCTGCCGCCAGGTCGCGAACATCGTAGCCGCGATAGGTCAGGCCGGCACCCGATTGGCCCACAGTGGACAATGCGGTTTGCCCGGCCACCTGGCCACGGAGCCCGGCGCCACTGAGTACTTTTGCTTCGGCCATTTGCTGTCTCCATTTTCTTGAATTTGTAGGGGAGTCGCGCCTTACTTCTTCGCCGCGAACAACGCATCGAGCTTCTGCTCGAAGGTGTGGTAGTCGATGCGATCGTAAAGCTCCATGCGGGTCTGCATGGTGTCGATGACATTCTGTTGCGTGCCGTCGCGGCGGATCGCGGTGTAGACGTTCTCGGCCGCCTTGTTCATGGCCCGGAAGGCCGACAGCGGGTACAGCACCAGGGACACGTCGGCACCGGCCAGCTGTTCGGTGGTGTACAGCGGGGTCGCACCGAATTCGGTGATGTTGGCCAGGATCGGCGCTTTCACACGGCTGGCGAACAGCTTGTACATCTCAAGCTCGGTGATGGCCTCGGGGAAAATCATGTCGGCACCGGCCTCGATGCACGCGGCGGCGCGGTCCAGGGCAGACTCCAAGCCTTCCACCGCCAAGGCATCGGTACGGGCCATGATCACGAAACTGTCGTCGGTACGGGCATCGACAGCGGCCTTGATGCGGTCGACCATCTCTTGCTGGGAGACGATTTCCTTGTTCGGACGATGGCCGCAACGCTTGGCGCCGACTTGGTCTTCGATATGAATCGCCGCGGCGCCGAACTTGATCATCGACTTGACCGTGCGCGCCACGTTGAACGCCGAGGAACCGAAGCCGGTGTCCACGTCCACCAGCAGCGGCAGGTCGCACACATCGGTGATGCGCCGTACATCGGTCAGCACGTCATCCAGGCCGGTGATGCCCAGGTCCGGCACGCCGAGGGAGCCGGCCGCCACGCCGCCGCCCGACAGGTAGATCGCCTTGAAACCGGCGCGCTTGGCCAGCAGCGCGTGGTTGGCGTTGATCGTGCCCACCACTTGCAGCGGATGCTCGCTGGCGACCGCATCGCGGAAACGCTGGCCTGGAGTGCTGTTGCTCATGACTCACCTCGTTCAGTGGCGGCGCTGTCCTGGAAATGACGCGCGATATTGCGTTTGGAAGCGCCGATGTGCCGGCGCATCAATAATTCAGCCAGTTCGCCGTCACGGTCGGCGATGGCATCGAGAATCCGGTGGTGCTCGGCAAAGGCCTGGCGCGGACGGTTGGGCGTGGTGGAGAACTGGATCCGGTACATGCGCACCAGTTGGTACAGCTCGCCGCACAGCATCTGCGTCAGGGTGCGGTTGCCGCTGCCCTGGATAATCCGGTAGTGAAAGTCGAAATCGCCTTCCTGCTGGTAATAACCGACACCGGCCTGGAACGCCGCATCGCGCTCGTGGGTTTCCAGCACCCGGCGCAGTTCGTCGATTTCTTCCAGGGTCATGCGTTCGGCCGCCAGGCGGCAGGCCATGCCTTCGAGGGATTCACGGATTTCGTAGAGTTCCAGCAGCTCGGCGTGGCTCAGCGACACCACCCGGGCACCGACGTGAGGCACCCGCACCAGCAGGCGCTGGCCTTCCAGGCGGTGAATGGCCTCGCGCAGCGGCCCGCGGCTGATGCCGTAGGTGCGCGCCAGCTCAGGCTCGGAGATCTTGCTGCCGGGGGCGATCTCGCCCTTGACGATGGCGGCCTGGATACGCCGGAAGACGTTCTCGGACAGGGTCTCCGAGTCGTCCTGGACCATCACCGGGGTTTCGAGCTGATCGAGCATATTGTCGACACCTTGGAAATCAATATGGCAAAAACTAACCAACAACGACCTTTACGTCAAAACAAAAATCAACATTGTCGACAATCGTCTAATAAACGCCCTGAAGATAACCCTGTTGCATGAAGACTCGTAGCCTCCGGCCAGCGGTGGCGTCAGAAAACCACCGTGCTAGAATGCCGCGGTTATTCGCCGCTCTCCTTTTATTAGAGAAAGGCTGCCTAGGGAGCTTGTGCAGTAATGCCAGGGCCTGAACCGATAAACGGAACGCTGCGCACCAGGATCTATGACACTCAAGCCCTTATCTGCCGCTTTCTATTTCATGTGCCTGCCGGGGCTTGCCGTGGCGGGTGAAAAAACCGTGTACGGCCTCAACGAATACGCCGCCCTGCAGGGTATCGACCTGGAGGTCGCCGCCAAGCTCGACACCGGCGCCAAGACCGCATCCCTCAGCGCCCGGGACATCAAGCGCTTCAAGCGCAATGGCGAATCCTGGGTGCGTTTTTACCTGGCCATCGACGCCGCCCACTCGCACCCCATCGAACGTCCGCTGGCCCGGGTCAGCAAGATCAAGCGCCGCGCCGGTGACTACGACCCGGAAGAAGGCAAGAAATACACGGCCCGGCCGGTCATCGAACTGGACATCTGCATGGGCTCGGCCTTGCGCAGCATCGAAGTGAACCTGACCGACCGCAGCGCCTTCCAATACCCGTTGCTGATCGGCTCCGAGGCGCTCAAGCGCTTCGACGCGCTGGTCGACCCCAGTCTTAAATACGCTGCCGGCAAACCCGCCTGCGCCAATGCCGCTCAAACCGCAGAGTAATTCCAATGCGCTCCCTTACCCTCCATCTGAAAATGCTGATCGCCATCCTGGTGGTGCTGGGCCTGTCGGTGACGGCCTATCAGATTTTCGTGCTCGGCATCCCGGTCACCGAAGACGCCACCGACGATTTGTGGAACATCGACGCCAAGGTCGAATTCGTGCCCAACGCCAAGGACCCGGTGAAGATCCAGATGTTCGTGCCGCCCCTGAGCCGCGACTACGTGAGCCTCAACGAGAGTTTCATTTCCAATAATTACGGCGTGGCGGTGAACCGGGTCGACGGTAACCGCAAAGTGACCTGGTCAGCCCGTCGCGCCAAGGGCAACCAGACCCTTTACTACCGCCTGGTGCTGACCAAGCGCTACAGCGCCGAGAAAACCAAGGTCAAGGGTCCGACCTTCCGCGACAGCATCGCCGTCGAAGGCCCGGAGAAACTGGCCGCCGAAGCCCTGCTCGCGCCGATCCGCCAGCACTCGGCCGACGTCGAGACGTTCATCAGCGAAGCGATCAAGCGGGTCAACAACCTCAACGACGACAACGTCAAGCTGTTGCTGGCCGGTGATCCTTCCTCGGCCAACAAGGCCAGGATCGTCGAACTGGTGCTGTCCATCGCCCACGTGCCGGTGGAAAAGGTCCACACCATCCGCCTGGTGGCCGACCAGCCGCAGACGCCCGAGCTGTGGCTGCGCAGCTTCAACGGCACCGACTGGCTGTATTTCAACCCGGACTCCGGCGAACAGGGCCTGCCCACCGACCGCCTGCTGTGGTGGACCGGCGATGAAAACCTGATCACCGTCGATGGCGGCAAGAAAGCCACCGTCACCTTCAGCATGAACAACAGCGAAATGAACGCCATTCGCCTGGCCAAGCTGACGGACGAGAACACCGACGCCAACTTCCTCGAATACTCGCTCTACGGCCTGCCGCTGCAAACCCAGCAAACCTTCATGATCATGGTAATGATCCCGATCGGCGTGCTGGTGATCCTGATACTGCGCAACCTGATCGGCCTGCAAACCCTCGGGACCTTTACCCCGGTGCTGATCGCGCTGGCCTTCCGTGAGACCCAGTTGGGCTTCGGCATCATCCTGTTCACGGTGATCACCACGCTGGGCCTGTCGCTGCGTTCCTACCTGGAACACCTCAAGCTGCAGATGCTGCCAAGGCTCTCGGTGGTGCTGACGTTCGTGGTGGTGCTGATCGCCGCCATCAGCCTGTTCAGCCATAAGCTGGGCCTGGAGCGCGGCTTGTCGGTGGCGCTGTTCCCGATGGTGATCCTGACCATGACCATCGAACGCCTGTCCATCACCTGGGAAGAGCGCGGCGCCGGCCACGCGATGAAAGTCGCCATCGGCACCTTGTTCGCCGCGTCCCTGGCGCACCTGATCATGAGCGTGCCGGAACTGGTGTACTTCGTGTTCACCTTCCCGGCGATCCTGCTGATCCTGGTGGGCTTCATGCTGGCCATGGGACGTTATCGCGGCTACCGCCTGACCGAGCTGGTGCGGTTCAAGGCCTTCCTCAAGGCAGACTCCTGATGTTCGGCTTCTGGAAGACCTGGAAGGCCCTGGAAGCCCGGGGCATCATGGGCATCAATCGGCGTAACGCCGATTACGTGCTCAAGTACAACAAGCGCAGCCTGTACCCCATCGTCGATGACAAGATCATCACCAAGGAACGGGCCATCGCCGCCGGCATCCATGTGCCGGAGCTGTACGGGGTGATCTCCACCGAGAAAGAAATCGACAAGCTCGACGACATCATCGGCGGGCGCACCGACTTCGTGATCAAGCCGGCCCAGGGCGCTGGCGGCGACGGCATCATCGTCATCGCCGACCGCTTCGAAGGCCGCTACCGCACGGTGTCCGGCAAGATCATCAGCCATGAGGAAATCGAGCACCATGTCTCCAGCATCCTCACAGGCCTGTATTCCTTGGGCGGGCACCGTGACCGGGCGCTGATCGAGTACCGCGTGACGCCGGACCAGATCTTCAAGAGCATCAGCTACGAGGGCGTGCCGGACATCCGCATCATCGTGCTGATGGGCTATCCGGTGATGGCCATGCTGCGGCTGCCAACCCGACAGTCCGGCGGCAAGGCCAACCTGCACCAGGGCGCCATCGGCGTGGGCGTCGACCTCGCCACGGGCCTGACCCTGCGCGGCACCTGGCTGAACAACATCATCACCAAACACCCCGACACCACCAACGCGGTGGACGGCGTGCAGCTGCCCTACTGGGACGGTTTCATGAAGCTGGCCGCCGGTTGCTATGAACTGTGCGGGCTGGGCTACATCGGCGTCGACATGGTGCTGGACCAGGAGAAAGGGCCGTTGATCCTGGAACTGAATGCCCGACCGGGCCTGAACATCCAGATCGCCAACGACTGCGGCCTGACCCTGCGCACCCACGCGGTGGAAGCCCGCCTGGAAGAACTCAAGGAACGGGGCGTTATCGAAACCGCGGAAGAACGCGTGGCGTTTGCCCAGGAGCTGTTTGGGCATATTCCGCCAGTTGAAGGGTGATCCCTGAAGGCAACAACCTGTGGGGAACAGCCTGTGGTAGCAAGGCTTGCCCGCGATGAAGATCATGAGATCCTGGGGCTTGGGGCGCCTGCATCGCGAGCAAGCTTTGCTCCCACAGGTTTCTCTCCTACCGTTAATTTGCTCATCTCCGACATCCCCCTAGGAGCAAATCCTACAGGGGATTACAATCGCTCCCCCGCCTGAATGGCTGACCCGCCCCGCCCATGCCAACCTGCTCCGTACACCCGCTGCCCTACCGCACCAACCCCGCCGAGTATTTCGCGGCGATCCGTCATGCCCCGGGCAGCGTGCTGCTCGACAGTGGCCGGCCGAGTGCCGAGCGTGGGCGTTACGACCTGCTCAGCGCCTGGCCGCTGGCACAATTGGCGGTGTTGCCGAACGAGAGCGGCAGCGATTTCCTGCAGCGCCTGCGCATTCAGCTGACGCAACTGGGCGACGCGGTACTGCCGGCCACGGTGCAATTGCCCTTTGCCGGCGGCCTGATCGGCTACTTGAGCTACGACTTCGGTCGACACCTCGAAACCCTGCCGTCCCACGCCCAGGACGACCTGCGACTGCCCGATGCACGTTTTGGCGTGTACGACTGGGCTTTGATCAGCGACCACCAGGCGGGCACCAGCCAACTGGTGTTCCATCCCCATTGTGGCGAAGACGAACGCCAACGCCTGATCGCGCTGTTCAGCCAGCCGACCACCGCCGCCGCTCCCTCGTTCAGCCTTGAAGGACCGATGACGCCGGACCTCAGTGCCGAAGCCTACCGACAGGCGTTCGAACGTATCCAGGCGTACATCCAGGCCGGCGACTGCTATCAGGTCAACTTCGCCCAACGCTTCCGCGCGCCCTGCCAGGGTGATGCCTGGGCCGCTTACCAGGCATTGCGGACGGCTTGCCCGACACCGTTCTCCGGCTTCCAGAGCCTGCCGGAGGGCGGCGCGGTGCTGAGCCTGTCGCCCGAACGCTTTGTCAGGGTCAGCGAAGGCCAGGTGGAAACCCGGCCGATCAAGGGCACCCGCCCCCGCGGCACGACGCCCGAGGAAGACGCGGCCCACGCCGCCGAACTGCTGGCCAGCCCCAAGGACCGGGCGGAAAACCTGATGATCGTCGACCTGCTGCGCAACGACTTGGGCCGCACCTGTCGTATCGGCTCGGTGCGGGTGCCGGAGTTGTTCAGCCTGGAAAGCTACCCGAACGTGCATCACCTGGTCAGCAGCGTGACCGGCGAACTGGCCGACGACAAGGACGCCCTGGACCTGATCGCCGGCAGCTTCCCCGGCGGCTCGATCACCGGCGCGCCGAAAATCCGCGCCATGCAAATCATCGACGAACTCGAACCGACCCGGCGCGGGCTGTATTGCGGCTCGTTGCTGTACCTGGACGTGCGCGGGGAAATGGACAGCTCCATCGCCATCCGCAGTTTACTGGTCAAGGATGGGCAGGTGTGCTGCTGGGGCGGCGGCGGGATTGTCGCGGATTCGGACTGGGAGGCCGAGTATCAGGAGTCGATTACCAAGGTTCGGGTGTTGCTGGAAACCTTGCAGAACCTCTAAAAGCATCGCGGGCAAGCCTTGCTCCCACAGACTGGCGCTATACCCCCTGTGGGAGCGAGCTTGCTCGCGATTGCGTTGGATCAGCAGCATTTGAGCCGACTGGCACACCGCTATCGCGAGCAAGCTCGCCCCCACAGTTTTTTTACTTACAGGCTGAGATCGCGGTTCGAAGCCTTGATGAATTCCTGCTTCAACTCGGCAAACGTGTGCACCGCCGGGAATTGCGGGAACTCACGGATCACGTTCTCCGGCGCATGGAACAGAATCCCGGCGTCAGCTTCGCCCAGCATCGTGGTGTCGTTATAGGAATCCCCCGCCGCAATCACTCGGTAGTACAGGCTCTTGAAAGCCAGAACCGACTGGCGCTTGGGATCTTTCTGACGCAACTGGTACCCCGTCACCCGCCCGCTGTCATCGGTAATCAAGCGATGGCAGAGCAACGTCGGGAAGCCCAGCTGGCGCATCAAGGGTTGGGAAAATTCGTAGAACGTGTCGGAAAGAATCACCACCTGGAAGCGCTCGCGCAGCCAGTCGACGAACTCGATGGCGCCGTCCAGCGGCTGGAGGGTGGCGATGACTTCCTGGATGTCGGAGAGCTTGAGACCATGCTCATCAAGGATGCGCAACCGTTGCTTCATCAGCACGTCGTAGTCGGGGATGTCCCGAGTGGTTGCCCTGAGGGATTCAATCCCGGTTTTTTCGGCAAAGGCGATCCAGATCTCCGGGACCAGCACACCTTCCAGGTCGAGACAGGCAATTTCCACAAGACACTCCCATTTTTTCTGATGTTTATCGGTTGAGCGAATAAAAGGCTTGCCGACTCTAGCCATTCGCCAGAGCCCGCGCAACGCACAGGAGCGCGCCAGCCCCGACAGCTTTTGTTACCATCAGCCCCATATAGAGCGCCCAGCGCCACCGACCTGTAGGAAACCGCCCTGATGAGCCCATCGTTCGACGTCGTGGAACTCGCCACGACCTATGCCAACAAGTCCCCCCAGGACATCCTCAAGCTGGCCTTCGCCGAATTCGGCGACGAGCTGTGGATATCGTTCAGCGGTGCCGAAGACGTGGTGCTGGTGGACATGGCCTGGAAACTGAACAAGAACGTCAAGGTGTTCAGCCTCGACACCGGTCGCCTGCACCCGGAGACCTATCGCTTCATCGATCAGGTGCGCGAGCACTACAAGATCGACATCGAACTGGTCTCGCCGGACTACACGAAACTCGAACCCTTCGTGAAGGAAAAAGGCCTGTTCAGTTTCTATAAGGACGGTCACGGCGAGTGCTGCGGCATCCGCAAGATCGAGCCGCTGCGCCGCAAGCTGACCGATGTCCGCGCCTGGGCCACCGGCCAGCGCCGCGACCAGAGCCCCGGCACCCGCAGCCAGGTGGCCGTGTTGGAAATCGACACGGCGTTTTCCACCCCGGAGCGCACCCTGTACAAGTTCAACCCGCTGTCGCAGATGACCAGCGAAGAAGTCTGGGGCTACATCCGCATGCTCGAACTGCCTTACAACAGCCTGCATGAACGCGGCTTCATCAGCATCGGCTGCGAACCCTGCACCCGCCCGGTGCTGCCGAACCAGCACGAACGTGAAGGCCGTTGGTGGTGGGAAGAAGCCACGCAGAAAGAATGCGGGCTGCACGCCGGAAACATCATCGCCAAATCCAAGACCGTCTAAGCACTCGCCACTCTCTGTACACAAAAATGTCACCACAAGTGGCATTTTTGTGTGCACTTATGTCGTTACTGCCCCAAAAAGTTACACTCAATTCCCCGCCCCAACTGGCGTCCTTCCTTCGCTGGCGTTCGCCAGAAAATAAATACCTGTTTAAATGGTCAGCTTTAAATCTACGTATTTCAGCAAGTTATTCAAAGATCATAACGAAACGAAATTAGTGCCACGGTGGATAGATCCACAAGTGGCATAAATCTGGCTTTAGTCGACAAGTGTTTTGTATACAACATTTATAAAACATACACACACTTTAGATCCGCAAGCCTGAAGCGCCCTATCCCGTACAGGCTGCAGATGCCCCGTAACCAATGATACTCGCCCGCCGCGACGAAGATTTGTCGAGCCCCGCGCTCATGCACAGTCATCGCAGCGCCGAGAATCAGGAGCCTGCCGGAATGCGTACAAGTTTCTCCAATAACATCGCGCTGGATCTGCCCTCCTCCACCACTGCCCCCGATGACAACGCCGCAGTCTCACTGGCCTTGAGCCCGAGGCTGCACAACAAGGACCTGGCGCCCACCAAGGCCGAAGGTCGCCGCTGGGGCCGCTACAGCATCTTTGCCCTGTGGACCAACGACGTGCACAACATCGCCAACTATTCCTTCGCCATCGGCCTCTATGCCCTGGGGCTGGGTGGCTGGCAGATCTTGCTGTCCCTGGGGATAGGCGCGGCACTGGTGTATGGCTTCATGAACCTGTCCGGCTACATGGGTCAGAAAACCGGCGTGCCGTTCCCGGTGATCAGCCGGATCAGCTTCGGGATCCACGGCGCGCAGATTCCTGCGTTGATCAGGGCGGTCATTGCGATTGCCTGGTTCGGAATCCAGACCTACCTGGCGTCGGTGGTGTTCCGCGTGTTGCTGGTGGCGGTCCACCCGGGCTTCGCCGACTACGACCGCGACTCGATCCTCGGCCTGTCGAGCCTGGGCTGGGTGTGTTTCGTGGCGATCTGGTTCGTGCAACTGGTGATCCTGGCCTACGGCATGGAGACGGTGCGCCGTTATGAAGGTTTCGCCGGCCCGGTGATCCTGGTGACCGTCGCGGCCCTGGCCGGTTGGATGTACACCCAGGCCGGCGCCACCATAGCCTGGTCGATCCGCGAGCCGCTGACCGGTGGCGAAATGTGGCGCAATATCTTTGCCGGCGGCGCGCTGTGGCTGTCGATCTACGGCACCTTGATCCTCAATTTCTGCGACTTCGCCCGCTCCTCGCCGTGCCGCCGAACCATCATCGTCGGCAATTTCTGGGGCCTGCCGGTGAACATCCTGGTGTTTGCCGGGATCACCATCCTGCTCTGCGGTGCGCAGTTCCAGATCAACGGGCAAATCATCGAAAGCCCGACCCAGGTCGTCGCCTCGATCCCCAACACGTTCCTTCTGGTGTTGGGCTGCCTGGCCTTCCTGATCGTCACCGTGGCGGTGAACATCATGGCCAACTTCGTCGCCCCGGCGTTCGTGCTCAGCAACCTGGCGCCCAAGTACCTGACCTTTCGCCGCGCCGGGCTGATCAGCGCCGCCATTGCCGTGCTGATCCTGCCGTGGAACCTGTACAACAGCCCACTGGTGATCGTGTATTTCCTGTCCGGTCTCGGCGCCCTGCTCGGGCCGCTGTACGGGGTGATCATGGTCGACTACTGGCTGCTGCGAAAAGGCCGCATCAACGTGCCGCAACTGTACAGCGAGGACCCGAACGGTGCGTATTTCTACAGCAATGGGGTCAACCTGCGTGCGGTGGCGGCGTTCATTCCGGCCGCGCTGATCGCCATCATCCTGGCCCTGGTGCCCGGTTTTGACGCCGTCTCACCGTTTTCCTGGCTGATTGGCGCTTCGATTGCAGGGCTGCTGTACCTGATCATCGCCAAGCGCGAACCGTATTACGACGACGTCAGCGGCGAATCCATCGCTGTGGATAACGTTCATCATTGATCCCTCAAACGGCCCGGCCGGTACGGGCCGCTTACTTTCATGCATCAAGGAGGACAGCTCATGCGAATTCTCGTGGTCAACGTCAACACCACCGAATCCATCACCCAGGCCATCGCCCGCCAGGCCCAGGCCGTGGCCGCGCCGGGCACAGAGATCGTCGGGCTCACGCCGCATTTCGGTGCCGATTCCATCGAGGGCAATTTTGAAAGTTACTTGGCGGCCATTGCGGTGATGGACCGGGTGATGTCCTACGACCAGCCGTTCGACGCGGTGATCCAGGCCGGCTACGGCGAGCATGGCCGCGAAGGTCTGCAAGAACTGCTGAACGTGCCGGTGGTGGACATCACCGATGCCGGCGCCAGTACCGCCATGTTCCTCGGTCACGCTTATTCGGTGGTCACCACCCTGGACCGCACCGTGCCGCTGATCGAAGACCGGCTCAAGCTGTCCGGCCTGTTCGACCGCTGCGCCTCGGTACGGGCCAGCGGCCTGGCGGTGCTGGAACTGGAGCAAGACCCGCAACGGGCGGTCGAGGCCATCGTGCACCAGGCCGAACTGGCGGTCAGCCAGGACAAGGCCGAAGTGATCTGCCTGGGCTGCGGCGGCATGGCCGGGCTCGATGAGCAGATCCGCCAGCGCACCGGGGTGCCGGTGGTCGATGGCGTAACGGCGGCGGTGACCATTGCCGAGTCGCTGGTGCGGCTGGGGTTGTCGACCTCGAAAGTGCGCACCTACGCCACGCCTCGGCCCAAGACCATCATTGGCTGGCCGGGGCGGTTTGGGCGGTGAGTTCACAGGTTGGACCGAGGTGCCCCTAATCGCGAGCAGGCTAGCTCCCACAGTTGATGAGGGATCAGCAGTTTTGTGAACACCGCCCACCCTGTGGGAGCGAGCCTGCTCGCGATTCGAGGCACCTCGGTCCAGAGCCCAACTCAAACCGCACTGAACCGCCGCGCCAACCCCTGCTCGGCAAACTGCTCGATGATGAAATCCACGAACGCCCGGGTCTTGCCCGGCAGCAACTTATGCTCGGCGTAGTAAATGGAGATATTGCCGTCATCGACGTACCAGTCCGGCAGCACCCGTTGCAGCGCGCCGGACTCCAGGTAGGGCACGGCCACCGGCATGCTCACCAGCCCGATGCCCAGCCCTTGGGCCGCGGCCGCGCAGTCGGCTTCCGAATCGCTCATGGTCATGCGGGTCTTGAGCATGAGCGGGCTGTGTTGCTGGGTTCGGCTGGTCAGTTGCCAGGAACGCACGCGACCGGTTTGTGGCGAGCGAATCAGGATGCCCTGGTGCTGCGCCAGATCTTCCGGCTCCACCAATGCAGCGTGAGTGTTCAGGTAGTCCGTGGACGCGACCAGCACCCGATGAGCCACCGTCAGCTTGCGCGCCACCACGCCTTGGGGCAGCTCGAAACCACCGCCGATGGCGGCATCGAAACCCTGGCCGATCAGGTCTACCTGGCGGTTATCGAAATGCCAATCCGGGTTGATCGCCGGGTAGCGCCGCAGAAATTCCCCCAGTAACGGCACGACATACAAGCGACCGAACGCCGTGCCCATGCTCACCTTCAGCGTTCCCGCCGGTTGCCCACCGGCGCTGGCCAGGTTGGCGACGGCGTTCTGGATGGTGTTGAAGCTGCTGCCGACTTCCCTCAGGAACAACTGGCCGGCTTCGGTCAGCCTCAGGCTGCGGGTGCTGCGCTGGAACAGGCGCACCCCCATCCGCGCCTCCAGCTTGGCGACGCTTTTGCCCACCGCCGCCGGGGTCACGCTCAAGCGTCGCGCCGCTTCGGCAAAGCTACCGACTTCGGCGCTGCGCACAAAGCATTCGATACTGTTGAAGGTCTCCATGAGCCCCACTCTAAACTTTTGGTTTAGACAGACTATAGCAATGACGGTCTACACAGCCCATGACGTCTTCTTGATACTCGCTCCATCACCGCGGCACCTCGCCCCGGCACTTTTTGGAGAACATCATGAGTACCCAAGCACTGAACGGTAAAGTCGCCTTGATCCAGGGCGGTTCTCGCGGCATCGGCGCCGCCATCGTCAAACGTCTTGCCGCAGAAGGCGCCGCCGTGGCCTTCACCTACGTCAGCTCTGGCGCAAAATCCGAAGAACTGCAGAACAGCATCACCGCAGCGGGCGGCAAGGCCTTGGCAATCAAGGCGGACAGCGCCGACGCCGACGCCGTCCGTAACGCCGTCGCCGCCACCGTCGAAGCGTTCGGGCGGCTGGACATCCTGGTCAATAACGCGGGCGTGCTGGCCATGGGGCCGCTGGATGAATTCAAACTCGAAGATTTCGACCAGACCCTGGCCGTCAACGTGCGCAGCGTGTTCGTCGCCACCCAGGCGGCAGCGCGGCACATGGGCGAAGGTGGCCGGGTCATCAACATCGGCAGCACCAACGCCGACCGCATGCCCTTCGTCGGCGGCGCGACCTACGCCATGAGCAAATCCGCACTGGTGGGCCTGACCAAAGGCCTGGCCCGCGACCTCGGCCCGCGCGGCATCACCGTCAACAACGTGCAGCCCGGCCCGGTGGACACCGACATGAACCCGGCCGACAGCGACTTCGCCTCCAGCCTGTTGTCGCTGATGGCCGTCGGGCGCTACGGCAATGTCAATGAAATCGCCAGTTTCGTCGCCTACCTGGCAGGGCCGGAAGCCGGCTATATCACCGGCGCCAGCCTGACCATCGATGGTGGTTTCGGCGCCTGATCCGAGCCGATCATTGTGGCGAGGGCGCTTGCTGCCGCGGGGCTGCGCAGCAGCCCTTCGCTGTCAGGCCCACTCCAACTCCGGCAGACCGCAAAGGCTTGGCTGGAACATTCGCAAGGAGCGGATGATCCCGTCGGCATGGGCGTATTTTTCGTCCGCCATGGCCGAGTCCGGAATGGCGATGGCGGTCATGCCAGCGGCTTTCGCGGCTGTCACGCCGAACGGCGAATCCTCGAACACCAGGCAATCGCGCGGCTCGACACCCAGGCGCCGGGCGGCGGTGAGGAAGATATCCGGTGCCGGTTTCGCCGCACCAACTTCAGGGTCGTCCGCTGTCACGATGCAATCGAACAGCGCGAACCAGTCCCGGTGCAAGGTGGTTTTCAGCGCGAACGTAGGGCTCGACGAACTGGTGCCTACCGCAATGGGAATGTTGTGAGCCTTGAGATGCCGCACCAGTTCCTCGGCGCCGGGCATGCCCAGGGCATGAGGAAAACGCTCGCGCATCAAGGGCTCACGGATGACCAGGAACTCCTGGGGAGTGATCGGCAACTCCAGGGCCTGGACGACGTAATTGGCCAGGTCCGTGGCCCCGCGCCCGATGATGTTCTGCTTGACGCTCCAATCGAACGTGCGCCCGTAGCGCTCGGCGATGATGGAGGTGACCTCGGTGTAGATCCCCTCGGTGTCCAGCAACAGTCCATCCATGTCGAAAATCACAGCCTTGATCGGGCCAAACTCTTTCAGCGGTGCATTCATCGCATCTGATCCGTTATCAACACAACATTCCAGGGATGGCTCAGGTGCGGCCAGGGCAGCGTGTTCGCCTTAAAGGATTCAGCAGGATAACGAAGGGGGCTTGGAACCGGCAATGGGAAATCGAGTGGCTTACGGCTCGGTTGTGCACTGTAGGAGCTGCCGAAGGCTGCGATCTTTTGATCTTTCGCTTGAGATTCAAGTGTCTGGGGAAAGATCGCAGCCTCGTTGCACTCGACAGCTCCTACACGGCTCCTACACAGCGCCCATGGGACCCAGCGGGAGCGAGTTTTCTTGCTCAACACAGAGGTGGATCGGTGTTGGATGATGACCGGACGGCTACTGGCTTGAGCTGCCGGAGCCGCCCGCCCCCGAACCACTGCCGCCCGAGCTGCCCCCGCCGTCACTGCTACCGCTTCCGCCGTTGGTCCCACCGCCCGCGTCGTCACCGCCCATCGTGCTGCCGCCGCTCAGCGAACCGCTGCCCGTGCCGGGGCTGGTGCTGCTGCCGCTGGCATCGCCGCCATTGCCGCCGCCTACAGAGCCCGGAGGCAAGGCGTTCCCGCTGGCACCGGAATTGGAGCCGGCTTCCATTTCCGAGGAAGGTGGCATCCCGCCCTTGTCCACGGGGGGCGTGCCGCTCGAAGATTGTGCGAAAGCGGCTAATGAACTGACGGAAAGAATTCCGGCGAGTGTCAGAGCTGTCATGTTGGACTTCATCATGGTGAGTCTCCTTTTCAAGATGCTTACCTGATGTCTGGCACGCGGGGCGGGGCGATGGTGCCACTGAATCGACAGGCGGCCCCGTGGATCAGCTCGGCGTGCCAGAGGCGTCGTCACCGGCGATGTCCGGATCATCCGGAGTCGCTTCGACGTCCTCGTCGTCGCTGGGTACCTGTTCGACGCCCGCCTCGTCATCGGGCGGGAGCTGGTCACGGCTCAACGGATTGGTGGGCGATGGCAGCGGGTACTCCGGGGTTTCTTCGTCATTGGGAACGGGGGAATCGGCAGTCATACAATCTCCTGACAGGTGCACGCACCTGTCCTGCAGCCTAGAGAACGCGGACGATCAGTTTGAACGCCTTCACTCGTAGGATTCGTCCTCAAGTTCAACGTCTTCATCGTCGAGCAAGGGCACCTGGGCGTCATCCATCAGGGAACCGGGGTCTTCATTGCCCGGGTCGTTGGGGCCCGGATCGTTGATGAAAGGCACGCCCGTAGGGCCTTTTTCTTCCTTGCCTTCGGTTTCCGGCGTCATGGCACACCTCGCAATCGCTGATGGATGTATGAATTTGAGGTGGGGGGGCGGCAATCGTTCCGGAGAAATGTTCAGGGGCCCTGTTCACGGGAATGGCAGGTCAATAAAAAACCCGGCACCAGGCCGGGTCTTTTCATCCAAGCATCCGCTTAACGATGATTTCTCTTGTGCTTGTACTTGTGCTTCTTGCCGCCGGAGTGACCGTCGTTGTCATTGGACAGGTTGCTACCCAACGCGCCGCCCGCCGCGCCGCCAACGCCAGCGCCGATGGTGGAACCGGTGGAGCCGCCCAGACGGTTACCGACGATCGAACCACCTGCCGACCCCAGGCCACCGCCGATGGCGGCTTCCGTGCGGCTGCCCTTGCGCGCGCCCACGGCGCTGCCGGCTGCGCCGCCGACACCCGCGCCGATCGCGGCGCCTGTGCTGCCGCCCATCTGCTGGCCGACCACATTGCCCAACACACCGCCCAGACCACCGCCGACTGCAGCGGTACCGTCGCCGGCGGCCATCGCGCCTTGGGCAACCAGCAGCCCAAGTACCAAGGTGGACAAAGTCAAACGCATGATAGAAACCTCAAGAATGCCGCATCGGGGAGAAATGGCCGGTGCGCGCGGGCGCGAGTGTACGCCAAACAGCCTCAGCCATGACGGTTGGACAACGAAACGGCGGATTATTTTGTGACAGGCAAAAAAAAGCCCGCTGGGGAAACGGGCAGGTACTGCTTTCTAACGGATGAGCTGAGAGTACGTACCTGCTTGTGAAAGAAACGTGAAAGAAACCGACGGTTGAGAAAAGATGAAAAATATTTTCGCAAGGATCGGATGCCCCCTGTGGGAGCTGCCGAAGGTTGCGATCTTTTATCGTTCGCTTTGGATTCAATCGATAGGGAAAGATCGCAGCCTCGTTGCACTCGACAGCTCCTACGCAGCCAGCGTGGGAAGCCTGTCATTTCTTGACCGGAACCCTGGGCAAGAACTTGGCTTTCTCACCTCGCTGCACTTTGGCCACCTTCGTCCTGATGGACTTGATCGGCTCGTCGCCAAAGTCTGCATGGTAGGTCGACTGACCACATTGCAATCCTTCATTGATCGGATACGCGGCTCCGTGCTCCTCGCTGTACGATGCTCCCATTGCCTTCCCCTCTCATTCAGGTCCATACCGGCAACAACCGGTTGCCTGACAATATCGACCTTCACGACATTGAGACTAGTCGGTCATCAACAGACTGCTAATTCAACAAAGCCCTTTGCCGACGAGTGGAACTCACTGTTTCAGAAAGGAAACACTCATTCAGCGCCCAGTATCGTCCGGTTCAAAACCCGGGAAACCTGGTCGGCCGAATAGGGCTTGGACAAGAACTCAAAGCCTTCATGACCACTGTGGGCCAACTCTTCGCTGTAGCCGGAAGTAAGCACCACTGGCAGATCCGGGCGACGCTGGCGCAGTTCCCGGGCCAAGGCGATACCGCCGATGCCTGGCATCACCACGTCGGAAAATACCGCGTCGAATGCCATCGCATCCGGCCCGACCATTTCCAGCGCTTCTTCGGCGTTGGTCGCCCAGGCGGTTTCGTAGCCCAGGTCCTGGAGGATCTGGTTGGCAAAACGCCCTACCTCCAGGTTGTCTTCCACGATCAACACCCGGCGCTTGCCCTTTTCCAGCACCAGGTGCGCGACTTCTTCCCTGACCGGCTCATGGTTTTGCTCGGGCGCCACTTCCGGAAGGTACAACGTGAACACCGTGCCCTCGCCCACCACGGTCGAAACATCGACGTTGCCACCGGACTGCTTGGCAAAACCGAACACCTGGGACAAGCCCAGCCCCGTGCCCTTGCCCACTTCCTTGGTGGTGAAGAAGGGTTCGAAGATGTGCTCGAGCACTTGCGAGTCAATACCGGTGCCGGTGTCAGCCAAGGCAATGGCGGCAAAGGATTGCCCGGCCCCGGCATGACCACGGATCGGCGGTATGCCACCGCCGCAACTGAGCCGAAGCCACAACGTGCCCTGGCCGTTCATGGCATCCCGGGCATTGAGGGCCATGTTGATCAACGCCGTCTCGAACTGGCTCAGGTCCGCGCGGATGTAACAGGGCCGATCGCACAACTCGACGTTGACCTGGATCCGCGCCCCGGTGACGGTTTGCAGCATGTCCCCCAGGCTCAGCACTTGCTTGCCCACATCGATGACTTCTGGCTTCAACGGCTGGCGCCGGGCAAACGCGAGCAACTGGCTGGTCAACTTGGAGGCGCGCTCCACCGTTTCCGAAACCGCCGTCATGTAGCGTTGCCGGCGCTCTTCGGACAAGTTGGGCATGCGCAGGAAGTCCACCGAAGAACGGATAATCGTCAGCAGGTTGTTGAAGTCATGGGCCACGCCACCGGTGAGCTGGCCGATGGCTTCGAGTTTTTGCGACTGGCGCAGCGCCGCTTCGGTCTGTTTCAAGCGCGTGGTGCGCTCCTCGACCCGTTCTTCCAGCGTCGCGTTCAATTCGGCCAGGGCCGCCAGGCCTTCGCGCACGGCAGCGTCGGCACGGGCGCGCTCAATGTGGGCCCAGGAGCGCTCGGTGACTTCCATCAGCAACGCCAGATCGTTGGATGACCAGACCCGCGGCGTTTTGTCGTGAATGGCCATCAGCGCGGTCAAGCGCCCGCCCTTGATCAATGGCACGCAAATGGTGGCCGCGATGCCAATGGCCTGGAACGTCGCCGCTTCCTCCGGCGCCAGTTCCTTGAGGTTATCGTTGATCACCAACGGCTTGCCGGCCCGCAGGTTGGTGACAGCCAGCCGCCCGAAATCAGCCAACCGATAATGCCCAAGAATGTGAGGCGAACCGGCCCTGGCCCAATCACCGCGAATGGTGAAACCGTCCTCGTCTTCATCCATGTCCGCGTAGGCACAATTGGACAGATTCAAGTGCGCCGCCAGAATCCGCGTGGTGGTCGCCATGATGGCCTGTGGGTCGGTGGCGTTGGCCACGGCATTGCCGATGGCATCCAGCACGGCCAGCCGTTGGGTCATGAACACCGTGGACGTGGTTTCGGTGACCGTATCCAACATGCCCACCACTGTGCCGAACTGGTCACGGATGGGGCTGTAGCAGAACGTGAAATAAGCCTGCTCAGGACCGCCGCCGCGCTCGATGACCAGGGGGAAGTTCTCTATATAAGTGGCTTGCCCATCGAAGGCCGCGCGCACGATCGGCCCGATATCGTTCCAGACCTCCCGCCATACCTCATCGAACCGCCGCCCCAGCGCCTCGGGTTTGCTGCCAAGGATCGTCAGGAACGCATCGTTGTACAACGTGATCAGGTCCGGGCCCCACACAATGGCCTGGGGAAAATGCGAGGCGAGGCTCAGCGCCACGGTGGTCTTCAGCACATCAGGCCACTGCGAAGGCGGCCCGAGCGGCGTGCCCTCCCAAGGATGGCGCCGAACCCGTTCAGCCATTTCTCCAGAGCTCTGAAGCCAATCTGTCATTGCGTTCGATCCTTCTGAGACGCCAATACCAACGAGGGGGGAAACGCTTGTGACCCCAGGCAGGGCCGTATTATCCCGCGCTGGATAGGAATGCGCGATTGGATTGTGGGAGGCGTCGGGGGGCAAATGGGGGGTGAAGGGCGGAAATCGGGGGTTAGGCTACAGAAATGTCTTACATATCGTTGGGAATGGGCTTGATGTAGGTGAAGAGACTGCCAAGTTGTAAGACATACAGCTCGGATGCTTACGACGATGGCAACGTCCTACATATGATTGGGAAACCCCTTCGCTATCAATCCCTTGCGTATTTTTTGCAGTGACGTCTATAGGTTTGGCGTCGCCCAGATGGCGACCGGGTTTGGCGACTCGATTGATACAAGTGCAACGGTGCTTTCTGCTGTGGTAGAAGCACACTCGTGCTCACAGAAACTGCTTTATGGCAGCTGTGCGCGGGAGACCTTCGGGTCTGCCGGCTCCTTGTGTCTCCGGTTCGCCAACCTGCGTACAGCTGTCACCCTTTGTTTGGCGACAGAGTGTGGCAGTTCATTCATGACACAAGGAATTGATATGAACCGATACATGAGCCTTACCAGCAACGCCGACGACCAACCCCTCTA
The DNA here is from genome assembly GCF_900104425.1 of Pseudomonas sp. NFACC13-1. Lineage (NCBI taxonomy): Bacteria > Pseudomonadati > Pseudomonadota > Gammaproteobacteria > Pseudomonadales > Pseudomonadaceae > Pseudomonas > Pseudomonas sp. NFACC13-1. Next base: position 127,808 of record NZ_FMXV01000015.1, on the reverse strand, counting down.
CGTCGATACCACCGCCCCGCTACACATCCTGCTCGACTCAGCCGCCTACCGAATCCGTGCCGCCACCCAATTCCTGGAGAACCTGGCGATGCGTGATGAATTGACCATCGATCCCGCAACCCTTCAGGACCTCGCACAACTGTGCTGCATCCCACTGCGCGATGGGTGCGACGTGATGGATGTGATTGCCCGAAGATTGGATGCGGCACCGGTAGGTACCACCCTATAAGCCTGCCCGCCGACAACCTGTGGCGAGGGAGCTTGCTCCCGCTGGGTTGCGCAGCTGGGCTGCGCAGCGGCCCCTTTTATGAGCGCTGCGCACTCAAGCGGGAGCAAGCTCCTTCGCCACGGGTGCATCGTCGACCTGAACTACTCGACAGTCCCGTTATAAACAACAGTCGCACCGCCCTCTTTCTTGACCAGGAGCTTGTTCCCTTCCGCCATGGCCTCGACCAACTCAGAACACCCCTCCACTTCACGCTTGCCATCAACACGCTCGGCCTGGGTGTCGAAACTGAATACATAGGTGGACGCCGGGCAAGCATTGCCTCCTTCGCCTGTGGAAACCACCAGCACATACTTGCTCGGGCCAAACGTGTAAGCCTTTTCAATCGTCACATAACCGGTGTACTCGGCCTGCTCGACGATGGATTCCATGACGTTCATCACACCCGCTCGCGATTGGTAATTCAGCGCAGTTGCCATCGCCTCAGTCCGAGTCGTGAAAGGTCCGGCACGCTCGGTATTGACGGGCAGCGGTTGATAGGCAACGCCCGGCGGCGCGGGAGGTGCGGCTTGAGTCTTGGCGGTGGTTTTTGCAACAGGGCTTCGCTGGAGTTGGGGGCTGTCGCATTGGCCGTTTTTGCAGATGAAATCGCCTTGGCAATCGATGTCTTCCGAGCACGAGTTCGTTTCTTCGAAAGTGCTCTGATCGGCCTTGGCGTAACCGACGACGGCCAGTGTCAGGAGGGTGCAGGCGAGCAAACGCTTCATCGGTGAAGTCCTTTTCTTGGATGGTGGTTGGATGATCATTGCAAAACATTCCGGGATTGTCTCTGTCGCCTCCGTTTTCCAGTGTCGGGTGGTCCCACTTTGGTTTACAGACTAGCCTTCCAGATACCCGCCCAAGGACGAACCATGGCTGACCGCAAACAACTCCACCAAAACGGCTACGCCCTGCTCCGTCGAGCGATCCCGAACGAGTGGCTGGCTGACTTACGCTGCGTGTTCGATGCAGGCGTGCGGCCGTCGGATCAATGGCCAGTGCCCCGTGGCATGGACTGGCGCTATTCGATGCTGGACGATGATTCGAGGATTCAGGCCGTGTGTCGTCTACCCCGGCTACTGGCCGTGGCAGGTGAATTGATCGGCGAGCAATTCTTCCTCTCCCAAGTGGAAGGCCGCGAGCCTCTTGCCGGTGGCGGCCAGCAACCCCTGCACCGCGATCTGTCGGCCCAACGACCAGGCGACATCGCCATCGCCCTGGCATTCTTCGACGATTATGGCCCCGAGAACGGCGCGACACGGATCGTCCCCGGCAGCCATCGCTCCGAGCCGGATGCGCCCCCCTTCGACTTCAATGACGAGTCACGCGCTGTACAGCTTTCAGGCGACGCCGGTGACATCCTGGTGTTCGATGTCGACCTGGTGCACGCGGGCAGCCTGAACGCGATCGGCGCACGCCGTCGCTCCATCCTGATCAGCTATTTCGCGGAATCGCTCTACGCGTCACACCTGGAAACCGTGGCGCTGCGCAATATTCGCATGGACACCCGCGAGCGATTCGCCCCTGCGGCGTTTACTTTCGAGGGCTAGTTTTTTGGGTCGATGAAAGTTGTGCGCAACGGTTCGAATCTGAGCTTTAATGCCCGTGCTTTTTGAGAACCCCATTCAAGGAAGAAACAACATTGAAAACAGCTTTCGGCACCCTGTTGTTGGCCTGCCTGACAACGACCGCATTGGCTGACGCCCCCTCCATCGGTTTTCAATCTTCCACCCTGCCGGAGCCACACAATGGCCGCGCACTGGAAATGGTCGTCTGGTACCCAAGCGCAACCACCGCAGCCCCGAAACTGATCGCCGACAACGCGGTGTTTGTCGGCGCGTCCGCCGTGCGTAATGCGCCGCCAACTGCCGGTGAACATCCATTGGTGGTGCTCTCCCACGGCTACAGGGGTAACTGGAGCAACCAGATTTGGTTGGCCAGCGCCTTGGCCCAGAAGGGTTATATCGTCGCCGCCATCAACCACCCCGGCAGCACCACCCATGACCGCAGCCCCCAGGCAGCGGCGCAGTTATGGCAGCGCCCCGTCGACCTGCGCCGAGCCATCGATGCGGTCACGACTCAACCTGAAAAATTTGGCCGGGTCGCCAATGATCGAATTGCAGCCGTGGGCCATTCACTCGGCGGCTGGACCGCCCTGGAGATCGCCGGCGCTCGCTTCGACCCAGAGCGCTTCACCCAGGACTGCAAAGCCCATTCGCAGTTATCCAGCTGCACGGTTTACGAACAGATGAACCCCGCCAGCACCTCAGAAGCAAAGACCGAACTGGCCGCCGATTGGCGCGATAAACGTGTTACTGCGGTGGTGACATTGGACCTGGGCCTTTCACGGGGCCTGACCGATAAAAGCCTGGCCACGCTGCCTGTCCCCACCCTGGTGATCGCTGCCGGTGTACCGTCGCAAGAACTTCCCGCCGAGTTGGAATCTGCCAACCTGGCCAAGCGCCTGCCCCCGGCGTCCAGCCGTTACATCGAGATCAGCGATGCGAGCCATTTCAGTTTCATGTCGGTATGCAAGCCTGGTGCGCAGGAAATGCTTGAAGAGGAAGTGCCGGGGGATGGGATCATTTGTCGGGATGGTAATGGCGGTCGTGCTCGGGGGGTGATTCAGCAGCAGGTTGCATCGCTGATTGCAGAGTTTTTGGCGCAGTCATCGGGTTATAAAGAAGGTCGTTTGTAATCGGGTGCTGCTGACTTGAAGCGGTTCGACAAAAACGCCGGAGTAGCCATTTTTGCGCCCATACAATCTCTCGGATCGTTGGCTTGGGATCAGAGCTGGATAGCTGATATCGGCCGATCCTGTTGAAACAGTCGGCCATGGTTTGCGCATCAGGAAAAGAATTGAAGCTAAAGCCTTTCCCACAAGGGCGTTTGGTTTTCAGGTAGAAGCGGTTCCAGCCACGAATTTTGGTGTCGCGGTTCAATAGCCTTACGCCGGCTCAACCAGCGCGAACGCTTTGGCAGCGGCAACGGTATCCATGGATTCGCGCAGCAGCTGGATTTTGCCGTCTTTGGCCACCAGGCGGCCTGCGTACATCTGCCGGTAGATGCGGCCTGTGGCAGGCACCAGGGCCTCTACGCTGTATTCGGCAAACACTTGATCGGGGGTATCGATCAAAAAGCGCACATTACGGAATTTGAAATCCGGCACTTTGCCGAGCAATGAGCCGATAAAACCCTCGATCGCCGCAGGCCCCTTCACGCTGTGTGGGATGCCGAGCGACTCCAGGTAGGGCAGTTCCAGCACACCGTCCTCGGCGAACAGGGCGGCTGCCAAGTAAGGCGTCTGGATGGCATCCAAGTACTGTTGAAGTAATTCCACGGCATTTTTCATGACGACTTTCTCCCGAAACGAATAATTGGATGGCACGCTGTGTTGTGCCGACCAAACCACGTTAAGGCATCCACCAGTTTTCAAAAATAGCAGTTAATGAAAGTCATCATTTCATAATTGAAAGAGCTGCCCCCATCGTCTTATGACGGCCATCGCCATACGGGCTCGCTTAAATGCTCGGCGAAGAAGTCCGACAGCGCTTTGATTTTTACCGGCCGTGTGCGGGCCGAGGGGGTGACGAAATACAGGCCACCACGGGTCATGCTCCATTCCGGTAGCACCACGACCAAGCGCCCATCTGCCAAGTATTCGCTGGCAATAAACTCCGGCAGTTCGGCGATAGCCAAGCCTTCAAGCAACACCGGCAATAACGCATCCGAATTGGTTACTCTTAACGGGCCGCTGGGCACGACGTCTTCTTCCGTGCCGTCATTGTGGGTGAACCGCCATACTTGGCTGCGGGCTCGGTAGGCATAACTCAGGCACGTGCGGACTGCCAGTTCGCGGGGATGGCCAGGGTGGCCATGGGCATCCAGATAAGCCGGTGAAGCGACCAGGTATTGGGTGACCGCGCAGAGACGCCGCGCAACCAGCGAGGAGTCCGGCAATACGGCAATGCGTAATGCCGCATCAAAGCCCTCGGCGATCAGGTCTACCGAGGCGTCTGAAAGGTGCAGGTCAATCGACAGCTCGGGATACTGCCGCATCAACTGCGGCATCAGCGGTGCCACCCAACGCAGGCCAAACGACATGGGGATCGCAAGGCGTACTTGGCCGCGGGGCTGGACCGATAACTCCTGAGCCTCGCTTTCCACCTCTTCAGCCTGCCGATAAATCTCCCCAGCCTTGGCCGCCATGCTCGCGCCGAATTCGGTGAGTGCCAGTTGCCGCGAAGTGCGGTTGAACAAGCGCCCGCCCAGGCGCTCCTCCAGGCGCGCGACCGCCCGCGATACCGTTGGCACCGACACGCTCATGACGCGCGCCGCGCCGGCGAACGATCCTTCTTCGGCCACCTTGGCAAACATCGCCAACCCTTCGAAATCTGGAAGCTTGCTCATTTCATTTCTGCAACGATAGGTTTCAGACAATTCTATTTTGAAAGTTTTGCCCCGTCGATAAGCTTCTCCCACACCGCAACTCACTCAATCGAAATACGGGAGAAACACCATGGCTAACAAACTCGAAGGCAAAATTGCATTGGTGACCGGCGGCAGTACGGGCATCGGTCTGGCCACTGCCAAACGCTTCGCTCAGGAAGGCGCCCATGTCTATATCACGGGCCGTCGCCAAGCCGAACTGGACGCCGCTGTCACCGCTGTTGGCAACGCCACCGGCGTGCGGGTGGACTCAGCCAACCTCGATCAGTTGGACGCGTTGTATCGCCAGATTGGCGCGACCCACGGTCGAATCGATGTGCTGTTCGCCAATGCGGGTGGCGGCTCCATGCTGCCGCTCGGTGACATCACGGAACAGCAGTACGACGACACCTTCAATCGCAACGTAAAAGGCGTGCTGTTCACCGTGCAAAAGGCGCTGCCGCTGCTGGCCCCAAAAGCCTCGGTGATTCTCACCGGCTCCACGGCGGGCAGCTCGGGCACCGCCGCCTTTAGTGTGTACGCCGCGTCCAAGGCCGCCGTGCGCTCATTTGCACGCAACTGGATTCTGGATTTGAAAGACCGCCAGGTACGTATCAACACCATTAGCCCCGGCGCCACCCGCACTCCTGGCCTGGTTGAATTGGCCGGCCCCGATGCCGCTCAGCAGCAGGGCTTGCTCGACTACATGGCATCGCTGATCCCCATGGGGCGTGTCGGTGAAGCGGATGAAATTGCCAGCGCCGCGTTGTTCCTGGCCTCGGATGACGCCAGCTTCGTCAACGGTATCGAGCTGTTTGTTGACGGCGGCCAGGCGCAAATCTGACCACCCAGCGGGCGACTGCCACGGTCGCCCGCCAACCCATCTCAAGAGGAACAGATTGTGAACCCATTGCAATCGGTATTGCTGGCCGCCAGCGTGACCCTGACTGCCGCTACTCAGGCGGCGACCCACTCAGCCGCACCGCTTCAGGTTTCAGCCATCGACCATGTCGGCATCAATGTGCCGGATATCGACACCGCTACCCGCTTTTTCTCCGCGCTGATGGGTGCACGGGTGATCTCGGATATCAGCCCTGGAACGATCCCGGATCAGTGGAAAAGCCAATTCCGCTGGCATGGCTCCAGCGAGCTGCAACGCTTTGTGATGCTGCAAATGGATGGCGGTGCGAAGCTGGAGTTGTTCCAATACCAAGGCTCCGAGATCAATCAGGTCCAACCCCACGGCGACGACGCCGGAGCCAGCCATGTGGCCTTGCGCACCGCCGATATTGACGGCAGCCTAGCGACCCTCAAGCGTCTGAATGTGACCATTCTCAACGAACCCATCACCAACACGGACGGCGTTCGTTGGTTCTATTTTCAAGCACCGTGGGGCACCCAGATTGAGCTGGTGTCGCTGCCGCAAAGCGTTGGTGGCTAATCCCGCCGCTCGCGCCGGGCGGGTGCTCATTAGCAGCCCGACTGCCACGACAAACGCCAGGCCTACAGCAGTAGCCCTCTAGCCGCAGTCATATGCGCGGGTCAAAAAGTTTGCAAATGGGCTGGTAATACCCAGGGAGATATCCAGGAAAGCCACGTGAGCGCGTGAGCACTGTAGGATGTCTCTTTCCCAATAGTTTCCGACTTAACTATCCTACGCCTCCATCCCAAACGGATTCGCCAAGATGTATCTGCGTTCAAGCGTGTTATGCCTGTGCCTTTTCAGCAGCCTGAGCCAGGCCGCTGTCAACTGTTCTGCCCTGGCAGAAAAGATCTCTGGCACCGTGCCTGAGTTTCATCCGTCGGTGCAAGGCAAGGTCATCGGCACCGGACGCCTGCATTTTCACGAAGCGCCGGATGAAGCCTGTGCCAATAAAAAGATTTTCGTAATACCCGGCGACTCTCTCACCGTTTACGCCAGCCTTGAAGACGAATCATGGCTGGAAGTGAACTTCATCGCCAAGAGTGGCGACGACTACACCGGTTGGGTAAAGGCGGACCGGGTCGAGATTGGTGTACCTTACGGGGCGCCACCGGACGATGCCGACGAGGCGCCAGCGGGCGATGCCCAGTAATTCAAAAGGGCATGCCCTTTTTCATTTTTGAAGCGCAGGAGAGACGATGACGGACTCGCCAGAAGGGAGTGCGCTGTTGCCGGCCAGCACACACGGCGACCTCGACGTGGCTGATGCTACGGGTTTCGCTGCCTGGGCTCGGGTCTGGGCGGAGCTTGGCGTCGGATGCGCGTCACAAGAGACGTACGAAGCACTCATTCGACGCTACGGCGAGCCGCATCGCGCGTACCACACCCTCCAGCATCTGCAGGAATGCCTTCAGGTGCGCCGATTCGTCAACGCGGTCTGCCCGGCCCCCGCCGAAGTCGACCTCGCGCTATGGTTCCATGATGCGATCTACGACCCTGTTCGCAGCGACAACGAGCTGCGCAGTGCCCAATGGTTGGATGACGTGGCACGCGACAGTGGCCTGGGCGATGAAACGCGACGCAGGCTTTACGAGCTGGTGATGGTGACGCGGCACGACGCCGCTCCGGCGTCGGCAGACGAAGCGGTGCTGGTGGACACGGATCTGGCGATCCTTGGGGCAGCGTTCGAGCGGTTCGAGGAGTACGACCAACAAATTCGCCGCGAGTACTCGTTTGTACCTCTGCCTGTGTACCGCCAAAAGCGCCGCCAGGTCCTTGAAGGTTTTCTGGCACGTGGGCGCATCTATACGACTGCACCGTACTTCGACGCATTCGAGCAGCAGGCACGGGCCAATCTTGCACGCGCCATCGACCGTCTCGACTGAAGACTGGCGTCATTCGGGAAAGCGGGATCCAGCCATCTGATCAGCCCTTCAAATCAACCGATCCACAACCCTCGCATTCCACAACTCCCGATACCGCTCCCGCCACCCCGGACTTCCTTTATCCAGCCACTCCAACGTCGCCTCAACACTTTCAGGGCTGATGATGAAGTGATTGATATGCTCCTCGATCCGCTCTTCCGATAAATGCAACGAATCCAGATAGCCATTGAAAGAATCCGCCAGCACCACATACTCATCGCCCTGCTGACGGCGCCCGGTCCAGGCCGGTAAGCCCGCCACCATCGCCGCCACGTCCTGGCGCCCTTCCCGCAGGTCCAGCAGCAAGATACTCGCGCCGCCGTCGCGCCCGATCGGCAATAATTCCGTCGCAGGGAAGCCGGGCTGCGCCCGCAGTTGCTCCAGCTCGAAGGGGTTGGATTCATACTCTTTGTCCGGATCCAGCCCATACAGTGAAAAACTGAGCAACTCCTCATCGCCATTGGCGAGCGTGGCCAGCACATCGTATTCCAGGTAGGCGCCGTTGCAGGTTTTTAGGAACTGGCGATAGTCGTCGGGCAAACGGGCCCCCAGGCTGGCTTCCAATTGCGCGATGGCAAGGTCGGTGGCGCCTTCACGAGTGTCTTCGAGGATGAGTCCGCGGTAGTCAGTCATTGGTGTCTCGAAAGGGTATTGGATGGGACACGGTATCAATCGATCTTACAAGCGACCGTTCACTGAGGTTGGTTTTTTGGCCGCCCCCCTCCGGCCTCACACCACACTCGCCCGATGCAGACTGCTCATATGCCCAACGCCCGCCGCCTTCAACCGGCTCACCAGATCCTCCCTAGCCGTTCGCCCCCCTGAACGCACGTACTCCAGCTCCGCCGCGGTGATCAAGACCACCGGTACCAACCTGACCGGGGACAAGGGCATGTCATCCAGTTGGGTAGGGAAATCCGGCGCCGGGGCGCCGAGCAGAACGCCGGTGGAGTCGTCATCGGTCACGAAGAGTTTGGGCAGTTGATCGCTCATGTGGTGCGATTGGCTCAGCCCGGGCAGTTCAAGGGATAGCGCCCCGTGCTGGTCGAGTTGGTGGGTGATGCCACCCGCGTCAGCCACCGTCTTGGCGACGTGTTCCACCAGCTCGAATGCCCAACTGCGTTTGAAAGGGTCGACCTCTCCCACCGGGCCATAAGCGTGCTCGGGGATATCCGCGGTTTCGACGAACAGTTCCATTTCGAAGCCGTTGCCCATTCCTTCCGTATCATCGAATGGATCGGACAGACCTTCGGTGGCGAGAATGATCGCGTCGCCACGGCGCACCACGCGGTAGGCCTGGCGGGTCGAAGGCCAGTACGGGCCGCCGGAAAAGGTCGGACTGATCAAGTAGGAAAGAACATCCCGCTCGACCGTGCCGACAGCGCTCCAATGACGATCCAGGCACGCTGCGCCGGCTTCCCGGACGGCCAGATTGGCTGCTTCAGCCTCGGTCAGGTCGCCAAGTTCGGAGGATTGCGGCGCGGGCTGGTCGTTTTGGATTTCAGGGGTTTTCGCTGAACCGAAGAGTTTCTTGAAGAAATTCATGGGTGTTCCTATCCGAAAATTGCAGTTGATGTAGGCTCAGTCACTACGCCTGGATCGATTTCAAAAGGATGGATATGACGTTGACGGTCGAAAGTTTGATGAGCATAGCAATGACCAACCCAATCAACGCACAAATCACTTCGCGCTTGCCTTCGCTCGGTTTGACTCAATGCATACCGGTTCTGTGGAGTTCATCCTATCCACTCAAGCTTGACTCATCGTCCCCGAAAAACTCGCCTCCACCGGCCCGATGAGAAAGACCGCACCCAGGCCATCCCATTGCACCGTCACGCTGCCGCCATCGCATTCAACCTCGACGGTACTGTCCAACAAACCACGACGAATCCCATTGACAACCGCACCGCACGAACAGGACCCCGACCCCAGCGCGATACCCGCCCCGCGCTCCCAGATGCGCAACCGAATATGCGTGCGATCAATGATCTGGACAAAATGCACGTTGGTCTTGAGCGGAAACAGCACGTTGGTTTCGATGGCCGGGCCGATCGTCGCGAGATCAACGCTAGCCAGGTCATCGACAAAATAGGTGCAGTGGGGATTTCCCATGCTGCAGGCGGCTGGACTGCCAGCAAGTGGCAAGGCAGCGGAGTCCAGTTCCTGTGCCAAGGGAATGTCCGACCAGCCGAAAAGCGGCACGCCCATGTCGACGGAAATGTCGCCGGTGGGGGTACGTTCGCAAGCAAGCAAACCACGGTTAGTGCGCAGCACCAGCGAAGTCACATTGGCTTCGCGCATGAGCAGGTCCGCCGCACCTCGTGTCGCGCTGCCACAAACGTCCAGCGCGGAGCCATCCGCGTTCCAGAACATCACCCGCGCAGCGGCATCGTCGCAGTCGAGCAACACCGCGAGTTGGTTAAAGCCTATGCCCCGGTTCCGATCCCCCATCCGCTGGGCCATGGCACTCGTCACCGCAGTGGCCGAATTTCGCGAATCGACAATCACGAAGTCATCGCCATTGGCATGCATCTTATGAAAGCTCAGTGGCATGCAAACGCCCTGCTGGAGATAGAAATGGAATTACCGTCAGGGTCTTTGGCGTTGGCAAAAGAGTAACCGTCCGCCCTGTGCGTCGCGCCAAACTTCAGGCCCTGGGCCAGGCATTTTGCCTTGAAACCTTCTACATCCTGGAGATCAAAGACAAGCTTTACGGTGACTTGCCCCGTTTTAACCGCCTTCCCCACAGGGTGAACCATCAGGATCGCGCCACCGTTTGCAGGGCTCAATTCGGTGACGCGGTCATCGACTTTTCTTTCACTGGTAAAACCGAAGTGACGCTCATAAAAATCGCAGGTCGCTTGAACGTCCCGGACATACAGCATGATTCGATTGAGTGACGGTTGCATGGGTTCTTCCTTGATCATTGTGAGTGTTGCGCTTGCCCATATGCCTTGGTCATGACCGCCCAGGTCTTGGCGTCGGCAGGAATCAGATGCTCGATACGCAATGAACTCATGGTGATGTCGAACGGCATGCCGAAGGTTGTGAACGTTGACATGAACGTCAGCTCACCCTGGGGAGAGTCGACTCGTGTCAGCAACAACGGAGGCAGTTCGTTCGCCAGCGCCGCAGCGCTGCGTGGGGCCGGCAGGCTCTTCAGAATCTCAGCCAACGCGGGATTGTTCAAGGCTTCCCGAGATGCCCGTTGCCAGGCCACTACTCTTATTTCCTCGGCGTTGCTCAAACGATCGCCCAAGCCGCCGGGTTGCAGCAGTGTCACCAAGAGGTTGAGTCCCTCTGCCGCTTCCCTGGCAAGTCCAACCAGATCGAACAAGACACCCGCGCTGGCATTCGCGGCAAGGATGTCCCATTGAGCATTCAGAACAATCGCCGGAGCGGGGTTATTGGCGTGAAGTACATGGTCAATGGCATCACGTACCACTTCCATTGACGACGACGTGAGCGGCGTCGTTTCGTAGCGAGGGGCGTAACCACTGGCCAGGAAGATGTCGTTGCATCGCTCCAAAGGTACATCCAGGGCAGTCAACAAGTTATGCAGAGTGCCGGGGCTTGGCTTGGCGCGCCCCGTTTCGATGCAACTAAGGTGACGCTGGGAGATGCCTGTGATCAGTGCGCAGTCCAGCTGGCTCAGTCCAGCCTGTTGGCGCAAGTGACGCAGTTGCGCACCGGCCGAAGTTGGCGGCGTCGTTCGAGAAAAAGGTCGACTGGTCATCCGTTGACTCTGGCATTGCGGGTGAGCGGCGTCGATGACCTCTGAGGTCATTGAAACCATGACGGTCAAATCACTAGCCTATCTCCACTGATCAATGAACTTGTCCAAGGAGGCAAAGTGAAGAAACCTTACATCGCACTTGTCACGCTGCTGCTTTTTTCCGTGTACACAGCGATTACTTTGTTTCTCGCCGAGCAATCGCTCCTGGCGTTCGGCATCGGGCTCATGTCTCGCCCAGACACCGCACAGGTCGTCATCGACCTTTACCTACTCGCTTGCATGGCGTGCATCTGGATGTACCGGGACGCACGTTCTAAAGGCAAGTCGCTCACATCGCTGCTGCCTTACCTCCTGATCACGGCCATCTTCGTATCAATCGGTCCACTGTTGTACATCGTCGTTAACGGATTTGGACGCCAATCGCCGGAGACAGGTATTCCCGATTACCCAGCTCCTTAAAGCGTCCCCCATCATGCGCATGCCTCCAGGCACGCCAGCACTTCAAACCGTTGGATCATAACCGCAGAAGACGATTGCAGCTCAAGGCCAATCAACAATCACTGCTTTCGGATCGCCCTGGCGCATCTGGGCCAGCTCAGCATCCGCCTTGGCTTGCGTCGCGTGGCAGAACTCGAAGGCGTTCTGGGTCTTGCCGGTCGGCCCCTTGGCCTCGGCCATGCACATCACCGCACCCGGCGCACAAACAGCGCTGTTAAGTTTGAAATTCCCCCAAACGCCAGGTTGTTCCTGCTTCACCTTGGCGATGTAGTTTTTGAGCGAGGGCTGCATGTCGCTCGCGGCTCCGGCGATCAACTTGACCGGGCTGACGCTAGCGCCGTAAGTGTGCTGGGTGGACAGTACGGCAGTGCAATACAGCGCATCGGCCGGAACCGCAGCAGCTACGCCGTTCGCCATCACCGTCGGCGTCATCGATACTTGAGTTCCGCCGGGCCCGACCAGAACCGGCACGATGCTGAACGCGTTGTTGCGCCATACCTTCAGGTTCACCCGCGAGCCAATTGGCGCTTTTGCAACGGCCACCCTGAAATCGATTGAATCGGCAATAAGCCCGTTATCCACTGCCACGATCACGTCTTGAGGCAAGATCCCGGCCTGTTGCGCACCGCTCCCCGGAACGGTTGACAACACCACAACCCCAGCTGGGGGAGCTGACAGGGCCATGGCCCGCTTCGGATCGATGGTGTCGATGCTGGCGCCGATCCGGCCACGAGGTAAATTGGCGGGCTGGCAAGCTTTTTCCAGCCATACCTGGCTGGCCGCTTCTTTTCGAGCCGTGGCGACCTGCTTCATGATCGGCTCGGCGCTCGCCTGGTACATCGGCACTTCGCTGAGGGACATTTCGATGTACTCACAGGACTTGGAGCGATAGCGGTCAGGCGTTTCCCGGGTCACCAATTTTTGCAGGTCAATGGGCGGCAGGCCTTGGGGCGCGGCAATGGTGGAGGTCGCGGGAGAGACGCTGGCAGAGTCCGCTGTCGCGACCGAGGAGACCACATAGGCGCCGGCCGCCAGGCCTACGGTACTGGTCATTACGCTGGTGTCCACTCCCCCCATGGGAAGCAGCATCGCGCCGACTACCGCCGCCTCACCGAGACCGCCATCAGAGGCACAGCCAGCCAAGGCAGTGAGCGAAAGTACAACGGCGAGCCTGGTGCTTGATTTGAAGGCAGGAGCAGACATTTCGCTTCTCGGTGATGGATTCGAATGGATCGCGGCGCATCATGGCAAAGTGCCTTTAAGTTGTATATCGAATGCAGGTTCGCCCGGATGCCGCCCGTCTCAATCACCACGGCAACGAAGTGCTTGGTTTGAGGTTGGACAGGATGATGGCCAAATAGTACCTTGCCTGGACCCGCCTGAACGCCACGACCCCAGAGAAGCCCATGTCGACAAAATGCCTTACCGCAATACTGGTGCTCTCCCCCCTTCTGGCGTCTTGCGTCAACCCCATGTACAGCGACGCCGAGCGAGCCGAAACAGCGGAATACCTGCGCAAGGTCAGAGACCCGGCGACCTACTACGCCATGGATTGTGAAACGTTCCTGGCAACCAAACGGGGTTGGGAACAATACCCCAACATGGCCGCCGACCCCGTTAACCTCGTGATCCAACAGGTCGCCACACAACGCGACTGTTCAGCCGGCAGCGCTCCTGTGCCCAGCGCGGCTACAGTGGCTCCGACATCCGTGACGCCAGCGGCACTGCCCGTACCCGTGTCCAATCAGTCGGGGACCTTGGGCCTGCACATCACCCCTGTTACACCGACGGTGGCTCGGCAATTCGGCTTAGCCGCTGTCAGTGGCGTCTTGGTCTTGGGACCCGTACCTGGAAGTGGCGCTGAAAAGGCAGGCATGTTGGCCGGCGATATCGTTTTGCAAATTGCCGGGACTTCGGTCAATAGCCCGGCCGAGCTGACCGCTGTCGCCAGCCGTATTCGACCTGGTTTCGCGGCGCCGCTGAAGGTGTGGCGTTATCGGGCTCCCATCGATGTGCTGGTGGAAGTAGGCGACTCATCGGGCATGGCGCCCTCGGTAGCACCTGCGCCTGCGGCAGTCGTCGCGCCGACGCCGAGCCTCCCCCTGGCCGCCCCTGTGACATCGCCAGCGAGCAATAGCGCGACAAATACTTCGTTCTGTTTTGCCCTGTTCGAGGCCAGGCAAGTCCAGGGGCTGAGCGACTATCCATCAAGGGGCCTTATCACCCCCGTCTGGCAAGGCCCGGCACTGAGCGGCACACCGGCTCGTCTTGCCATGCCGGAGTTCCAGGCATTCACTCGGGCCCAAGGCTACGACGTGAAAATGCAACCGATGTTCTGCCAACCCATCGGCGCCAGCGAGCAGTGCCAAGCGCTAGGGTCGGAGAGCTTCATGCTGACCACTCGCAGCTTTACCGCGATGGTCAATTGCACTGAAACCTTGCAGGGCGTAGAAACAACGCGTGGTCTACTGCTCAAACAGTGGCCTTATCTGCAGACCACCGCGTGGCGTCCTTTGGCGGGCAAATAATGGCTATCTCTCAAGCCAATCTTCCCGCGTCTTTTCCCAGATTTCCTTAGGCAACGTCCCACAAACGAAGTCCCCCTGCTGCGTCGCAATCATGCGCATGCCTTCATGTTCCGAAACTTTACGTGAAGCCAGGTTGCCCACCGCCTTGGGCACTTGCATGACGGGGCGTTCCAGGGTTTCAAACCAATAGGTATTGATCGCCTCGCACGCTTCGCGCATGTAGCCCTTTCCCTGCCACTGCGGCGCCAGCCAGAAACCTCGGTGGTTGCCAGGCTGGTCGTACAGGCTGATGCTGCCGATGCGCTGTGGCGGATCGTCGGCAATCCGGATCATCCAGTGCCACTCGCATCCGGCGGCGACAGCGGGGAGCGCGTGGTCGCGCACGTATGTCAGCGCGCCGTCATCCGGGTAAGGCCAGGGCACGCGACTGTCCAGGTAACGGACCACTTCCCAGTGTGGGAATAACTGTTGAATCGCCGGTGCATCCGTCAGTTCAAGGGGTGTGAGGATGAGGCGGCGGGTTTGGAATGTGGGGATGGGTTCCAAGGTGAATTCCTTTTCTAACGTTATGGCATGCTGCGAAACGGATGCTGCCCGCGTAGGGCGGAAAAACCAAGTTGCACACTCAACCACGGCGAACTCCAATCACATCGTTTCGCGGCCTACACTGGATGCGCTCAGTACCATTGAATCGCATAAGGACATCACCTTGCGACAAATTGCCCTCAGCGACAGAAAACTCCGAGGTATCCCCCGCCGTCTCCGAGCGCTGGAGCGCTGGGCCGCGAAATTCAACGGCAGGTTCTACCCTCACATCCATAAAAGCGAGCGCTACGCGCATTGGAAAATCCCAGTCATCAATTCACTTGTCCAGGGTCCACACGCACACATCGAAGTGCAGGCCTTCTGTATTCAACAGTTGCTAGAAGCAGCCGCCCATCTTTCCCGTGCGGCGGATCGCAGCCAAGGCTACTACCGTGTCGCCTGCCTGCTGGTTTGGCCCTTTGTTCACCAAAGTGAAGTCACGGTGTTCTACGACCGTGATTACTACTTGAGCTTCCTGGGGCAACACAACACCCTTGCACCGCTGCGCTTGAGCGACCGACTTGCTTTGAATGTGCCCGAATCCTTCATCGAACATGGGCACGATGTAACCCAGTGCGATGATGAAGTCGACATTCATTGGTGGTGTATCGGGGAACCTGCGTGATAGTGAAGCCCCATTCAAACCTCATCACCGGATTGGCCCTCGCGGTAGTCGCGACACTGAGCTGGGCGTTGAACTTCATTGCGCCCTACGTCACCGGCGACTACACGATCTATGACTTGATGATCGTAAGGTTCCTGATCGCCGGTGCCCTGGGCCTGGGTGTCGTGCTGCTCTATCGGACCCAGTTGCGGCTGCTGCGCCGTAATCAGGTGCTGCTGGCCGCAGGCCTGGGCGTGGTCGGCTACCTCGGCTATAGCGCCTGCATCGCCGCCGGCATCATTTTCGGCGGGCCGGTGCTGACCCCGGCCTTTATTGGCATGGTGCCGGTCTTGCTGGCATTGCTGGGCAACGCCACGACCAAAACCCTCCAATGGCGCAAACTGGCGATCCCCCTGGTTTTTTTGACGGTGGGTCTTCTGCTGTCGAATCTCGGCGCTGTCCATCAACCCGTTACAAGCGAGGGCTCGTGGGCGATGGGCTTGTTGTTTTCAATCGGTGCCGTGGTCTTGTGGCTCGCATTCAGTTGGTTGAACCAGCACGCCCTGCTGACGCTGCCCCCACACGCGTCAGGGGCCTGGACCGGCCTCATGATGGCTGGCGCCGGAGTCGGCACCTTGTGCTTGTTACCGGCGGTACAAGCTCTCGATCTGCTCAAACTGCCGAGCCTGGGGTTTAGTATTTCCGTTGCGGGGGGGTTGTATCTCTGGGGTTTCGTGATTGCACTGATGTCATCCGTTGTCGGGGCCTGGGCTTGGAACGCCGCGTCCCGGCGTTTGCCCATGGTGCTTTCCGGGCAATTGATCGCCTTGGAGTCGCTGTTCGCGACGCTACTTGGCTTGTGGTTTCATGATCGGCTGCCGACACTTCTGGAGACGTCAGGTCTTGCGGCTGTGCTTGTCGGGGTGATCATGGCGGTGCGGATCATCCTGACGACTCGGGGACCGACAACCAGCGCAGCCTCCTGATCAGCCGACACTATTTCAACAACATCCTCTGCAATGTGCGCCTCACCCCGTCACACACCCCTGCGGCACCTTCCCAGCAAAACTGTCCACCAGACTCGCCACCACCATCTCCCCCATCCGCGTGCGGGTCTGCAACGTCGCACTCGCCCGGTGCGGTTGCAGCACCACCTGCTCATTGCCAAACAACGCCTCGGGCACGTGCGGCTCATCGACAAACACATCCAGCGCCGCGCCGGCGATTTCCCCGGCGGTCAGCGCCGCCACCAGGTCGGGCTCGTTGACCAATTTGCCGCGGGCCACGTTGATCAGGTAACCGCCCTGGCCCAAGGCGCGCAACACCTCGGCATCGATGATGGCTTCAGCCTTGTCGGCGGCCGCCGCGAGGATCAGGGCATCGCTGTCGCGAGCCAGTTGCTTGAGGTCGGCGACGAAGGTGTGGTTCACGTCGCTCATCGGTTGCAGATCGGTATAGCTGATCGGACAACCGAACGCCGTGGCGCGGGTTGCCACGGCGCGACCGACCCGGCCCATGCCGACGATGCCGATGCGCATGCCGGACACCTGCCGGGCCAATGGCAACGGAGCCAGTGGCGTCGGGCTCTGGGGCCATTGGCCGGAACGCACGTAGCGATCACCGGTGCACAGCCCTCGGCACACGGCAATCAACAGGCCGATCGCCAGGTCGGCGACGTCTTCGGTCAGCGCGCCGATGGTGGCGGTCACGCGGATTCCGCGATCCCGGGCGTAGGCCAGGTCCACCGCATCGGTGCCCACGCCGTTGACCGCCACCACTTCCAGTTGGGGCAGTTGCGCCATGAGCGCCTGGCTGATGCCCGTATGCCCACCGGTGATCACACCGCGAATGTTGGCGCCGTGCTCTTGTAGATAGGCTTGTTTGTCAGCCTGTTCGAAATAGCGCCGTACCGTGAACAGCTCGTTGAGCCGGGTGTTGATTTCAGGGATCAGGATCGGGCTGAGCTGCAAGACTTCTGGCTTCATGGAGACCTCGTAATAGGAAAAACTGATTCAAGTGCAATCAGGCGTGCTCGCTACGCATGCACACCTTCAAAAATGAACAGCGCGCTGGCTCAACCGCGACCGGCAAACGGCATGGCCGTGGCCATGACGGTCATGTTCAAGACGTTGGCCGACAACGGCAGGCCCGCGATGTAGCGCACCGCGTCGGCCACATGCTTGACGTCCACCATCGGTTCCACCGCGATGCTGCCGTTGGCCTGCCGCACGCCCTTGGTCATGCGCACGGACATTTCGGTGAGGGCGTTGCCGATGTCGATCTGGCTGCAGGCGATGTTGTATTCGCGTCCGTCCAGGGCCAGGGATTTGGTCAGCCCCAGCACCGCGTGTTTACTGGCCGTGTAGGCGCTGCTGAACGGCCGTGGGGTGTGGGCCGAGATCGATCCGTTGTTGATAATCCGCCCACCCTGGGGCTGTTGCCGGCGCATCAGGCCGAAGGCACCACGGGCGCACAGGAAAACCCCGTTGAGGTTGGTGTCGATCACGTTTCGCCACTGCTCGAACGTGAGTTCATCCAGCGGCACGGCGGGTGCATTGACGCCGGCGTTGTTGAACACGACGTCCAGGCGTCCATAGGCCTCGGCGATGGCGGCAAACAGTGCATCGACACTGGCCGTATCGCGCACATCGGTGGGCACCGCCAGGGCTTCGCGCCCCTCGCAGGCCGCCAACTCGACCAATGCCTGCAAGGGCTCGGGGCGGCGCCCGGCCAGCACCAGCGTGTAGCCGTCTGCCATCAGGCCCAGGGCCACCGCTCGGCCAATCCCGCTGCCGGCGCCAGTCACCAGAGCCACTTTCAATGTGTTGGACATGTGGATTCTCCCTTCTCGAATTCAGTCAGATAGACGCGGACCGACGCGCATTTCCAGTTCGCCGATGCCATCGATGCCGGCCGTGATGACATCCCCCGGCTGCAGCACATCGACACCTGCCGGGCTGCCGGTCATGATCAGGTCGCCGGCCCGCAGCGCCACCGATTGGGAGATGCGGGCGATCACTTCACTGACCGACCAGATCTGGCTGCCGAGGCTGTCGCGCTGGCGCTCTTGACCGTTCACGTTCAGCCACAACTCGCCTTCGGGGTGCCCCGCCCGCGACACCGGCACAATGGCCGTCATCGGCGCGGCGCCGTCAAACACCTTGGCACCCTCCCACGGCAAACCGTTGCGCTTGGCCTCACGCTGGACATCACGCCGGGTCAGATCCAAACCTGCCGCATAGCCCCACACATAGGCCAGCGCCTGGCTCTCAGGGATGTTGGCGCCGCCCTCCCCGATGGCCACGACCAATTCGATTTCGTGAGCGAACTCCTCGGTTACCGATGGAAACGTCACGTCGCCGGTCGCCTCCACCACGCAACTGGCAGGCTTCATGAAAAACACGGGGGGAACTCGGGATTCCCCCTGGGTATCGGGCCAAGGGTAGTTGCGACCGACGCAAAAGACCCGGCCGACGGGAAAACGCTGCGGAGTGCCGACAACCGGTAGGGTCACTGGCAGGTCCGGGGTAAAGACATACTCGGGCATGTTCATCCTGGTAAAAGTCCTGATGGAAGCGTCAGCGTACGGCGGCAACCCCTGGCTAAGTTGGAGGAATGCCGCCTCGTATTGGAGAAAAACAGCTTTTTTCCGGGCTCAGCGCGCCTTGAGTTCAATGCGATACAAACGGCCAAGCAGCAACGAATAGGACAAGGTGCCGATCAGCGCCACACCGCCGATGAACCAGAAGGCCAAGGCAAATGAGCCAGTCTTGTGAACGATCGCGCCAATCACGATGGGGGTGACAATTCCGCCGATGTTGGCCGCCAGGCTGGTGATCCCGCCGGTCAGCCCGATCAGTTCCTTGGGCGCCACTTCCGACACCGCCGCCCACGAGGACGAAGCGATGCCCTGGGCAAAGAAGGCAGTTGTCAGCACGGCGATGCAGATCACGTTCGAATCGGTGAAATTCACCAGCACGATGGACATGCCCAGCATCGAGCCGACCACCAGCGGCAACTTGCGGGCAAAGGACAGCGAATAGCCCCGGCGTATCAGCAGATCGGAGACAATCCCGGCGAGCAGGATTCCTACTGTCGCGCCCACGAACGGCAGCACGGCGAAGATCCCGGCCTTGATCATGGTCAATTGACGTTCTTCGATCAGGTACGTGGGGAACCAGGTGAGAAAGAAGTACAGCGCCGAGGTGCTGGCGAACTTACCGATGCAGATCGCCCAGACCTGCCGATAGCTGAACAGCTCGGCGATCTGGCGCCAGTTGAACCGGGTTCGCTCTTGGCTGCTCTTGACCAGTCCGCCCCCGGCTTCGATGTACTTGAGTTCTTCCTTGCTGACCTTCTTGCAGTTCATCGGGTCGCGATACAGGAACAGCCAAGCCACACCGAAAACGATGCCGAGCGCACCGGTGCTGTAGAACACATGGCGCCAGTCGTAGGTAGTCGCCAGCCACAGCAGCGCACCAGTAAACAGCGCCGTGCCCAGGTACTGGCCGCAGACGTAAATACTGCTGGCAAGGCCCCGTTCACGCGCCGGGAACCACACCGTGACCGCCCGGCTGTTGGCCGGAAACGCCGGCGCTTCCATCGCACCGACCGCCAGGCGCAGACCGAACAGCGAAGCGAAGCCCGTGGCAAAGCCTTGGCACACCGTGACGGCCGACCAACTGATCAGCGACACCCCGTAGGTGAACCGGGAACCGAAGCGATCGGCGATGAACCCGGCGGGTACCAGCGCAATGGCGTAGGTCCAGGCAAACGCAGAAAAAATCAGCCCCATCTCGACCTTGTCCAGGCCCAGGTCCTTGGCAAGGAAGGGTGCGGCAATCGAAATATTCACTCGATCGATGTAGTTGATGATCGTCGCGATCAGCAGCAACGACAGCATGAACCAACGCCGCCGCGACGGCAGGCGCTCAGGCACCGCGGCGTCCCGGACGCTGGCAATTTGGGAGGTGTGGGAATTCGACATGGTGGACCTCATTATTGTTAGAAGCGTCGAAATGTTTACGAGCAGCCGAAATCAATGCCCTCGATGCCGGGGCAGAACAATCGCTACAGGAATGAAAGGCGAACAGCCGGTGTCAGGTGTTCAAAGAGGCCTTGCAACAGGATCTGTCGCAGGAGCAGTCGGGAGGGTCAGGGTGAAACAGGAACAGGCTCATGATGTGCGCACCTTTGATTGTTTTTGGATGGAGGGTCGGGTTGCGTGACCCAACAGTGGTCGTACAACCATTCAAAATCAACTGAGGTGTTAGATCATTTTTCCCGGTTGAAACCGTGCCCAAGAAACCTGTCCAAAAAAACAAGATCGCCGAGTTTTTTATAAGCGTTTTATAAATACAGATAAGCAACTGTTTTTAAAGAACAAATATCAAAAATATGAATTTGTCGTTTTGGACAACCAGCCGCCATCCTCGGGCCACAGAAAATTCAGCCCAGGAACCCCGTCATCGTATAACGCCTTGAAAATCGGCCAGATGCACCGTCACAATCGTCGTCACCGCCATGCCCCGCAAAGGATTCCCAGGAGATGTCATCACCGAGCCGAGTCCCCACTTATGTCATGCAGCAACGCAGCGAATTGACGGACTTCTACATCCGCGACAAAAAGGGCCGACGCGCCGAAACCAGCCCGCATCGCCATGAGTACTTCCAGATCCAGATCAACCTCGGTGGCGACACCGTGCAACACATTGGCAACGTCGAGCGTCCGTTTCCACGCAACACCCTGGCCTTCATCCTGCCTCACCGCGTGCATGTGATTCCGCACCCGGCGGACAGCAACTTCATGGTGATCAATTTTTCCCAGACGTTCCTGTTGCCACATTTGCAGTGCGACCCGATGGACCTGGAAGAAGTCTCGATTCTGCTGGCGCCGGAACTCTCGCCGTTTCGTTTCCAAGAGCATCTGGACTTCATTCTCGGCGACGACGATTTCGCCAAGGTGTGCGCGTTGATCACGCAGATGCGCGCGCTGGACGAGAATCGACAATTCGGTACCCGCGAGATGCTCAAGGGCTTGTTGCTGCAACTGATCGGCGGCGTCTGTACCTTGTACGCCGAGCCGCTCAAGCGCTTGGCCGAAGAAAACGCCGCCGAAGTCAGCCGACGCGATGCGCTGGGCCGAATGTCCGAATACCTGCGCAAGAACATCGCCGACCCGGACCTCAACCTCATCAAAGTGGCGGCGGCGACCTACCTGTCGCCGACGTACCTGACCCACTGGCTGCGCAAGGAAATCGGCAAGACCTTTACCGAACTGGTGCTCGAACGTCGCATGCATGCGGCGCGCAATTACTTGCTCAATGGCACACGGCCTGTGGGCGAAGTGGCGAGGTTGTGCGGTTTTGCCGACGAGGCTTATTTTTCCAGGCGTTTTCGCCAGATACATGGACAGCCGCCGGGGCAGTTCAGGCGCCAGCAGTTGAATCCGGACAGTCCGCAGTTGCCGTTGAACAATGGCTAGGGACTTCCAGGCCTTGAGTCGGCGTAGCCAGGTTGTCTGTGTCGCCTTCCTGTGAGTGCTTCGCACTCAAGCGGGAGCAAGCTCCCTCGCCACGGACGCATTGCCACTCTAAAAATCAACGCAGGATCAACACCGCCGCTACCGCTATCACACTGATCGAACCCACTCGCCATGCCATGGGTCTGCTTCTGTATGACCTCTTTGGAATCTGTTCCTATGTCCCCACACCAAAGCCTCGTTTTCCTGGCACGAGGTGGCTACGCCGCTCGAGGCGTTATTTACCTGATCATGGGTAT
Organism: Pseudomonas sp. NFACC13-1; assembly: GCF_900104425.1. Lineage (NCBI taxonomy): Bacteria > Pseudomonadati > Pseudomonadota > Gammaproteobacteria > Pseudomonadales > Pseudomonadaceae > Pseudomonas > Pseudomonas sp. NFACC13-1. The sequence continues at coordinate 105,537 of NZ_FMXV01000015.1, read as the reverse complement.
CTTCGCCCTGCTGGCGGCTCGCGACTCAAGCAATCCGAAAGACAGCCACAGCAGCCTGGAAACGCTGTTGAGCCAGCCCTTCGGCCATGCCCTGGTGGGTCTGGTGGTGATGGGCCTGCTCGCCTTCGCCGGATGGCGCGTGTTGCAGGCCACTCGCGATGTCGATCATCACGGCAAGGAACTCAAGGGCCTGGTGATCCGCGCAGGCTTGCTGGCGGGCGGGCTCATCAACGGCGCGCTGGCGTTCTTCGCGTTGAGCCTGCTCGTCAGCGGGCTGAAAAGCTCCGGCGGCTCCGGTGGCGGACAGACCCAGGACCTGCTGGCACGCCTGCTGTCCTGGGACCATTCGAACCTGCTGATCTACCTCATCGCCCTGGTGCCCTTCGGAGTGGGCATCGCTCACATCATCAAGGGTTGGAAGGCGTCGTTCGAGAAGTACTTTGAAGCGGACGAAGACGTCATGCGCTATGTGCGCCCGGTATCGCGCTTCGGTCTGATCGCCCGCGGCGTCGTCTTCATTGAAATCGCCCTGCTGCTGAGCATCAGCGGCTCGACCTACAAGGCCATGGACCCACCCGGCATGAAAGACGCCCTCGACGCGCTGCAGAACCTGCCGGCTGGCGGTGTGCTCTTGATGGCGATGGCGCTGGGCCTGATCGCTTTTTCGGCCTACAGCTTTGCCGAAGCCGCCTGGCGCAAGATCAACATGGATGTGCCCGGCATGTCGGACACATAGCGCTGACTTATTTCTTCGCAGGTTCTACGCGACGCATAAGATCGTTCAACGCGTAGGTGTCCAGAAAGGCCTGTACCTCGGTGACCTGGCCGTCCTTGAATGTCATATGCCACAAGTAAGTGTTGCGGTAAGGCTTACGATCCAGGGCCGTTGCCTCACCGTTCCACAGCACCACCACGACATCGTCCTCGGCGACAATGCTTTGGACAGTGGGGGAAATAGGCGTCGCCAGCCGCGCAGTGATGGGCCTTACGGCTTGCTCCATTAAATCGGCCTTGCTGCTATACACGCCTGAAACCGGGCTCGATCCACTGACAGTCCATATGGCGCCGGGCGCCAGCAAGTCGAATACCGTGCCTTTGCCCTGCTGCCAGTTCATGAACGCCTGGCGCACCAGGTCCGTATTGGCGTGAGTCACTGTTTCCGATGCCCAGACGGGGCTCGATGAAACGATCCAGGACAAAGCGACAGCCTGAAGGCTCGAAGCCAAACTCATCCGCGTAGTCATGATGTTTTCTCTCCAGCAATGCAGTCGATAAAGGGAAACCTTAACGGCATGCGCTTGGCGGCTGTTGCTCGATGCTGTTGCAGATTTGCCTGATGCTGTTTGGCGAAGGGGCTGGGCGGATAGTGTCGAGATCGCTATTTTTTCAGACGGCAGAAACCACAAAACCCCTGGTTTCTTGGGAAACCAGGGGTTTTGTGTGTATCGAATTTGGCGGTGAAGGAGAGATTCGAACTCTCGATACAGTTTCCTGTATACACACTTTCCAGGCGTGCTCCTTAAGCCACTCGGACACTTCACCGTATCTCGGCAAACTGTTCAGTCTGTCGAGGCGCGCTAATGTAGTCGAAAGCTTTTCCGATGGCAAAGGTTTTTTTCAGAATTTTCATGCGGTTAAGCTTCGTTGGGCATTTCAAACGCGTCTGGGCAGGGCAAACCGGCCAATCTTCGGGGCTGTACAGGCAAGGCTCTATAGATGAAGGCTTGGTGGGATGGGCGGGCCAGGCTGTTTACGGGGCTTAGGGCTGACCGGTGGGTCAGTCACGGTGCTTTACCTGGCCTGCGGCGGTGGGTAACGTCTGCGACACTTCTCTTACAAGGAATAGCGTCATGAGCGACTTGATTGCTTACCATCTCGAAGACGGTATCGCGACCCTGACCTTGAACAACGGCAAGGTCAATGCCATCTCGCCGGATGTGATTGCCGCGTTCAACGCTGCGCTGGACCAGGCGACGGCGGATCGGGCGGTGGTGATCATTACCGGGCAGCCGGGGATTCTGTCGGGTGGCTACGATCTGAAGGTGATGACCGCCGGTCCCAAGGAAGCGGTAAGCCTGGTCACGGCCGGCTCGACGCTGGCCCGTCGCCTGTTGTCGCACCCCTTCCCTGTCGTTGTCGCTTGCCCCGGGCATGCGGTGGCCAAGGGGGCGTTCCTGCTGCTCTCGGCGGATTACCGCATTGGTGTGGAAGGGCCGTTCAGCATTGGCCTGAACGAAGTGCAGATCGGCATGACCATGCACCACGCCGGTATCGAGCTGGCGCGTGATCGCCTGCGCAAGTCGGCGTTTCACCGTTCGGTGATCAATGCCGAGATGTTCAATCCCCAGAGCGCTGTGGATGCGGGCTTCCTCGACAAGGTGGTGTCGGCCGAGGAACTGCAAGGCGCGGCCCTGGAAGCAGCGCGTCAGTTGAAGAAAATCAACATGTCCGCCCACAAGAACACCAAACTGAAAGTTCGCAAGGCCCTGCTGGAGACGCTGGACACTGCGATTTTGCTGGATCAGGAGCATATGGGCTGACGCTTGTAGGAGCTGTCGAGCGGAGCGAGGCTGCGATCTTTTGATCTTTCGCTCCGGACTCAATTGCTAAGGGAAAGATCGCAGCCTCGCTCCGCTCGTCAGCTCCTACGGGCCCACAGATGCCCCCCTCCCCTAGAGCGGGGCTTTTTCCTACGCGCGTCGTTTAAAAGTCCGCAACCGCTCTAGGCCGCTTCCATCACGCAATGTGGAAACATGCGCTTAAACATCATCCATTTCCTACCTCTATAGGGGCAATTGCCGAAAACAGTGCACATCCGTACACTGCGCCACCTTTTGTCCCGATGGGGCCTGTAGATGCTGTTTGTATTGCGTATGTTGTTGATGGGCCTGCACTTTGTCCTGGCGGGTGTGCTCGGGGTGATTCTGGGCCTGTGCAGACCGTTCAATCCGGACAACAGCCGTTTATGCGCAAGGCTGTACGCTTTGCCGGCCATGTGCATCTTGCGCCTGCGGGTCCGGGCGCAGGTCGACACCCTGGTGGATAAGCCCAACGGCTGCGTGATCATCGCCAACCATCAATCCAACTATGACTTGTTCATGTTCGGCAACGTAGTGCCGCGCCGTACTGTGTGCATCGGCAAGAAGAGCCTGAAATGGGTGCCGCTGTTCGGGCAGTTGTTCTGGCTGGCAGGCAATGTGTTGATCGACCGTGGCAACGCGATCAAGGCACGACGGTCGATGCTGACCACCACCCATACGTTGCAGCACGAGGACACCTCGATCTGGGTTTTTCCGGAAGGCACGCGCAATCTGGGCGAAGATCTGCTGCCTTTCAAGAAAGGCGCATTCCAGATGGCAATCGCCGCCGGGGTCCCGATTATTCCGGTGTGCGTCAGCAGCTACATCAAGCACATGCGCCTCGATCGCTGGCGCAGCGGTGACATCCTCATACGCTCGTTGCCAGCGATTCCTACGGCCGGATTGAGCATGGATGACATGCCCCGGCTCATCGCCCAATGCCGTGAACAAATGCGTGAATGCATTGCGACAATGGACCGGCAGTTACAAGCCGCGTAATGGAAAACCCGCCCCTCGGCGGGTTTTCTTTTGCCGCCGAACTCCGCAGATTTTGCTGACTCTCAAGCTACAGGGCGCGCTAAGCTGAGCGTTGCCTGCCACTGCCATTTTCCAATAAGAAGTGAACCACCATTATGGGTAGAGTCGTTGCTGCTGCGGTCTACAGCGCCGGTAAGAAAGTCACCAATATCACCCTCGACGAAGGCAGTGCCTGGGCTGCCAAACCTGGTCATTTTGTGTGGATCGGTCTCGAAGAGCCCAGTGCCTTGGAGCTGACCAATCTGCAACGTCAATTCAACCTGCACGAATTGGCCATCGAAGACGCCATGGAGAAGCACAGCCGGCCCAAGCTGGAGACCTTTGGCGATGCGCTGTTTATCGTCACGTATTCGCCGATACGCAAGGACGGCAAGCTGCAGTTCATCGAAACCCATATCTTTGCCGGCAAGGGCTACATCATCACCGCTCGCAACGGTCATTCAGCCTCCTACGCACACGTCCGACAACGTTGTGAGGCACGTCCGCTTTTGCTGAAACATGGGGAAGATTTCGTCCTCTACGCCATCCTTGATTTCGTGATTGAAAACTATCAGCCGATGGGGGAAGCCATTCACGCCGAAATCGATGAGCTGGAACGCAACGTCATGTGCAGTTCCCTGAACGAGCGGGATATTCAGAACCTGCACAGCTTGCGCCGCGACGTGTTGCGCCTGCGTCGCTACGCGGCACCGATGGTGGAGATCAGCGAAGAGTTGCAGCGACTCGACTTCCCCTTCATCGATAAGAACATGAGCCCCTATTTCCGCGATGTGCAGATCCATGTCACGCGGCAAATGGAAGACCTGGCGACCCTGGCCGACATCGCCAGCCAGACCATCGAAGTCGGCGTGCTGCTTGAGGCGTCGCGCCAGAGCGTGGTGCAGCGCAAGTTCGCGGCGTGGGCGGCGATCCTGGCGTTCCCCACGGCCGTGGCCGGGATTTATGGGATGAACTTCCAGGACATGCCGGAGTTGAGTTGGCAGTATGGGTATTTCGCGGTGCTGGGGGTTATTGCGGTGGGATGCTCCTCGTTGTGGTGGAGCTTCAAGCGATCAGGGTGGTTGTAGGCAAGCGTTTTTCGAGGGTGTCTGGTGGCATTCATCGCGAGCAAGCTCGCTCCCACAGTTGTTTCGGATTGGGGCCTACCCAAATACCCTGTGGGAGCGGTGATCGTTAGCCTTGGGTGGTTTCGGCCTGCGGCTTGTGTGCGACGAAACGCATCATCCACTCCGCCACCGTGGTGCCATGATGCTCGTGGGCCAGGCTTGCCATGCCCTGGCTGTAGATCTGTTCGCCGAGGTGCTGCTGACGAATCTCCAGCAAGGCCCGGGAATAATCGTGGATGAACTCCGGGTGGCCCTGGAAGCACAGCACCTGGTCGTTGATGTGATAGGCGGCGAAGGGGCAGAAATCGCTGGAGGCGATGACGGTCGCGCTTTCTGGCAGTTGAGTGACCTGGTCCTGATGGCTGATCAGCAAGGTCAGCTCTTCCATCACCGGGCTCATCCACGGCGCCTTGGCGGCGAGTTTGTAGCGATGGGTGCCGACGCCCCAGCCTTGGGTGGCGCGTTCGGTCTTGCCGCCCAGCAACAACGCCAACAACTGATGGCCAAAGCACACACCGAGCAATTTATCGCCCCGCTGGTAGCGCTCCAGCAGGTAGGTCTTGAGGGTTTGAATCCAAGGGTCGGTGCCGAAGGAGTCAGCCTTGCTGCCCGTCACCAGATAAGCGTCGAACACCTCGTCATCGCTGGGGTAATGCCCCTCCATCACGTTGTACACGATGAATTCGGCGGCGATGGGCTGCTGTGAAAACAGGCGCTGGAACATCTGCCCGTAACCCTGATATTGGTCGACCAGTTCCGGACGCAGGATATCGGTTTCCAGAATGCAGATGCGTAGCGACATAAAAAATACCTGACACGATGATGGGAATATTGCACACCCCAGAGCCTGCCCTGAAACACGGTTCCAAGGCAAGCCCCTTTCCCCTGGTCTGTCAGAACCGTTCGTGCCGGGCGGCTTTCTCCAGCAACAGGGCCGGCGGTGAGAAGCGCTCGCCGTATTGCTCGGCCAGATATTGGGCGCGACCGACAAAGTCCTGCAGGCCGTATTGGTTGATGAATTGCAACGCACCGCCGGTCCAGGCCGCGAAACCAATGCCAAAGATCGAGCCGATGTTGGCATCGGCCGTCGACGTCAGCACCCCCTCTTCCACGCAGCGCACGGTCTCCAAGGCCTGGATGAACAGCAGGCGATCACGGATATCCTGGGGCGAAATCTGCCCATCGGCTTGCTCGAAGCGGCTCTTGAGCTGCGGCCACAGGTACTTCTGCCCGTTGGCCGGGTATTCATAAAAACCGGCGCCGGCGGCCTTGCCCGGCCGCTTGTATTCGTTGAGCAGCAAGTCAATCACGGCGAATGCCGGGTGCTCAATCGGCGTTTTCCCTTCTGCGTGCAGGTCCTTGGCGGTTTGCGCGCGGATATGGCTCATCAGGCTGAGGGAAACTTCGTCAGAGATCGCCAGAGGCCCGACCGGCATCCCGGCCTTGCGCGCTTCGGTCTCGATCATCGGCGCACTCACGCCCTCGCCGAGCATGGCGATGCCCTCATGGGTAAAGGTACCGAACACCCGCGACGTGAAGAAACCGCGACTGTCGTTGACCACAATCGGCGTCTTGTTGATCTGCAGGACAAAATCGAAACCCCGGGCCAGGGTGGCATCACTGGTACGCGCGCCCTTGATGATCTCCACCAAGGGCATTTTTTCCACCGGGCTGAAGAAGTGCAGGCCGATGAACTTCGTCGGATCCGGCACGGCCATGGCCAGGCCAGTGATGGGCAAGGTCGAGGTGTTGGAAGCGATCACTGCGTCGTCGCCCGCCACCGCCTGGGCCGCAGCCGACACGCTGGCTTTCAGGGCGCGATCTTCAAACACCGCTTCGATGATCAGGTCGCAACCGGCCAGGTCAGCATTGCTGTCGGTCGCTTGAATCCGCGCCAGCGTGGCGTCGCGCTGCTCGGCCGTGAGTTGGCCGCGGGCGGCCTTTCTATCCAGCAACGCCGCCGAGCGGGCCTTGCCCTTCTCGGCGGCCGCCAGGTCGACGTCCTTGAGGACCACGGCAATGCCGGCCAGGGCGCTGACATAGGCGATCCCCGCCCCCATCATGCCTGCACCGAGCACGCCGACTTTTTCCGTCAGATAAGGCGCCACACCTTGTGGGCGAGAGCCACCGGCCTTGATCTCGTTGAGCTGGAACCAAAGGGTACCGATCAGGTTCTTCGCCACTTGGCCGGTGGTCAGTTCGGTGAAGTAGCGGGTTTCGATCAGGTGCGCAGTGTCGAAATCCACCTGGGCCCCCTCCACCGCCGCGCAGAGGATTTTCTCCGGTGCCGGCAGGCAGCCCTGGGTCTTGTTGCGCAGGATCGAGGGGGCGATCGCCAGCATTTGCCCGACCTTCGGGTCGGACGGCGTGCCGCCTGGGAGCCGATAGCCCTTTGCATCCCAGGGTTGCACGACGTTGGGATTGGCCAGAATCCAGGCCCGGGACTTGGCCAGCAGTTCCTCACGATCCTTGGCCAGCTCATCGATCAATCCGGCCAGCAGCGCTTGTTGTGCACTGACCTTCTTACCTTCGAGCAGATACGGCAGGGCCTTTTCCAAACCGAGCAGGCGCACCATCCGCACCACTCCGCCGCCCCCCGGCAGCAGCCCGAGAGTGACCTCCGGCAAGCCGAGCTGCACCGATGGCTGCTCCAGCGCCACGCGATGATGACAAGCCAGGCAGATCTCCCAACCACCGCCGAGGGCCGCGCCATTGATGGCTGCCACCACGGGCTTGCCCAGGGTCTCCAAGGCTCGCAGTTGCGCTTTAAGCAGCAGGACCATGTCGTAGAATGCCTTGGCCTCGGGCTTGCCGACCTTGACCAGTTCATTGAGATCGCCACCGGCGAAGAACGTCTGCTTGGCCGAGGTGATGATCACACCGGCAATCGCGTCCTTTTCAGCCTTCAAACGGGTAACGCAAGCGGCCATGGCCTCGCGGTAGCGCGCATTCATGGTGTTGGCGCTCTGGCCCGGCATGTCCAGGGTCAGGACGACGATCCGGTCCTGGCCGGTTTCGTAACGGATGGCAGCGGTCATGAAAAATGTTCCTTGAAGGGGCTCAGAGGCGTTCGATGACGGTGGCAATGCCCATGCCGCCGCCGACACAGAGGGTCGCCAGGCCATAGCGCAGGCGACGCGCCTCCAATTCGTCGAGCAACGTGCCAAGGATTGCGCAGCCGGTGGCCCCCAAGGGATGCCCCATGGCGATGGAGCCACCGTTGACGTTGACCCTGGCGGGATCGATGGCCATGTCCCGGATGAACTTGAGCACCACCGAGGCGAAGGCTTCGTTGACTTCGAACAGGTCGATGTCCTCCACCCGCAGCCCGGCCTTGGCCAGGGCCTTGCGGGTGGCCGGCGCCGGGCCGGTGAGCATGATGGTCGGGTCGGTACTGGTGACGGCCGTGGCGACGATCCGGGCCCGGGGTTGCAGGCCCATGGCACGCCCCTTGGCTTCGGAACCGATCAACATCAGCGCCGCGCCATCGACGATGCCGGAGCTGTTGCCCGGCGTGTGCACATGATGGATGCGTTCGACATGGCTGTAGACCCGTAGCGCCGTGCCGTCGAAACCCATCTGGCCCATGGCTTCGAAACTCGGCTTGAGCTTGCCCAGACCTTCGAGGGTGGAGTCGGCGCGGATGAATTCGTCGTGGTCCAGCAACACGATGCCATTCTGGTCCCGCACGGCAACCAGGGACTTATCGAACGAACCGTCGGCCCGGGCGCGTGCCGCTTTTTGTTGGGAGTGCAACGCATAACTGTCGACGTCCTCGCGGCTGAAGCCTTCCAGGGTGGCGATCAGGTCGGCGCCGATACCCTGGGGAATGAAGTGGCCCTGCAGGTTGGATTGCGGGTCCAGCGCCCATGCACCGCCATCACTGCCCATGGGCACCCGGGACATGGATTCGACGCCGCCGGCCACCACCAGGTCTTCGAAACCGGAATGCACCTTCATCGCCGCCAGGTTCACCGCTTCCAGGCCCGAGGCGCAAAAACGATTGAGTTGCACCCCCGCCACGCTGACATCCCAATTGGCCACCAACGCTGCGGTCTTGGCGATATCGGCACCTTGCTCGCCCACTGGCGTTACGCAACCGAGCACGATGTCGTCGACCTGGCTGGTGTCCAAATCCATGCGCTGGCGCAGGGCACTGAGCAAGCCACCCACCAGGTTCACCGGCTTGACGCTGTACAGGGCGCCATCAGCCTTGCCCTTGCCACGAGGCGTGCGTAATGCGTCGAAAATCAAAGCTTGGGTCATGACTTCCTCTAAACCACGGGGGTAATGCGACGCCTCCAACCATAAGCCCAGCGGCGCCGGATTCAATGACCACAGCGCTCAATGGCGTTGACGGGCACGCTCAGACGAACGGTAGCGAGCTATCGGGTTAACCGATTCAGGAGGGCAAGCTGTCTAGCAAAAGGGCCAGCAGGAAGGTGGCACTAGGCCTCATACCTTTTTAATAGCGATATTTAACAAGCTGATACGAATTGGATCTAAGCCAAGGCGGCTGCGGCCCCTAATGTAATCCTTGTACAAGTTAGTCGTCGGGTTTTGCCGAGGCGCTTGTCGGAACAGGAAGTGCAACGCCAGCTGTCATGGATATGCAGGCTGGTTTTCAGGACATAACAAAAAAGGCGGATCAGCCATGTTCAAACATTCGAAAGTTCGTCAAGCCGGACTCATTCTCTTTGCCACGACGCTGCTGTTGATTTTGCCGAATATCACCAAGGTGATTGGCTGAATCCTGCGCGGGGGCACCTGCTTCATCCAATACGTTGTGTCGCCAAAAAATGTGATGGGTTCACTATTCGAGCCGCGATGGCTGTGCCAACCTTTGCAGCCACCCCTCGACATGGAAGGCGATCGACTTGAAAGCTCTCATTGTGTTCGGGGCGTTGCTGCTCAGCACGCCCCTGTATGCCGCGCAACTGGTGTTGGAGTTTGGCGCGAGCACGCGTACCTGGCAAACCGAAGAACTGCTCAAGCATCCGGACGCTCAAACGGTCGAGATTGCTGAGGACGTTTCCTACAAGAAACCCATGAGTTATCGAGCCGTGCCGCTGACGTCATTGTTGACGGGCATCCAGCCGGACGACCACCTGCAGGCCGTTGCCTTGGACGGCTTCGCTGCCGAAATGCCCGCGGCACCATTACTCAACAAGAGCGGGGCCCGGGCCTGGCTGGCGATCGAAGACCCGGCCAGGCCGTGGCCGTCGCTGGGGGAAGGCAAGTCCAGTGCCGGGCCTTTCTATCTGGTCTGGACCGACCCGCAGGCAGGCCGCATCAGCCCGGAACAATGGCCCTATGCGGTGGCGAGCATCAAGCGCCTGTCGGCGGTGGCTGAACGCTTCCCGGCCCTGCTACCTGCGCCCAACCTGGCCAAGGACGACCCGATCAATAAAGGTTTTGAGCTGTTCCAGAAGAACTGCCTGGCGTGTCATCGGCTCAATGGCGCTGGCGATGCACAGTTCGGCCCTGACCTGAACATTCCTTTCAATCCCACCGAATACTTCTCCGGGGATTTCCTCAAGCGCTACATTCGCGACCCCCAAGGCCTGCGACACTGGCCCCAGGGCAAGATGCCCGGGTTCTCGGCAGCGGTGTTGCCGGATTCGGAGCTGGATTTGCTGGTGGGTTACTTGAAGCATATGGCGGGACGCAAGCAACCCCCGGTCCAATAATCCGCTACCACTGTGACGAGGTTGTCCCCTCAAGCCGTAGGAGCTGACGAGTACAACGAGGCTGCGATCTTTTCCTCGACGCTTGAGTTTCAAGCAAAAGATCAAAAGATCGCAGCCTTCGGCAGCTCCTACGGAGGCGAGGTTATTGTTGTTGCACCGTGATCACCGGCGCCGGAGTCACGACCAGCTTGGCATGCATCTGCTCGCCACCACCGCCGCGGCGCATGCCACGCACTGGGCAGGCGTCCAGGTAATCCAGGCCCACGGCCAGTTTCAGGTGGCGCTCCGGGCGGGCCAGTTGGTTGGTCACGTCGAAACTGTACCAGGCGTCGTCCAGCCAGGCCTCTGCCCAGGCATGGCTCGCCAGGTGCTCGCTCTCTTCGCTGAACAGATAACCCGACACATACCGCGCCGGCACACCCAGGCTACGAGCGCAGGCCAGGAAGGCATGGGTATGGTCCTGGCACACCCCGCTACGACCGGCGAACGCCTGGGCTGCGCTGGTCTCGACTGCCGTGGTGCCAGGGGTGTAGATCATGTGCTGGTTCAACCCATGCATCAGGTCGATCAACGCGGTGCGGTCGCGACGCTGCTGGCATTGCTGCGCGGCGAAGTTTCGAAGGGCCTCGTCCGCCTCGGTCAGCCGGGTGAAGCGCAGGAATGGCAGCGCCGACTGGCTCTCGTGTTCGGCTTCGCGCAACGGATCGATATCCACCTGTCCGCGGGCGCCGATGATGACCGTTTCGTGGGGTTCATCCAGGGTCAGCACGTGCAGGATGTTGCCAAACGGATCCAGTTGCGCCCGCACCGGCCGTGGCAAATCAAGCTGCCAGCTCAGCACATGCTGGCGTTCGCTGTCGTGGGGCGTCAGGCGCAGGTACTGGATGCTGGCGCGAACCTGATCGTCATAGTGGTAGGCCGTTTCGTGGCTGATCGAGAGTCTCATATGACCTCCAGGTAGGAACTGTGAATGGTGTTGCCCAGTTCACGGACCAGTGGGATGAATTCGGTGAGCCAGGCATGCAGGCCCCCGTCGAGGATTTCATTGATGCCGGTGTAGCGCAGGCGTGCGTCCATTTCCGCCGCCAGCCGTTGTGCCTGCCGACCGTTGGTGCCCGGCAAGCTCGCGAGGATCTGGTCGATTTCTTCGGTACAGGCACGCAGCGAGCGCGGCACGTCGGCGCGCAACAGCAGCAACTCAGCCACATGGCGAGCGCCCGGGGCCTCACGATAGATCTCGGTGTAGGCCTCGAAGGACGACAAGGCCCGCAACAAGGCGCTCCATTGGTAGTAGGCGTGGGCCGTGCCGTCGCTGACTGCGTCGGCCTGGTCGCCGGCCATTTCGTAGCGGGCATCGAGCAAGCGCAGGGTGTTGTCGGCCCTTTCGATAAAGGTCCCCAGGCGTATGAACCGGAACGCGTCGTTACGCATGATGGTGCCGTAGGTCGCGCCACGAAACAGGTGCGAGCGCTCCTTGATCCACTCGCAGAAACGGCTCATGCCGTAGCGATTCAAGCCTTGCTGGCCGATACCGCGAATTTCCAGCCAGGTGGCGTTGATGTTTTCCCACATGTCGGCGGTGATTCGGCCACGTACCGCATGGGCACTGGCCCGCGCGGAACCGAGACAGCTGTAGATGCTGGCCGGGTTGGCCGCTTCCAGGGCAAAGAAATGCAGCAGGCGCTCGGCGTGCAGATCGCCGTGTCGCTCCCGGTAATCGTCCAGCGTGCCAGTGATCAGCAATGGCATGGCCAGTTCGTGCAGGCCGTCGCCACGCCCGTCCTGGGGCATCAGTGACAACGAATAACTGACGTCGAGCATCCGCGCGAGGTTTTCCGCCCGCTCCAGGTAGCGCGACATCCAGTACAGGTCCGAGGCGGTTCTACTCAGCATGGCAGCTCCTCAATCCTCGACCACCCAAGTGTCCTTGGTACCGCCACCCTGGGATGAGTTCACCACCAGGGAGCCTTCGCGCAGCGCCACCCGTGTCAACCCGCCAGGGACCACGCGGGTCTCGCGGCCGGCCAGCACAAACGGGCGCAAGTCGATGTGACGCGGGGCGATGCCGTTCTCGACAAAGGTCGGGCACGTCGAGAGCGACAGCGTCGGCTGGGCGATGTAGGCGTGCGGCCTGGCCTTGATCCGCTCGCGAAAGGCATCGATTTGCGCCGTCGTCGCAGCCGGCCCCACCAGCATTCCATACCCGCCGGAGCCCTGGGTTTCCTTGACCACCAGGTCGGGAAGATTCGCCAGTACATGGGAAAGCTCTGCAGGATTACGGCACTGCCAGGTGGGAACGTTCTTCAGGATCGGCGCTTCGTCCAGGTAAAAACGGATCATGTCGGTGACGAAGGGGTACACCGACTTGTCATCCGCCACCCCCGTGCCGATGGCATTGGCCAGCACCACATTGCCGGAACGGTAGGAGGACAACAGCCCTGGTACACCGAGCATCGAATCCGGATTGAAGGCCAGTGGATCGAGGAACGCGTCGTCGAGGCGACGGTAAATCACATCCACCGCCTTCGGCCCGTCGGTGGTGCGCATGAACACTTTGTCATCCCGTACGAACAGGTCAGCGCCTTCCACCAACTCCACGCCCATCTCCCGGGCCAGGAAAGCGTGCTCGAAAAATGCACTGTTGAAACGCCCCGGCGTCAGTACCACGACGCTGGGGTCGTCCAGCGGACTGGAGCTTTTCAGGGTGTCGAGCAGCAGGTTCGGATAATGATCGATGGGGGCGATGCGCTGGGCGGCGAACAGTTCGGGAAACAGGCGCATCATCATCTTGCGGTCTTCGAGCATGTAGCTGACGCCGCTGGGCGTACGCAGGTTGTCTTCGAGCACGTAGTAGGTGCCGTCACCGTCGCGTACCAGGTCGACACCGCAAATGTGCGCGTAGATGTCACGGTGCAGATCGAGCCCTTGCATCGCCAGTTGGTACTGTTCGTTGGCCAGCACCTGTTCGGCGGGGATGATGCCGGCCCGGATGATCCGCTGTTCGTGGTAGAGGTCGGCCAGGAACATGTTCAGCGCCTTGACCCGTTGGATGCAGCCACGTTCGACCACCCGCCATTCGCTGGCCGGGATGCTGCGCGGGATCGTGTCGAACGGGATCAGGCGCTCGGTCCCCTGCTCGTCCCCGTAGAGCGTGAAGGTGATGCCAGCACGGTGAAACAACAGATCGGCTTCGCGCCTGCGTTGCGCCAGCAGCTCGTCAGGCGTGTCGGCCAGCCAGCGGGCAAACGCCTGGTAGTGCGGGCGGACCTGGCCGTCGGCATCGTACATTTCATCAAAACCGCTGCGGATCATGCCGTGCTCCTTGTCACCCTGGCAGCAAGGCTTCGCAAGCCCCGTGCCATCGGCATAAACGCTTTATGATCAACGGGTTGGAATCTCCATTGAGAGGCCGCGCACTTTTATGGTGCGGCAAATGCCCCCAACCCGCCGCCCCCCGCTTCATTGCGACGCAGGGGCGTCGCTCTCCTGAGCATAGCCATGGAAAAACGAAGCGGCTTGGTCTGGATACAGTTAGGTACAAAACCTGGGGAAGTGATTGTGGTGTGTCAGCGGATAAGATGTTGATCGTGCAGCCGCCATCGCGAGCAAGCTCGGCTCCCACAGGGACCCTCGGTTAGCTCACAGACATGAAAACGGCCGACACAAAGGTCAGCCGTTGCTGTGGTTGCGATGAGTGACTGTCAGGCCTGCAGGCGCCGGATCTCTTGCTTGACGCCCCAACCCTCGATAACACCCCCCAAGGGTTCGACAACTGCCTCGAAGTCTTGCTCGAAGTCGCCAATATCATCGTAAGTGGCGTACATCACCCGGCTCAGTTCCAATGACCAAGCCCCGTCGTCCCGTGCGCTGATCTGCGCGTTCAACGATTCGCCCCGAAAATGACCTGCCGCCCTGCGCGCCCGCTCCTCGTCCGGGAAAATGGCGTAGAACTCAATGGGATGGAATCGGGAAAAATCGAAACCGCCTTCTTTCATGCGGCGCAATACGCTGGTGCTGATGTCTTCTTGATAGGCTGTGCTCATGAAACGTCCTCCTAAAACCGATGGATAGACTTTCCGTCTTCCCGTGCGTGAAGCCTTCAGGCTGCAAGCGATACGGCATCAAATGGCCGTCGGGACACAAGCATGTAGCTGACAAGACCGGACCTTGGCGATCCTTTCGCTGATCTCAATTGCAGAGTAGCCGCAAGTGGTGGCCACTGCCAAGCGAGACCAGGCAACGTTTCATGAAATCGGTGTAATGCTGAGGATTTCGATACTGTTCTGGGACTTGAGGTTCTTGACTGTCGGGTCTTCGGTGCGGTCCACCAGGTCGTTGAGGTCCAACTGGGTAAGCACGGGTAGCAACCTTTCGCGAATCAGTTGGGCGGCCTGCTCCATGGTGGGTTGGTGGTCATAGTCGAACTGCTCGACGGTGGTTTCACCGTGATCGTCAATGAAAGTGATTTCCCACTTTTGCATCAGTGTCTCCTTGATCAATTCAGGGCCTGGCTTACCTTCATCTCGACATTGGGGGGCGGACAATCGTTCCGCTGGGTGCTTGGACGGTACCCAATGAAAAGACCGCCTCGGGGGCGGTCTCTCTTGTGCAGCCTTGGTGATCACTTTTCGGCGCGTTCCTTCAGGGCCTTGAGGGTGTTGAACGGCGCATCCACCACGAACTTGTTCGCCAGCCAGGACGGCACGTCCCCACCCGGCTCGGTGTGGACCTGATAAACGACTTCAATCTGGTCCGCGCCCTTTGGCGTAAATTTCCAGAAACCGTCAACCTGGGCCACCCGTACGAAACCTTGCTCCTCAGGCAGGTATGTCGGCACGCCTTTGAGCTTGCGGGTCAGGCTGCCGTCGGCCCCCTCCTCGGTGGTGACTTCCAGCACCGAGTCCCGTGGTGTCACCGGCCATGGCGTGTTGAATTGGGTATAAGTCCAGCTCTTGTCGCCTTCGTGCTTGAGCAGTTTCTGGCTCTTGCACTCATGAATCCAGGCGCAGGCGCCGGGAACGTCTTCCTGCAGGGCCCGCAGCTTGGCCATGGTGGTTTTCATCACCGTCACGCCGCGATAGGCCTTGTACTTGGAGCCCGCCACTTCACTGAGGGAAACCTTGATACCCTCCTTCTCCTTGGCAACCTGCCAGTCCTCTGCCTGGGCGGTGGCCGTCGCCAGCAACACGGTCAACCCACACAACACAGCCATACGATGCAGCGAACCCATAGTTTTTTCCTTATTGTCCAAGTTCGTTCATTTCGGATCTGTTCATTGACCCATTACGCTGCCGTGACTTGCTCCCACCAACCGATCAAGCGGATAGCCTCTTCACGGCTGCCGCCGCACACCTCGATGTCGGCTTCGAACGCCGAGCACACCGCCGGACGCTCCGGCTGGCCGAAGATCCGGCACAGGTTATCGACCGACAGTTGCACACAACGTTCTCCCGCCGGTTTGCCTTGGGGCATGCCAGGGATAGGTGAGCTGATGGAAGGGGCGATGCAACAGGCGCCACAGCCTTCACGGCACTTCATGACGACAACATCCTCGCGGCGGGTAATGATGAATAACAGAAGACAGAGTAACGGCTAAAACACTCGTTTTAAATTACCGTCTGCGTGTTTTTTTACCGTTGGCCAAATGACCGAACGGTCAGCGACGAGCTGCATGTCCAGTGGAAGGCTTACTGCTTGAATTCGAAATCCAGCGCTGCGCCTTCCACCTCGTTACGCTCCTGATTGCGCAGCGGCAGTTGCATTTCATTGCTCAACAACCGGCCATTGAGCTGGAACGGTCCGGGTTTATCTCCGAACATGGACGGCAAGAGCGGTTCGCGCTTGAGCGGCGCAACCTTACCCGGTGGCTCCAACTGCTCGACCATGTCATGGGGCAGGCTCAGGTCCAGCTTGGCCGGCGGCAATGGAGTTTTGGCGACCTCATGGGCGGATTTGCTCTTGGAAGCAATGGGCGCACGCTTTTTTTTCTTCGTCGCAGTCGCCTTTTTAGCGGAAGGCTTCTTGGCCACTGCGGTTTTTTTCGGCGCATTCTTCGTGGCATTGATGGCCGGTTTTTCCTGCGCCGGAGCCGCCAAGACGACGCCTCCCATTTGGAAGACACTGAACAGGCCGATCAAAATCCAGGCAACAGGAACATTGGCTTTCATAGACACAACGGTACTGACGGCAGAAAACCCCATGCTCGCCTGATAATGAGGCGCTGACAAGCACATCAAGCTAAACCGCTGATTTCTATAGGAGCCCGTTGGCCGTTTCTTGGCACAATTGAGTCGCCAACAACCCCAGCGTCATCAAGGCCCGCTCTGCCTCACGGTTCCAGGGGGTACCGCAGTTCAAGCGAATGCAGTGATTGAATTGCTCGGTGTTACTGAAAATCAGCCCTGGCGCGATACTGATGCCTTGTTGCAGCGCCCGCACATGCAACTCCTGGGTATTGACCCGTCCCGGCAGGCTGACCCACAGGATGAAACCGCCGTTGGGACGGCTCATTTGCGTGCCTTCGGGGAAGTGCTGTTGCACCGCCAGCTGAAAGGCGCTGAGGTTCTTGCGGTACTCCTGGCGGATATAGCGCAGGTGCCGGTCATAGCCGCCGTTTTCCAGGTAGGCGGCAATGCCCATCTGCGTGACGCTGCACGCCGAGTGAGTGCTGAAGGTCTGGAGCCGCTGGATTTCCTGCTGGAATTTCCCCGCGATCATCCAACCGATGCGCACACCCGGCGACAATGTCTTGGAAAAGCTCGAACAGTAGATGACCCGGTCTAGCCGATCGTAGGCCTTGAGGGCCTTGGTGCGCCCCTGCTCGAACATCAGCTCGCCATAGATATCGTCCTCGACGATCTGGATGTCGAAGTCCGACGCCAGGCGCAGCAGTTGCTTTTGCCGCTCCTCGGGCATGGTGCCGCCGAGGGGATTGCTCAAGCGCGTGGTCAATACCAGCGCCTTGATCGACCACTGGTTGGCCGCCAACTGCAAGGCCTCCAGGCTCATGCCGGTGACCGGATCGCTGGGGATCTCGATGACCTTGAGGCCCAACAGATCCGCCAGTTGCAGCAAGCCGTAATAGGTCGGCGACTCGGCGGCGATCAAGTCCCCCGGCCGCGTCAGCACCCGCAAGGACATCTGTAGCGCATCGACGCAGCCGTGGGTGATCACCACCTCGGAAGGGTCCACCACGACACCGGCATCGCGCATGCGAATCGCCACCTGGCGCCGCAACGGCTCGAAGCCCGGGCTGAACATGTAGCTGAACGCCCGTGGGCTGTGGAAGCGCGTGACCTTGGCCAACTGCTGATGCAAGGCCCGGACAGGCAGGTACTCGACACTCGGCACCGCCGCGCCCAGGGGGAACACCCCTTCGCGGCGCGACTCGACCAATACCTGCTGGATGATGCTGCTGCGCGTCACCAGGCCCGGGCGCTCTACCCGGGCAATGTCCGGCGTCGGTGCCGTCAGGGCCGGTGTCTGGTGCACGTAGTAGCCCGATTGCGGCCGTGCGCGAATCAGCCCCTGATCTTCAAGGTTCGCGTAGGCCTGCAACACCGTGGCGTGGCTGACGTTGAGCTGCGAGCTCATCTTGCGCACCGAAGGCACGCGTTCACCGGGCTGATACACACCGCGCCGGATGTCTTCAGCCAGCTGTTGAGCAATACGTTGATAGAGCAGGAGGTTAGTCATGACGCAGCACTCGATTTCACGGGCATTTTATTCTTGTGGGAAACGATACCGGAACAGTTTAGAAGTGTACTGGGACAGTTGCCAGATTACTCGACAGTACAGTGGAGTGACAGCTCTAACTGTACTCATCGCGCATCGATTGCAGGGCCAAAAAAACCCGGCGCCTTCTACAGGGGCCGGGCTTTCCAGTGACGCAACCCTTAGCGGGCGGCGCCGAGCTGGCCTTTTTCGTCGGAAAACACAATTTCAACGCGACGGTTCTGTGCCCGGCCCCGCTCGGTAGCGTTGACGTCCACCGGGTACTCATCACCGTAGCCTTCGACCTGGATGCGCTTTTCATCGATCCCCAGGTCCACCAGCACATCCGCAACCGACTGTGCGCGGTCTCGGGACAACTTGAGGTTTTCCTGCTTGCCGCCCGTGCTGTCGGTGTACCCCTCGATACGCACCACGCGCTTGGGATTGAGCTGCAAGAACTGCACAATCTTGAGCACCACCCGGTTGGCCGAATTCTTCAGTTCCGCTTCGCCGGTGTCGAACAGCACGTCGCCCAGGGTCATTACCAGGCCGCGATCGGTCTGGGTGGTCGCCATCGCCATGATCTGTTCTTCGAGCCATTTGCCCTGCTGCTGCACACTCAGCAACTTGGATTCGCGCAGGGCCAGCTGCAGGCGCTGGCGCTCCAGTTCGAGCTTCGCCGCGCGCTCTTCGTTGAGCACCTGATTGCTGTGCTCCCGGGCGATCGCACTGTAGCGCTGGCTCAGGTAGGCGTAATGCTGCACATCCTCGCCGCTGCCCCAGTAGCTGGACAAGCGATCGGCACGGGCCAGGGATTCACCGGCGCGGATCACGTCCCGGGGCGCGGCACGCAATACGTTGGCGTCTTCCTTGACCTTCTGGAAATCGGTGCTGGCCTGCTCGAGCGCCGCTTCGCTGCGTTGGCCGGCGCAACCATACAAGCTGGCCAGGCCGGCGAGGACCAGACCGCCCAATACGTGGGAGTGCTTCATTGGGCGTCCTCCCTCAGCTGTTTGCGCAAGCGCTTGATGCGGGTGTCGAGCACGTTCAGTTGCTCCTGGCTCTTGAGGGTCAGCACCTTCGCTTCGGCCAGGCGGGCGTCGAGTTCAGCCTGTTCGGCCCGCATGCGCGCCTTCTTGTAGGACTCGTCGGCCATGTTGGATTTGGCGCGGGCGAATTTTTCTTCAGCCAGTTTCAATTCGGGCACTTCGTCGGCAGTAGCGCCAACGGCCCGGGCTTGCTGCAGTGCCTGTTCGGTCAGGCGGATCTGTTCATTCGGCGCCGGATCGGCTGCGCAGCCCGCCAGAGCCAGAACGGCCAGGGCAGCGAAAAGAGGTCGAATAGTCACTAATGTTCCCTACTGTTTTGGGGCACTGACAGGTGGCTGCAACTGTGTTTTCCAGCGCTCGAGATTGCGCTGCAACACAGCCTCCGTCAGACCGGACGCGGCCAATTCTGTCATCTTTTGCGCCAGCTGTCCGCGTAACCATGGGTCGTTGCAGGCGGAGTTATGGGAAACCGCGAGGAACAGCCCGGGTCTGTCCACCGGTTGCGGTGCGGCTTGCAGGTCGTTGGCCATGCCCAGTGTCTGCGCCATCGCCAGGCCCGAATAGCGACCCGCCAGGACATATTCCACCTCTCCCAGCAGCAATTTCTGAAAAGCCTGGGTCAGGTTAGGCGTGCGCACCAAGGTTAATTTCTGCTCAGCAAAAACGCCAAATCCCTGGGTCATACGAGCCTTTTCCGACAGGGCCCCGGAATGTCCTTGGAGGTCTTCGGGTTGATTGATGACCAGTGCCGAATCCTTGCGGGTCCAGACCAGGTAATCGTTTTCCAGCAAGGGCGGGTGGACGTAGTCCAGCGCTTCAAGCCCCGTACTGGTCAGTGGCGCATCGGTGAGCAGGTCCATGCGCCCACTGCGCACTTCGTCCAGTGCCTGGGCACGCTTGCCAGCGTAAAGCAGCTCGATCTTGATCCCCAGTTCGCCCGCCACTTGCGCCAGCAGGTCTGCGCCAGCGCCGATCAGGTGCTTGGGGTCCTGAGGGTCTTGCCAGAGGTAAGGCGGCGCGTCCGGGCTGCCGGTGGCGATCAGCCGTTCACATTTGCCGGCGGCGACAGACAGGCCCGGCATGACCGCCAATGTCCATAGCAACGACCAGCCGGTCAAACGACGCAGATCCATGGCGATACGCTCCCCTTGCAGCGAAACAATCAGTGCGGAAAATAAAAAGCCCGGCCAAAGGGCCGGGCTCTTTATAAGTGAAGACGCCGGATTAGACCAGCTTCTCCAGCTCAGGGATGGCTTCGAACAGGTCCGCTACCAGGCCATAGTCGGCCACCTGGAAGATCGGCGCTTCTTCGTCCTTGTTGATCGCTACGATCACCTTGGAGTCCTTCATGCCGGCCAGGTGCTGGATCGCGCCGGAAATACCGACGGCGATGTACAGCTGTGGCGCAACGATCTTGCCGGTCTGGCCGACCTGCATGTCGTTGGGCACAAAACCTGCGTCGACCGCCGCGCGGGAAGCGCCGACAGCAGCACCCAGCTTGTCGGCCAGGGCGTACAGGTGCTTGAAGTTGTCACCGTTCTGCATGCCACGGCCGCCGGAAACGACGATCTTGGCAGCGGTCAGTTCAGGACGATCGGACTTGGCCAGTTCTTCGTTGACGAAGCTGGAGATCCCGGCGTCGTGGGCAGCCCCGACGGCTTCGATGGCAGCCGAGCCACCTTCGGCGGCAACCGGGTCGAAACCGGTGGCGCGGACGGTGATGACCTTGACCGATGCGGTCGATTGCACGGTGGCAATGGCGTTACCGGCGTAGATCGGACGCTTGAAGGTGTCGGCGCTTTCGACCGAGATGATCTCGGAGATCTGGTCGACGTCCAGCGCAGCGGCGACGCGTGGCAGGATGTTTTTGCCGTTGGAAGTGGCGGCCGCCAGGATGTGGCTATAGCCCTTGCCCAGCTCGGCTACCAGCGGCGCAATGTTCTCTGGCAACTGGTGTGCGTAGGCGGCGTTGTCGGCCGACAGCACTTTTGCCACGCCCGCGATTTTCGCAGCGGCTTCGGCAACGGCGCTTGCGCCCTGCCCGGCCACCAGGACGTGCACATCGCCACCGATTTTGGCGGCAGCAGCAACGGTGTTCAGCGTGGCCGGAGCCAGCGCGTTGTTATCGTGTTCGGCGATTACCAAGATAGTCATGTTTAGATTACCTTCGCTTCGTTTTTCAGTTTCTCGACCAGTTCAGCCACCGACTTGACCTTGATGCCCGCGCTGCGTGCAGCCGGTGCTTCGACTTTGAGGGTCTTGTTGGTGGAGGCGGTGGAAACGCCCAAAGCGTCAGGCGTCAGCACTTCAAGCGGCTTCTTCTTGGCTTTCATGATGTTTGGCAGGGACGCGTAGCGCGGCTCGTTCAAACGCAGGTCGGTGGTGACGATGGCCGGCAGTTTCAGGGAAACGGTCTGCGCGCCGCCGTCGATCTCGCGAGTCACGGCAACGCTGTCGCCGGACACTTCGACTTTGGACGCGAAGGTGCCCTGGCCGTAGCCGCTCAATGCCGCGAGCATCTGGCCGGTCTGGTTGTTGTCGCTGTCGATGGCTTGCTTGCCGAGGATCACCAGCGATGGCTGTTCCTTGTCGACAACGGCCTTGAGCAGCTTGGCCACGGCCAGGGAAGTCAGGTCTTCGGCGGATTCGACGAGGATGGCGCGATCGGCACCCAGTGCCAGCGCGGTGCGCAGTTGTTCCTGGGCGGTGGTCGGGCCGATGGAGACGACGACGATTTCCGTTGCCACGCCTTTCTCTTTCAGGCGTACGGCTTCTTCCACGGCGATCTCGCAGAAAGGGTTCATCGACATCTTGACGTTGGCGAGGTCGACGCCGGAGCTGTCCGCCTTGACGCGAACCTTGACGTTATAGTCGACCACTCGTTTGACAGCTACAAGAACCTTCATGGATTCCTCGTTACTCTCCGGTGAAAAAAAGTCGCCTAGGCGAACCTGGCGGTTGATGCTCATGGGCGCAAGGGCACCTCTAAAAACGCCGGCATGAACTACACATGACCCTGCTCACGGGAGTGAAGACCATTCGTCAGTGATGACCGATGGGTCATTCATTATCGCGGCGTGTAAACTGCGCCTCGGAACCGCGCAATACGTCACTTTGTGCTGCCTTCGCCCTGTCTTTAGAGGTGCTCTTGAAACCAACAGTCAGCCTACGGCGAGCGCAAAACCGCCCGTATCTTGACCGGAACACCTATTCCGGTCAATACGGCAAAATGGTCAGTCATAAGCCGTACGTCAGTGATTTATCTGGGCTGCGGCAATTTCAAACAAACGTTTGTATTGGACCCTGAGAGTGGTGTAGATATAATGCGCCGCTTAAGAGAGACCCGCGGTTCATCCATTGTCGCTTTCGTCGCTTTTCGCGAAGGAAACAACGGATGCGACGCCAAACCTCCAATTAGAAAAACTGTGAGCCTTGAGTAGGAGATAGCCTGTGGAACGCGAATACATGGAATTCGACGTGGTCATCGTCGGTGCCGGCCCCGCTGGCCTGTCTGCCGCTTGCCGACTGAAACAGAAGGCCGCCGAAGCCGGTAAGGAAATCAGCGTCTGCGTGGTCGAAAAAGGTTCCGAAGTCGGTGCGCACATCCTCTCCGGCGCGGTGTTCGAGCCCCGCGCCCTGAACGAACTGTTCCCGGACTGGAAAGAACTCGGCGCGCCGCTGAATACGCCTGTCAAACGCGATGACATTTATGTCCTGAGAAACGCCGAGGCCGCGAGCAAAATCCCTGACTTCTTCGTGCCCAAGACCATGCACAACGAAGGAAACTATATTATTTCCCTGGGCAACCTGTGCCGCTGGCTGGCCCAGCAGGCCGAGAACCTGGGCGTGGAAATCTACCCCGGCTTCGCCGCCCAGCAAGCGCTGTTCGACGAAAATGGCGTGGTACGCGGGATCATCACCGGCGACCTGGGTGTCGACCGCGAAGGCAAGCCGAAGGAAGGCCTCTACACCCCCGGCATGGAATTGCGTGGCAAATACACGCTGTTCGCCGAAGGCTGCCGTGGTCACATCGGCAAGCAGTTGATCAAGCGCTTCAACCTGGACAGCGAGGCCGACGCCCAGCACTACGGCATCGGCCTGAAGGAAATCTGGGAAATCGACCCGGCCAAGCATCAACCCGGCCTGGTGGTGCACACCGCTGGCTGGCCGCTGGACATCATGGGCACCGAGAACACCGGCGGCTCCTTCCTCTATCACCTGGAAAACAACCAGGTGGTGGTCGGCCTGATTATCGACCTGTCCTACAGCAACACCTTCCTGTCGCCGTTCGACGAGTTCCAGCGCCTCAAGCATCACCCGGTGCTCAAGCAGTACCTGGAAGGCGGCAAGCGCGTCAGCTACGGCGCCCGTGCCATCTGCAAGGGCGGCCTGAATTCGTTGCCCAAAATGGTCTTCAAGGGCGGCGCGCTGATCGGTTGCGACCTCGGCACCCTGAACTTCGCCAAGATCAAGGGCAGCCACACCGCCATGAAATCCGGCATGCTCGCCGCCGAGGCCGTGGCCGATCGCTTGTTCGCCGAGTCCGAAGGCGGTGATGAACTGACCGCCTACGTCGACAACTTCAAGAACAGTTGGCTGTACGAAGAACTGTTCGCCAGCCGCAATTTCGGCGCGGCGATCCACAAGTACGGCGCGATCATCGGCGGAGGTTTCAACTGGCTCGACCAGAACATCTTCGGCGGCAAAATACCGTTCACCTTGCACGACAACAAGCCGGACTATGCCTGCCTCAAGCTGGCCGCCGATTGCAAGAAGATCGACTACCCGAAACCGGACGGCAAGCTCAGCTTCGACAAACTCAGCTCGGTGTTCATCTCCGGTACCAACCATGAAGAAGAACAACCCTGCCACCTGAAGCTGACCGACCCGAGCATCCCGATCAGCAAGAACTTGCCGCTGTACGACGAACCGGCCCAGCGCTACTGCCCGGCTGGCGTGTACGAAGTGGTGACCAAGGAAGACGGCGAGAAGCGCTTCCAGATCAACGCCCAGAACTGTGTGCACTGCAAGACCTGCGACATCAAGGACCCGGCGCAGAACATCACCTGGGTGTCGCCGGAAGGCGCTGGCGGGCCGACTTACCCGAACATGTAAGCCGACACGCTGAACATCGAGGCTCCCGCAATGGGGGCCTTTTTGTTGCCCGCCATCCAAGGAACACCGCAACCCAATGTGGGAGCGAGCTTGCTCGCGATGACGGCAGCCCATTCAACATTGATGCAAGCTGAACCGCCGCTATCGCGAGCAAGCTCGCTCCCACAGGTGAACATCACAGGATCAGGCGGCGCGCTCTTCCCCGGGGTTGCGCTCGAAGTAGCGCTTGTACTCCCGACTGAACTGCGACGGGCTCTGATACCCCACCTGATGCGCCACCTGGGCCACACCCATGCCGTCGATGAGCAGCAGCCGCTGGGCCTTGAGCAGGCGCAACCGCTTGAGGTACTGCACCGGCGAGAGCAAGGTGCTGCGCTTGAAATGCTCATGAAAGGTCGAGGCGCTCATGTTCGCGCAACTGGCCAGTGTCTCGACGTTCAGCGGCTCGGTGAAATGCGCATGCAGATGACTCAGGGCAGCGGCAATCCGAGCGAATTGCCCATGCTGCTCCACCAGCGCCCGCAATACGTCGGCCTGAGGCCCGCGCAACGCGACGAACAGCAACTCCCGCAGCCGCGCCTGGCCCATGACCTGGCACTCCAACGGATCGTGCAAGCAGCGCAACAAGCGCTCGACACATCCACGCATGGCGTCATCGAGCACTGCGCAGGTCATTGATTCCGGCGTCTGCGGCGCCAGGTTTCGACCCGGCACCAGCCCCATGGCCAACACCAGTTCCCCCAGCATCGCCCGATCGATCGCAACGGAAACCCCAAACAGTGGAGCATTGGGCATGGCGTAGGTTTCGCATTCGAATGGCACCGGCAAGGCCTGGATCAGATAATGCCCGGCGCCATATTCCAGCGTGCGCGGCCCCAGATACGCCAGTTTGCTACCCTGGGCAATGATCACCAGACTCGGTTCGTAGAGCTGCGGGCCACGCGCGACGTCCTGGCTGGCCCGAAGCACATGTACGCCGGGCAGTGGCGTCGGGACGAAACCGTCGCGGGTCGCCAAGGGTTCTATCAATGAGACCAGCGTAGCGTTGGCATCGAGATGGCGGGTCAACAACATGGCGAAAACTTCACGAAAAAAGGGATGAAACCATCATCGCAGGTCTGGCGTCACATAGGATCAAATCCTGGCCAAGACCGGAGGATTAGGCATGACAGGCGGAGGAATTACCATCGCCGCCTGCCGCCAGGACTCCCAGAATGAAACCCTCACCGTTCACTGCTTAGCGAGGTCCATCATGTACACAGCCATCGGATATGCCGCCCAATCGCCCTCCGCTCCCCTCGCCCCGATGAAGTTCGAGCGCCGCAGCCCGCGAGCCGACGATGTGGCGATCGACATTCTTTACTGCGGTGTCTGCCACTCCGACATTCACCAGGCCCGCAACGAATGGGGCATCGCCGTTTATCCACTGATGCCCGGCCATGAAATCATCGGCAAAGTCACCGCCGTCGGCGCGGATGTCACCCGCTATAAAGTCGGCGATCTGGTGGGCGTTGGCTGCATGGTCGATTCCTGCCGCGAGTGTGAAGCCTGTCACGCCGACCTGGAGCAATACTGCTACCAAGGCATGACCCAGACCTACGCCAGCCCGGACCGTATCAGCGGCGGCCACACCATGGGCGGTTACTCCAACAGCATCGTGGTCAAGGAGCACTTTGTGCTGCGCATCCCGGCAGCACTCGACCCGGCCAGTGCCGCGCCGATTCTCTGTGCTGGCATCACCACCTACTCGCCGCTCAAGCACTACGGCGTGAAGGCCGGCGACAAGGTCGGCGTGCTGGGCATGGGCGGCCTCGGCCACATGGGCATCAAGTTCGCCAAGGCCATGGGCGCCGAAGTCACGTTGTTCACCCGCTCGGCCAGCAAGGCCGAAGAAGCCCGTCGCCAGGGCGCCGACCATGTGATCGTGTCCACTGACGCCGAGCAGATGGCTGCCGCGGCCGGACGCTTCCACTTCCTGCTGGACACCATTCCGGTGCAGCACGACCTCAACCCCTACCTCAGTACCCTGCGGTTCGACGGTGTACACATCCTGGTGGGCCTGGTCGAGCCGATTGATCCGCCAGTCCATGCGGCCAACTTGATCATGGGTCGTCGTGTCCTGGCCGGCTCGTTGATCGGCGGTATCGCCGAAACCCAGGAAGTGCTGGACTTCTGCGCCGAACACAACATCAGCTGCGACATTGAAATGCTCGACATCCGCCAGATCAACGAGGCCTACAGCCGCATGATCGCCGGGGACGTGAAGTACCGCTTCGTCATCGACATGGCGACGCTCAAGGCCTGACGTTCGTCAGACCTTGGCGCCTAGCTCCGCCGACAGCCGGGCTGTGACCCCTTTGACCAGGGGAATCAGCTCGGCCATCTTTTCCAGGGGCATGTACGGCACGGTGCTGGCGATGCTGATACCAGCGACGATGCGCTTGCCGGCGTCACGGATCGGCGCCGCCACACAGCGAATCGACGGTTCGTTGTCCTCCAGGTCGAAAGCGTAGCCCCCCGCCACGTACTCCAGCATTCGTTGCTGGAACTGCTCCCAGGACTGCTCCTGATGCTGGGGCCAGAACTGATTTTTCCCACCCGCCGGCAGGCTGATTTCATACAGCCGCTTCCATTGTTCCTGAGTGTCATCGAGCATCAGCGCCTTGCCGATCCCGGTGCGCGCCAACGGCATGCGATGGCCTACGCGCGAACGCATTTCCGGGCCGTTACGCCCCGGATTCTTCAGCAGGTACAAGACTTCGTCGCCCTCGCGAATCGCCAGGTGAACGGTGTCTCCGGTCAGCGCCGACAGCTCGTCCAGGTACGGCCCCGCCAAGCTCACCAGTGGCAGTTCTTCCCGGGCCTGGAAGCCCAACTCGATCAACTTCGGCCCTAGCAGGTAACCCACTTGCGGCACCACGCGCAGGTAACGCTCGTCCACCAGGCAACTGGCCAGGCGATGGGTGGTGCTGCGGGTGGTGCCGATCAGCCGGGCGATTTCCTTCAAGTCACGGGCGCCGCTGGCGACCGCCTGGACCACGCCCAGACCACGCAGCAATGTCTGCGTGCCTGTAGGCGCGGCGTCCTTGGTGATTTTTGGATCGTCTTGCTGCATAGCCGGCCTTCAACAGTGAGCGGGGAACGGGCGGCATTATGGTCGCCCGCCCCGTCGGACTACAACTCGATGCGCTCGACCTTCCCGACCAGCAGGATGTAGGACAGCGCGCCAGCCAATGCCAGGACAGAGATATAGGTAATGGCCGGGGCGAACGAATCGCCGCTGGCGAGGAAGCCAATCACGATCGGCGTGGCGATGGCCGCCAGGTTACCGATGAAGTTGAACACCCCGCCGGTCAACCCGAGCAATCGTGCCGGGGCCAGGGTCGACACCAGCGACCAGGTGATCGACGCCAGGCCATTGCCGAAGAACGCCAGGGCCAGGAAAGCGATCACCAGCGGCGTCGACTCGACAAAGTTGGCGCCGATGATCGAGGTCGAGATCAGCAGCCCACCAATGATCGGCAGCTTGCGCGCGAACCCCACGGTGGCGCCGCGACGAATCAACCAGTCGGAGAAGAACCCGGAGCACAGCACGCCGACAAACGCCGCGAGGAATGGCAACGACGCCAGCAAGCCGGACTTGATGAAATCCATGCCGCGATACTTCACCAGGTAGGTGGGGAACCACGTCAGGAAAAACCACAGCGTGGAGTTGAGGCAGAACTGCCCCAGGTAAATGCCCCACAACTTGCGTTGCGTCAGGACGATGCCCAGGTCGGACCAACTGAATTTCGCCTTGACCTTGGCGGTATCGGCCTGGATATCCACCAGCCCGCCGCCTTCACGGATCAGCTCGATTTCGGCGGCGTTGGCGCCTTTGAAATCCCGGGGCTCGCGATACACCGCGTACCAGATTACCGCCCAGAGAATCCCTACCGCGCCCGTGGCGACAAACACCATGTGCCAGCCGAAGGCGTGTTGCAGCCAGGCCAATACCGGCGTCAGGAAGGCCAGCCCGACAAACTGCCCGGAGGTGTAGAAACCGATGGCCGTGGCCCGCTCGCGCTCGGGAAACCAAGTGGTCACCACGCGACTGTTGATCGGATAAGCCGGCGCCTCCAGAGCACCGACCGCCATGCGCAGCACGAACAACGCGATGAAGCTGGCGGCGAACCCCAGCATCACCGTGGCTACCGACCACAACAGCAACGCCACGCTATAGAGAATGCGCGGCGGCACACGGTCCACCAGCCAGCCACCGGGAATCTGCATGGCGGCGTAGGTCCAGCCGAACGCCGAGAAAATCAGCCCGACGTGGATGGGGTCGATGCCCAGGTCGCTGGTCAGCGCGGGGGCGGCAATGGAGAGGTTGCTGCGGTCCAGGTAATTGATCACCACGGTGATGAACAGCAGGACCATGATGAAAAAACGCTTGCGGCTGGGCGTCACCAACGACGCCTGCGCGCTCAGGGTGTGCGCTTGCATGTGAGGTGCCTCTTCTTATGTTTATTGAGGAAACGGGTGCATCGAAGAAGATCTCCCTGCTTGCGAAGATCAAATTGTGGGAGCGAGCTTGCTCGCGATGAGGATGTGTCAGTTGGCACATGTGTGACTGATACATCCTCATCGCGGGCAAAGTCGCTCCCACAGGGTCAGGCCTGACTCACCACTCGGCAAAACTGCCATCGGCATGGCGCCAGATCGGGTTGCGCCAGCGGTGGCCGATGGCCGCGCGTTCGATGACGTATTCCTCGTTGATCTCGATGCCCAGGCCCGGGCCATTGGGGATCTTCACGAAGCCCTTGTCGTAGTCGAACACCTGCGGATCCTTGATGTAGTCCAGCAGGTCGTTGCTCTCGTTGTAGTGGATGCCCAGGCTTTGCTCCTGGATGAACGCGTTGTAGCAGACCGCATCCAGCTGCAGGCACGCCGCCAGGGCGATGGGGCCCAGTGGGCAGTGCAGCGCCAGCGCCACGTCGTAGGCCTCGGCCATGTTGGCGATCTTGCGGGTTTCGGTGATGCCACCGGCGTGGGATGCGTCCGGCTGGATGATGTCCACGTAGCCCTCGCTGAGCACGCGCTTGAAATCCCAGCGGGAAAACAACCGCTCGCCCAGGGCAATCGGGGTGCTGGTCAGCGGCGCCAGTTCCTTGAGGGCTTCATAGTTTTCGCTGAGCACCGGCTCTTCGATGAACATCAGTTTGTAGGGGTCGAGTTCCTTCATCAGCACTTTGGCCATCGGCTTGTGCACCCGGCCGTGGAAGTCCACGCCAATGCCGACGTTCGGTCCGACCGCATCGCGCACCGCCGCCACGTTGGCCAGGGCCAGGTCGACCTTCTCGAAGGTGTCGAGGAACTGCAGCTCTTCGGTGCCGTTCATCTTCACTGCGGTGAAGCCCCGCGCCACCGCCTCTTTCGCAGCGCGAGCGGTGTCCGCCGGCCGGTCGCCGCCGATCCACGAATACACACGGATCTTGTCCCGCACCTGGCCGCCCAGCAGGTCGCTGACCGACACGCCCAGGGCCTTGCCCTTGATGTCCCACAACGCCTGGTCGATGCCGGCCAGGGCACTCATGTGAATGGCCCCGCCGCGGTAGAAGCCGCCGCGATAGAGCACGGTCCAGATGTCTTCGATGTTGCGAGGGTCTTTGCCGATCAGGTAGTCGGACAATTCTTCAACGGCAGCCGCCACCGTATGGGCACGGCCTTCGACCACAGGCTCGCCCCAACCGGTCACGCCCTCGTCGGTCTCGACCTTGAGGAAGCACCAGCGCGGCGGAACGATAAACGTGGTCAGCTTGGTGATTTTCATCTTGTTGGCTCTCTTGTCAGATGCAGCGCACGGAGCGCTGGAAAAGTCTTCAGTTCAAGGCATTCCATGCGGCCACATAGGCCTTGGCGCGCACCGCCACTTCATCCGCTGTCAGGCCCGGCTTGAACAACCCGGAACCGAGGCCGAAACCCTTGACGCCGGCTTCGACGAAGACCGCCATGTTGTCCGGCGTAATCCCACCCACCGGCACCAGCACGGTCCCGGCCGGCAGCACCGCGAGCCAGGCCTTGACCACCGCCGGGCCCATTTGCTCGGCGGGGAACATCTTCAGCACATGGGCGCCCTCGGCGAGTGCGGCGAAGGCTTCGGTGGGCGTGGCGACGCCTGGCGACAAATACAAGCCCGCCGCTTTCGCCGCACGCAGCACCTTCGGATCGCTGTGGGGCATGACGATCACTTGGCCACCGGCGGCTTTCACCTGTTCCACCTGTTCCGGCGTCAGCACGGTGCCGGCACCGATCAGGCAATCGGCGGGCAAGGTACTGCGCAGGATGCGAATACTTTCGTACGGCTCGGGGGAATTGAGCGGTACTTCGATGACGCGAAATCCGGCGCTGTACAGAACCTCGCCAATGGCCGCCGCCTCTTCGGGACGCAAGCCACGCAGGATCGCGATCAGCCCGTTGTGCGCCAGTGCTTGTGTGAGCATGTCAGACCTCCAGTCAGGTTCAGGGGGCGGTGGAATCGAGCAACCCGGCCGCCACGGCCAGTTGCCACAAACCGCGTTCGGTGGCCTGTTCGGCCAGGACCACCCGGGCGAAACCGCAGGCGTCGAGGGCCCGTTGATAACGGACACAGAGTTGGGAGTTGCCGATCAGCACCACCGTCGGCAGGTGCAGGCTGTCGCGGCGTCGGCGTTGTACCTGGGCCAACGCCGTCAGCTCATGGCCGATCAACAGGCCCGAGAGGTAGTCCGCTTGGGCACTGGCGCTCAACTCGCCGGTCAAGCCCAGGCTGCGGGCACTGAACACGGTGGACAACGGGCCGATCTGGCCGTCCACCGACAATGCCACTTGCACGCCGCGATCAAAGGCCACGCCATCGAAGGTCGCACTCCGTTGCTGGGTGCGGCCGAGAATGCTGTGGTCACTGAGCACGGCGAAGATCTCGCCGGTCATGAAGGTATCGAAATGCACGATGCGGCCATCGGTCACTTCCACCCATTTCGAATGACTGCCGGGCAGGCCGATCAGCACCGCTTCGTCCGGCAGGCTGTGCAAGGCACCGAGCACTTGGGTTTCTTCGCCGCGCATGACATTGGGCAAGCGTGAACGCTGGATCACGCCCGGCACGATGTGCACATCGACACCGCGAAGGCTGCGAACGCTTTGCAGGGAATGTCCGAGATTGGCGACGTTGGCGGGTGTGTCGCAGTACGGCGCTTCACGCCAGCCCTGCGCACTGCCGACCATGCCACAGGCAATGACAGGCAAGCCTGGCTGGGCATCGAGCCAGTCGCCGCAGGCCTCGTCGAAGGCCAGCTCGAAACCGTCGATGCATACCTGGCCGGCCACGTTTCGTGGCCCCGTGGGCAACTGCATGATCCCCGACGACAGCGAACGCTGCTCGAGCACCTCGCCACCGGCTGCGAGTTTGTAAGCCCGTAATGAGGTGGTCCCCCAATCGAGCGCGATCAATTGCGCCTGCATCCGCTTCACCTGTTTTGTTTTTTGGCAGTGAGTGAGACGGACTATAAACCTGGGGCCGGCAGAATCTCAATATATAAATATCACTCCCATATATTGGGACATAAATACATCACCTACAAAGCTAATCGCCATCCGTCCAAGACCCTGCTACGTTTTCTGACCGGACACCAGACAACTAGGGAAAAAGTGATGGGACAACTGCTGAAAATCCTCGGCCGCACGTCTTCGATCAATGTCAGAAAAGTGCTGTGGACCTGCCAGGAACTGGACATCGCCTACGAGCGCGAAGATTGGGGCATCGGCTTTGCCTCGACCCAGGACCCAGCGTTCCTGGCCTTGAATCCCAATGCCCAGGTGCCGGTGATCATTGATGAGAACGGCGTGTTCTGGGAATCCAATACCATTTGCCGGTACCTGGTGGGCAAGCATGGGCCCAGCGATCTGCTACCTGTCGAGCCTGCCGCCCGGGCGCGAATCGAACAGTGGATGGACTGGCAAGCCACGGAGCTCAATCCGTCCTGGGGCTACGCCTTCCACGCCCTGGTTCGCAAGAACCCGGACTTCCAGGACCCGCAGCGCATCGCCGCCGGCATCAAGGGCTGGAACGAGAAGATGGGGTTGCTGGAGCAGCAGTTGAACCGCACCGGCGCCTACGTGGCCGGTACGGCGTTTTCCCTCGCGGACGTGCTCATCGGCCTGTCCGTACACCGTTGGCGCCAAGCGCCCATGGAGCGTCCCGACTATCCGGCCGTGGCGGCCTACTGCAAACGCCTCGAGCAACGACCGGGGTTTGCCGAATACGCGTCTGCCGCACACTCATGAAGTGCTCAGTGGCCGTTAGCGAAATCCCGTAGCACCTTGCCGTCCATTCGGTAGCGCACCCACTCTTCCTGGGGTTGCGCGCCGAGGGATTTGTAGAACTCGATGGCCGGCGTGTTCCAGTCCAGCACGCTCCATTCGAAGCGACCGCAATCGTTGTCGCAGGCGATCTTCGCCAGGTGGCGCAACAGCGTCTTGCCCGCCCCGCCACCACGCTGCTCAGGCGTGATGTACAGGTCTTCGAGGTACAAGCAGTTGCTGCCCAGCCAAGTGGAATAACTGAAGAAAAACACCGCGAAACCAATCGGCACGCCATCACGCAGGCAGATCAGCCCGTGGGCGGTCGCGCCCTCGCTGAACAGGCTGCGCTCGATGTCGGCCACACTGGCGATGACTTCGTGGCGGGCCTTTTCGTAATCGGCCAACTCGGTGATGAAGGCAAGGATTTGAGGCGCATCGCTGGGTTGCGCAGGACGGATCTCGATCGACATGAACAGGCCTTGTAGCCAATTGAAAGCGCCATACTAAGCCGCTGCGCGGCGCTCGTCACATACCGATCCAACTATTTGATCGTCGATGCGAGCTTCCTTCACACGTGCCATTCGTCGCGCCCCAGGCACCAACCCCAAGCCACCACGGCCCAAGATCAGGTAAGCAATCTGAAAAATGGAGGCGACACCATGATCACTTCAAGGCTGACTGCATTCACACTCGCCACGCTGTTGTCTTCGGTGGCTTTCGCGGCTTCCACTTCCGGCACCGGCCCCACCGACCCGGTACAGGCGCCCAATTCTCCAGCCACGCAAGGCCTGCCCAAGTTGAACACCGACGGCACCAGCGGCGGTCTGAACAATGGCCAGCCACCTGCCACCGGCACGGATCCCCGCGTGCAGGGTAATGACATGGGGCGCCAGGGCGGCATGAATACACCTGACTCCACCGCCCCTGACAACGCCGAGACCGGCGTGGGTTCGAAAACCACGACCGGTGGCTCGGGCTCCGAAGGTGGCGCTGCCAGCCAGTAAGCAGCCTCTGCCCGGACACTTGAGGAGGAAAACCCCCATGCCTCGTGGAAGCAAAGACAAATACACCGCCGAGCAAAAACGCAAGGCCGAACACATTGAAAAGAGTTACGAGAAAAAAGGCGTGTCGGAGAACGAAGCCGAGGCACGGGCCTGGGCGACGGTGAACAAGCAGTCCGGTGGCGGCGAACGCTCTGGCGGCTCGGGAAAGACCAAACCAACTGCGCAAAAGAAAACCGACCGCAAGGAATCGGCCCGCCGCGCCGCCAAGACCCGCGAAGGTCACCCGCGCAGCAGCAAAGCCTCCCATGGGACCCAGACGGTGGACAGCCTGATGAAGGAGGCCCGGGCGAAAAACATTCCCGGACGGTCGAAGATGCGCAAGCAGGAGTTGGTCGAAGCGTTGCGCAAAGCGGGGTGATCGTTGGCGTTAGTGAGGACGCCTTCGTGGGCAAGCTCGCTCCCACATAGGATCGGCGCTGTGTCGCGATGTTGTGCCGGACACAAAAACCTGTGGGAGCGAGCTTGCTCGCGATGGCGGTAGATCAGCTTGCATCAATACCGAATGTACCACCGCCTTCGTGGGCAAGCCCGCTCCCACATAGGATCGGCGCTGTGTCGCGATGTTGTGCCGGACACAAAAACCTGTGGGAGCGAGCTTGCTCGCGATAGCGGTAGATCAGTCACAAATGATCTTCAGCGTTGCTTCAAACGGTCGATCACCACCGCCAGCAACAGGATCGAGCCGCGGATGACGTATTGGTAGAAGGTGTCGATGTTCTTCAGGTTCATCGCGTTCTCGATGATCGCCAGAATCAGCACGCCCGCAATGACATGGCGAATCATGCCGATGCCACCGCTCAACGACACCCCACCCAGCACGCAGGCCGAGATCACGGTCAATTCGAAGCCCTGGCCGATCATCGGCTGGCCCGAGGTCATGCGCGACGCCAGGATGACCCCGGCCAAGGCGCCGATCAAACCATGCACGGCGAAGATGATGATCTTGGTGCGATCGACGTTCACCCCCGCCAACAACGCCGCTTCCTGGTTGCCACCGATGGCCATGGTGTTGCGCCCGTAGGTGGTGTAGTTCAGCAGCCAGCCGAAAAACAGGAAGCAGACGATGGTGATCAGGATCGGCACCGGCACGCCGAACAACTGGCCGTTGCCGAACACGAAGAACGATTCCTGCGAGACACCCACCGCCTTGCCGTTGGCAAAGATATAGGCCAGGCCACGGACGATCTGCATGGTCGCCAGGGTGGTGATCAAGGCGTTGACCCGCAGCTTGGCGATGACGATGCCGTTGATCAGGCCGACGATCAGCCCCATCACCAGCGCCGCG
Organism: Pseudomonas sp. NFACC13-1; assembly: GCF_900104425.1. NCBI lineage: Bacteria > Pseudomonadati > Pseudomonadota > Gammaproteobacteria > Pseudomonadales > Pseudomonadaceae > Pseudomonas > Pseudomonas sp. NFACC13-1. Next base: position 70,576 of record NZ_FMXV01000015.1, on the reverse strand, counting down.
CTGACGCCGAGGAACACGCTGTTGGTGTCGCGCATCACCACCGCCGCGACCACGCCGGCACAGGCAATCACCGAGCCGACCGACAAGTCGAAGTGCCCGGACGCCAGGCAATACAACATGGTGCACGCGGCGATGCCAGTGGTGGAAATCGCCAGGCCCAGGCCACGCATGTTCAACGGCGACAGGAAGTTGTCGATCATCAAGGTGCAGAGCACGAAGATACCGATGGCCGCCAGCAGCATGACCCAGTCATCCAGGAAACGGCGTAGGTCCAGGGGTTTGCGTGCCGTTGGCAGTGCATTGTTTTGAATGGTCATGATTTACCTCTCAGTTCGCCGCGTCGGCAACGCGTTGGCGCGGCAGCGCCAGTTGCAGCAGGTTGGATTCGTTGGCCTGGTCACGCGACAGCTCGCCGCGCATGGCCCCTTCGCAAAGCACCAGGATTCGGTCGGAAATGCCCATCACTTCCATCAGGTCGCTGGACACCACAATCACCGCGATGCCGTCGGCCGCCAGGTTGTGGATAATCTGATAGATCTCCGCCTTGGCGCCGATATCGATGCCACGGGTCGGTTCGTCCAGCAGCAGGACTTTCATCGGCATCGACAGCCAGCGACCGAGAATCGCCTTCTGCTGATTGCCGCCGGACAGGTACATGATTTTCTGGCTGGCCGCCGGGGTCTTCACTTTCAGCGATTTGATCTGCTTGTCGGCATTGCCCCGCTCCCAGTCGCCGCGCAGCAGGCAGCCGAGCGCGGAATGAGCCGGACGGGCACTGATGTTGATGTTCTCGCCCACGCTGCCCAGCGGGATGATGCCTTCCTTCTTGCGATCTTCCGGACACAGCAGCACGCCAGCGGCGATGGCATCCCGTGGCGAACGCAGTTTCAATTCCTTGCCGTGCAGCACGAGGCTTCCCTCGCTCTGGCGCTCCAGGCCACTGAGCAAGCGAAACAGCTCGGTACGACCGGCACCGACCAGCCCGAACAATCCAAGGATTTCACCCTTGTGCACCTGGAAACTCACAGGTTCGCGCAAGCCCGGCCCCAGCAGGCCCTTGACCTGCAGCGCCACATCGCCGCGCTCCCGAGGGCGGTAATCATAAATGTCCTGGATATCGCGACCGACCATGCACGTGACCAACTGATCGTGGGTCAGCTCGCTCATGTTTTCGAAGGTCCGGACATAACGACCGTCCTTGAATACCGTCACCGCGTTACAGATACGGAACACTTCTTCCATGCGGTGGCTGACGTACAGCACCACTTTGCCCTCGTCGCGCAAGCGAGCGATGATCGCCATCAAACGGTCGATTTCCCGGGCCGACAGGCTACTGGTGGGTTCGTCGAAGGCAATGACGTGGGCGCCACGGGACAAGGCCTTGGCGATTTCCACCAATTGGCGCTGGCCGAGGGACAGGCGGCCGACTTTTTCCTGCGGGTCGATTTCGTCAGCCAGGCCTTTGAGCAGCGTCAGCGCCTGCTGGCGCAGCACGCCACGGTTGACCAGGCCGAAACGCGCCGGCAAATGGCCGAGAAACAGGTTTTCGGCGACGGTCATTTCCGGCACCAAGTGCAGCTCCTGGTGAATCACCGCCACCCCGCTGGCGATGCTGTCGGCAGTGCCTTTGAAGGCCATCGTCTGTTCGCCGATCTGCAGGTCACCGCTGCTCGGGATGTAGGCGCCACCGAGGATCTTCAGCAACGTGGACTTGCCCGCGCCATTCTCGCCCATCAAGGCATGCACCTGCCCCGGATGCGCGACGAAACTGATATTGGCCAGCGCCTGCACGCCGGGAAAGGATTTGCCGATCCCGTTGAACCGCAAGCTACCGCCGATGTTGTGTTGCAGTGTCGCTGTTTGCGCTTGCATAACCACCTCGAACTTACAGAGATCAAGCGACCCCGCCACTCATGTGGCCAGGGCCGCTTTTGAATCAACCGACCGTCAGTTCCACAGGCCGATCTTTTCCAGCTCCTGCTTGAAGTTCTCCCGGGTGATCAGCGTCACCTCGTCCATGGCGGTGTACTTCGGCGGTTCCTTGCCGGTGGTGATCCACTCGTACATCATCTCGGCGGTCTTGTAGCCTTCGATGTGCGGGCTTGGCAGCATCGAACCGAAGAAGCCGCTGTCGGGTTTCTTCAATTCACCGATGGCGTCGGTGCCGTTGATGCCGATGCCGATCACATTGGCCGCCTTGAACCCGGCCGCTTCGGTGGCGCGCACGCCGCCCAGCACGGTGTTGTCGTTCATGCCGCCGATGATCAGGTTTTTCGCGGCGCTTGGCAGCTTCACCAACGCCGAGTTGGTGGAGTCCATGCTACCGGGCACGTCGAGGGTCTTGAGCGCCGAATAAAGGATGTGGTCAGCCGGCATCCCGGCCTTCTTCAGGGCATCGACCGAACCGTCGGTGCGCTTCTTGCCGGTGTCCAGCTCGTTGAAGGTGTTGATTACCGCGTAGGTATCTTTCCACTCCCAGTTGCGCTTTTTCGCTTCGGCGGCCATGGCGGCGCCCTGCTTCTGGCCCACCTCGAACGCGGCCATGCCCAGGTACGGCACGTCCTCCATGAATTTGCCGCTGGCGTCGACGAACCGGTCGTCCACGGCAATCACCTTGAGATCGTTGAGCTTGGCCTTGGCCATGATGGCCGGGCCGAGGGACACGTCCGGCGGGCAGATCACAAAGCCTTTGGCACCGTTGGCGGCCAGGCTGTCGATGGCCGAGAGGGTCTTCTCGCCGTCAGGCACGGCGATCTTGATCAACTCGAAGCCTTTGTCCTTGCTCGCCTTCTCGGCGAACGCCCATTCGGTCTGGAACCAAGGCTCCTCGGCCTGCTTGACCAGGAAACCGATTTTTACGGGATCGGCCGCCAGCAAGCTGCTGCTGAGGCTGACCGCGGTGACCGCCAGGGCGGCGCGACACAGGGAACGGATCCCACGACGATGATTCATAGTTGACTCCTTGTTTTTTTTATTGAAAGCCAAACGTCCAGGGTCTGCTCCACCGACGGTGGAAGTGCGCAGGCTGGGCGGTTACATCAAGTTGCTACACAGCATAGGCCTAAATAGTCATATCGTATGATGATTGGATTACAGGCGAAGTTTCCCGCTGCGATCCAGGAATATTCAGTCGTGGTACATGACCGAACGTCCTCCATCGATGGTGATGCATGAGGCATTGATAAACGGTGCTTCGTCACTGGCCAGGAACACGGCCGTCATTGCCACTTCTATCGGTTGCCCGACGCGCCGTGGCGGGTGCAGATCCAGCGCACGCTGGCGTTCGGCATGGGGATCGGCAAAGCCGTTCCAGTAGTCGACGTTCAGTTGGGTTTCGATGTAACCCGGGGCGATGGCGTTGACGCGTACCCCTTTGGGCGCGTATTCGATGCCCAGGGCGCGGGTCAGGCCGAGCAGGCCGTGCTTGGCCACCGGGTAAGGGAAACAGCCGGGAATGATGTGGGACGAATGGACGGAGGCAATGTTGATGATGCTGCCCACGCCCTGCTCGATCATCTGTGGCAACACCGCCTTGCAACCGTACCAGGCGCCATCCAGGTCGATGGCGAAGCAGCGGCGCCAGTCTTCTTCGGTCATTTCCAGCGGGTCACGGAAGACATTCACGCCCGCGCAGTTGACCAACACATCGATGCGGCCGTGCAGCTCGACGGCACGCCGAGCCATGGCCTGCAAGTCCTGCTGCTTCGACACATCGGCTTGCAGTGCGTGCACATCGGCCCCGCGTTCACGCCAATGGGCGGCCACCGCCTCGACTTTCTGCCCCTGGATATCACTGATCACCAGCCGGGCCTGTTGCGAAGCGAATGCCGCGACGATGGCTTCGCCGATGCCTTGGGCGGCGCCGGTCAACAGCACCACCTTGTCCTTCAGGCGTTCGCCCTTGGGTGGCTCCGGCACGGGTGGCAAGACCAAGGGCTCAGCCATGGCTCAGGGCTCCTGTGCCCAGGCACGACAAAAACCGGGCATCCACGGATGACCGGCGCGAAGGCGCTTGAAAGAACAGTGGCCGGCGTACGCCGCCGGGGCGTACGGGGAAAGATCGTTGCATCACTTCACCTGTCTTGTTTTTTTAGTGTGAGTGCGTATTGCCGATGGAGCCGACTATAAACCCGGCTGCCAAATAATCTCAATATATATATTTACATCCCATATTTTGGGATTTAGCCGCCAAACCTTGTACAGGCCACGCCAGGCACGTCGACACGCATCGATAGCACGGCACCGTCCAGCGGATGACCCAATGGGCTCGCCGCGCTGGTGATGTACAACGTCTTGAGGTCTTCATCGCCGAATACACAACTGGTCGGGCGGCTGACGGGCAACTCGATCACCCGATCAACCTGCCCGTCCGGGGTCAGCCGCAACAGGCAACTGCCGTCCCAGCGGGCGTTCCAGATATACCCTCGGGCATCCATCGCCGAGCCATCCGGGCCGCCACGGGGGTGCGGGCCGAACCAGACCTCGGCAGGCGCCAGGTTGCCTTCCGGGTAAATAAAGTGCCGATACAACGTGCCATCCAGGCTGTCGCCGAAATACACCGTGGTGCCATCGGGGCTCCAGAGCAAGGTGTTCGGGATGCCCAGCCCGCGCAACAGGGGCAAGACCCGGCCATCACCCCCGATGCGAAACAGGCCGCCGGAGCGGTGCTCGATCGGCAAGTCCTCGCCTCCGGCACCGATGTTGTTCTGCATCGTACCGAGCCAGAGTTGACCCAGGGGGTCGCAACGGGCTTCGTTGGCACGATTGCCTGGCTGGGGGTCGGCCATGCACAGCAATGTCAGGCGCGGCTCCAGGCCCGGCGAATCAAGATTGAGGCGGTAGACGCCACTGCTCAGGGTCACCAGCGCGTCGCCACTTTGGGTCGGTATGAAGGCGGAGACATGCTCGGGCATCTGCCAGATCTCCACATTGGCGCCGATCAGCCGCAGGGCCTGCTTGCCGGCGATATCGACCCAATACAACGCTTGGGTCGGCGCATCCCAGAACGGCCCTTCGCCCAATTTCGCCCGGTGTTCCGTCACAGCCGTCCACTTCATTGAAACCTCCCGTTCCCGACTTGCCCGGCGGCATCTGTTCGACCCGCCATGACATTGGGGTAAAAGCGTTTGATCGCCAGGTCAGCGTTATCGATCAGGGTCATGCAGGCCCAGACGCCCCGCGCCGCGTCACGGGCGGCGATGGCGTCGGCGATGTCCTTGTGGATGGGCAAGGTGCGGCGCAGCTCATCCGGGTCGGCCGCCGACACCTCGAATGACACAGCCAGCAGCGCCCCCAGGGCCGGGACCATTTGTTCGATGAATTGATTATGGCTGGCGGCCAGAATGCACTCGTGGAAAAACTGGTCTGCGCGGTTGTAATCGGCGCCGCTGTCCACCGCCCGTTCCAGCGCATGGTAGGCCAGGCGGATCGCCTGCACCTGATCGGCGGTGGCCCGCTCGCAGGCCCAGCGCACCGCCATCGGCTCGATGGTACGGCGCAGGTCCAGCAAATCATCGACGAAGTTTTCCGGCAGGCCGCTGCGGGACAGCCAGCCCACCACTTGGGGGTCGAACAGGTTCCAGCGGCGCACCGGCAACACCCGCGTGCCGACTTTCGGCCCGACTTCCAGCATCCCCTTGGCCACCAGGGTCTTGATCGCCTCGCGGATCACCGTGCGACTGACGCCCAGTTGCTCGCCCAAGTCCGCTTCTACCTTGATGGTTTGCCCAGGCTTGACCTGGCCGGCGGCTATCCAGCCCCCCAGCCAATCGACGGTCGATGCATGAAAACTGCTGGACATGAAAACCCCGCGGGCCACTCTTATTGGAGGCTCACGCTAATCATCATACGATTGGGTGTCAATTTTAATTTGACTTGGCCGCTGTGAGAGCGGGCTTGCTCACGAAAGCAGTGGGTCAGTCAAGAAGATGCTGGATGTGCCGACGCCTTCGCGAGCAAGCTCGCTCCCACAGGGACTGGTGGCGTACACAAATATTGCAGGCACCCCAAATTCACTGTGGGAGCGAGCTTGCTCGCGATAGCGGACGTCCAGTCAACATAGATATTGGATCAACCCTCGCTCCCACAAGGGCTCAGGGTTCCAGGCCTATCGGGAAGAACACGCCGCCGCTCCACACGCCCAACCAGCGCTGCCCGTCGATCTCGCGACTGACCGCCAGCTCCACCAGTTGGTAGAACACATTGCGATGGACCAGCGCTTCGAGATTGCTGCGCACATGCACGTAGGGCGCCGGTTCCTGGGTCTGGGGATCGATCACCACCCGCAACGGATGCTCGGCGCCAGCCTCAGTGGTTTCCTCGACATTGGTGGTGAAGCGCAACAACTGCCCTTCCCCCTGCCCTTCAACTTCGAGGGTCACGGCCACGAACGGCGCGTCATCGACCTTGATGCCGACTTTTTCCACAGGGGTAATCAGGAAGTAATCATCGCCGTCGCGGCGGATGATGGTGGAGAACAGCTTGACCATCGGTTTTCGTCCGATGGGCGTGCCCAAGTAGTACCAGGTACCGTCCCGGGCGATGCGCATGTCGATGTCGCCGCAGAAATCCGGGTTCCACAAGTGGACCGGCGGCAGGCCTCTGGTCTTGGGGATCTGCCCCAGCAAGTCATTGGCTTTTTGCGGTCCGCTCATGGTGACTCCTTGTGATTATTCGTCGCTCATCCCCAGCAGGCTGCGGGCATATTCACGCAACGGCGTGGCGATGAGGTCCTGGGGCTGTTTGTCGTGCAACGTCAGTAAACCGCCACGACTCTTGATCCGTGCAGTATCGATCAAATACTGGGTACTGGTCTCGATCAACATGATTTGAATCACGCTGGTATCGACACCGAGACGATCCACGGCTTCTTCATCCAGCCATTCGTCGGAGTTGCCGATGCGGTTATCGGCCTTGGCGAAGCGGGTGTACAACAGGTAATGGGCACCCGCGGCACGGGCTTCGCCCATGGCTTGGTCGAGCCCTTCGGGAACACGGGCGCGACGGACCATGGGGAAATATTCGATGAAGCCATTGAAGGCTTCTTCGGCCACTACGTTGGGACGCGGATAGGCACTGCCCGGCGGAGCGAAGGCGCCCTGGGCGATGTAGATGAACGAGTCGGGCTGAATACGCAGGTTGTTAATACGACGGCTGTCGCTATGGTCCAGCAGGCCGGCGTCGCTCATGTGATAACGAACGCCCTCTCCCATGTCGCTGACATTCATGCAACCGCCAAGCACCAAAACGGCCAGCAGCAAAACCAGGCTACGCATCCTACCCTCCAGAAACCGGTGTCGGAAAACCGGCGAATGGTCGTGGGATGCAGCTTTTGCGCCAGCTCATCGAGATGGGGGTCAGATGTACCCAGGGGAATGGGAAATTGCTATCGCGGGCAAGCCTTGCTCCCACAGGATAAGCGTCGTACTTGTGGGAGCAAGGCTTGCCCGCGATAGCAATAGATCAGCCGCCGATGATTTTCATGATGGTTGCGCCACCGGAGAATGCCACCTCCTGCTTGTCCCCCAGTGCCTTGACCAACAAGCGCTGAAGCGCCGGCAAGGCCTGATGGCGTGGCTTGTCCAACAGGTCGCCGACGAAGTGACGGTTACTCGACGACAGGCAGCCATGCAACCACCCCGTAGAAGACAGCCGCAGGCGCGAGCAGGTCCGGCAGAAAGGCACGCTTTCATTGGCGATCACGCCGAAATGCCCCAGCCCCGGGATTTCATAGCGCACCGCCGTGGCATCCACCGGCGCGTCGGCTTGCAGGTATTCGTACTGGTCGCCGATCAGGCTGAGCAGTTGCTGGAGGCTGACGAACTGCTGCAGGAAGGCGTTGGAGTCGCTGGCCAGGTGGCCCATGCGCATCAACTCGATAAAACGCAACTCGTAACCACGTTCCAGACAGTATTCGAGCAACGGCATCACCTGGTCCAGGTTCTGTCCGCGCAACGGCACCATGTTGACCTTGATCTTCAACCCGGCGGCCCGAGCCTGTTCCATGCCGTCGAGCACGGTCGCCAGGTCGCCGCCACGGGCGATGCTGCGAAACGCAACGGGGTCCAGGGTGTCGAGGGAAACGTTGATGCGACGAATACCAGCGTCCACCAGCAAGGGCAGTTTTTTCGCTAGCAACTGGCCATTGGTGGTCAGGCTGATGTCTTCCAGGCCCATCTGCCCCACAGCCGTCATGAAACGCTCGAGCTTGGGGCTGACCAGCGGCTCGCCACCCGTGATGCGCAGCCGCTCGATACCGGCGGCCTCGATCAAATAGGCCACGCCGCGCGCCATGGCGTCAGCCGACAATTCATCCTGCGCAGCCACCAACCGCTTGCCATCAGGCACGCAATAGGTACAGGCGTAATTGCAGGCTGAGGTCAGGCTGATCCGCAAATTACGGAAACGCCTGCCTTGACGGTCAACGATCATGGATCACTCCGGCACAAGAAAAATCGGACTCGCGATAATTGACCTGAAGATCAAGATTTCGCAAGACCCAAGCCTGAGTATATTACTGGGGCACTGCGCCATGTAAGCGGACATGGCGCAATAAGGCAGCTGAATGTCTTGTTGCCTTGCGGCCAGTCAGTTGCTCGGGACGTCGGTGTCGCGTTTGCGCTTGTTGCCCATGCGCACGCCGATGTCCATCAGGAACTGGAAGAAACCTTCCTGGTCTTCCAGCACGTTGCTCCAGAACGGCGAGTGGTACAGCGCCACCGCGCCATGCACCAACGCCCAGGCAGCGCAATAGTGGAAATAAGGCGGCACGTCCTCGAGCTTGCCCTCGCTGATCCGGCCCTTGATCAGCAGGGTCAGGCGTTCGAAGTTCGAGGCGCGGATCTTGTGCAGTTCCTCGACCATCTCCGGCACCTGGTTGCCCTTGACCACCTTCTCTTCCAGACGGTCGAACAAGCGGTAGCGCTGCGGGTCGCGCATGCGGAACTCGAAGTAGGCCCGGGACAGGGCCTCCTTGTCCTTGTCCACATCGGCCGAATGCAACAGCTCGTTCAAATCGCGCTCGTAGTCGAGCATCAGGCGCAGGTAGATCTCCGCCTTGGATTTGAAATGTTTATAAATCGTGCCTTTGCCGATACCCACGGCATCCGCAATCATCTCGACGGTGACACTGTCTTCACCCTGGTCGAGGAACAACTTGAGCGCGGTGTCGAGAATTTCCTGCTCGCGGCGGCGAAACTCACGGACCTTACGGGGTTCTTTGTGCATAAGAAAAAGGTCTGAAGGGTCAAAATTCGAAGCCGGGTATTATGCCTAACTTACGCAAAAATGCACGGATCATCCGCTCCCGGCCACTGTTCTTCACAAAACCGTACACACCCGGCTCGCCGTTTCCCGGGTCAATGCGCCGCCCTGGCGAGCTTTGCCGACAGTGAGAACTTATCCGAAGCGAGCGTATTCCAAATTTGTTTAAAAACCGCCCCGGCCCGACTGGACGCGTTGGCATACTGATCAATACTTGAACTGTCGGCGCGACATCTCCCCCAAGTGACGCGCTGATAAAGGTACCAACGGACCGCGTGCCTTTGTTTTACTCCTAATGGTCTTAACCCGGATTCACCCCCCAGAACCCGGGTTTTTTTTGCATGGGATTCAGGCATCCACCGAACGGACGTGAGCCAGCGGAAACAATTGCTTAAAGTTTTCCGTCGTCTGCTCGGCAAACCGCTCGTAGGACTCACCGCGCAACATCGCCAGAAATTCTGCCACTTCCCGTACGTATTGCGGAAGGTTCGGCTTGCCGCGATACGGAATCGGCGCCAGGTAAGGCGAGTCGGTTTCCACCAACAGCCGATCGGCCGGCACTTTGCTCGCAACGTCGCGCAAGGCATCGGCATTGCGGAACGTGACAATCCCGGACAAGGAAATGTAATAGCCCATGTCCAGGGCCGCCTTGGCCATGTCCCAGTCTTCAGTGAAGCAATGCAGCACACCGGCCTGGGGCAGCGCGGCGTCACGCAGCAGGGCCAGGGTGTCGGCCCGGGCGCCACGGGTGTGGATGATCACCGGCTTACCGGTCTGCCGGGCGGCCTCCAGGTGCAGCCGGAATGAGGCTTGCTGCACATCGGCGGCTTCCGGCTCGTAGTGATAGTCCAGGCCGGTTTCGCCAATGGCGACCACCCGTGGATGATCGAGCTCACGCAACAGCCAATCGAGCGCCGGCGCGGCGTCGGGCTGGACATCCAGTGGGTGGACACCGACTGAACAGTCGACATCGGCATACCGCTCGGCCAAGGCCTTGACGTCGGCGGCGTTATCGGCGCTGACGCCGATGCACAGGAAGTGCCCCACACCCCGCTCACGGGCTGCATCCAGTGCAGCATCCAGGGAACCGCCGTGGGCAGCGAGGTCGAGACGATCAAGGTGACAATGGGAATCTACAAGCATAAAAGGCCAGGCTACATCGTATGGGTGGGACGGTCGGACTTCAGAGAGCCGGCCAAGTGGGTTTCGATCTGGTTGCGGGCCGAATTGTCGCCGTCGTTGAACTGCACGCCCACGCCGGCGGTCCGATTGCCCTGGGCGCCCTTGGGGGTCAGCCAGATCACCTTGCCGGCGACCGGGATTTTCTCCGCCTCGTCCATCAGGCTCAAGAGCATGAACACTTCATCGCCCAAGCGATAATTCTTGTTGGTCGGAATGAACAGGCCGCCATTCTTGATGAAGGGCATGTAGGCGGCGTAAAGCACCGACTTGTCCTTGATGGTCAGGGACAGGATGCCGTTGCGTGGGCCGGGACTGACAGGTTCGTTCATGCTGATCTCCGCTGCGGTTGAGCTGAGTCTAGTAGCTGGGCCGTGTCTGTCAGTTTCGACCAGGCAAACTCGCCCACTGCACCAGCAGCGCCTCAAGCAACAGCACCCGATTGAGGTTCGCCTTGCTCAGCACCTTCTGCCGTTGGGCAAGAATCCAGTCCTGGATGTTCAAGATTTTATCCTGGCTGCTTTTTTGCGCCAGGTACTGGATCACCTTGCGCATGTCCGCCAACCCCAGGCCCGCCTCGTCTTCGGTCAACTGGTAACGCAGGATCAGGCTCGACCAGTCGCAGAACCAGTCAAACAGCAAGAGTAGCGGGATGGCAGTCCAACCCTCGGCCAGCTGCGTGGGGGATTGCTGCTGCTTGAGCAGTTTCTTCACCCCGTCCACCACCAGGGCCCGCTGTTCACGCACGCCTTGGGCCTGAAGGCTGACAGCCGCCAGGGGCGAACCGGCCGCGAGGGTCAGCAGCTCGATACGTTCTTCATCGGTGTTGTCGGGCAAGGCCTGGGCCAGCCATTGCAAGCTCATCGCTTCGCTCGGCAACGGACAGGCCTGTTGCACGCAGCGACTCTTGATAGTTGGCAACAAGCGACTCGGCTGGTGACTGACCAACAGCAGCACGGTATCGCCGGAGGGTTCTTCGAGGCTCTTGAGCAAGGCGTTGGCAGCGTTGATGTTCATCGACTCGACCGGCTCGATCAACACCACTTTGCGCCCGCCCATCTGCGAGGTCTGAACCACGAAGCTGACCAGGTCACGGACCTGGTCGACCTTGATCGCCTTGTCCGCCTCTTCCGGTTCCAGCACGTAATTGTCGGGATGGCTGCCGGCCTTGAGCAGCAGGCAGGACTTGCATTCACCGCAGGCGTTCGAAGCACCCGGCCGCAGGCACAGCAGGCTGGCCATCAGGCGTTCGGCCAGTGCCCGCTTACCGATGCCGACCGGGCCGTGCAGCAGATAGGCGTGGGCATGCTGGGCACGACCGGCCAGTTGCTGCCAGAGACCGTCTTGCCAGGGATAGGCTTCAGCCACGGACACGCTCCAGCAAACGTGGCAGCAAGCCGTCCAGGGACTGCTGAACCTGGGTCAGCGGCTGCGCGGCATCGATCAGCAGGTAACGCGCCGGATCGGCCTTCGCGCGCCCCAGGAAGGCGTTGCGCACGGCATTGAAGAAGTCCTGGCCCTCAAGCTCGAAACGATCCAGCCGGCCACGGGCGCTGGCGCGGGCCAGGCCAATTTCCACTGGCAAGTCGAACACCAGGGTAAGGTCCGGTCGCAGGTCACCCTGGACGAAGGTTTCCAACGCGGCGATGCGCTCCACGGACAAGCCCCGGCCGCCGCCCTGGTAGGCGTAGGTCGAATCGGTAAAACGATCGCAGAGCACCACGGCGCCACGGGCCAGCGCCGGGCGAATCACCTCGGCCAGATGCTGCGCCCGGGCAGCGAACACCAGCAGCAGCTCAGTGTCAGGGTTCATGACCTCTTCAAGGGGGGCCAGCAGAACCTCGCGAATGCGCTCGGCCAGCGGCGTGCCGCCCGGCTCACGGGTCAATACCACCTCGATGCCGGCGGCCCGCAGGCGTGCGGCCAGGTATTCGCGGTTGGTGCTCTTGCCGGCGCCTTCCGGGCCTTCCAGCGTTATAAACAAGCCAGTCACGGGGCGATCCTTAATCAAAGTCATTGCGGGCTCGGTGGCTCGCTGGCGTCCGGTTCGGGGGCCGGTACCTGAGGCGGCACCTGGGGCACCGCTTCGGGGGCCGTGTCGGGCGATGCCGCCGGGATCGGCGCCTGCTCGTCCGGCGTTGCCGGGGCCGGGCTGGAGCGGTAGTCGGCACGGCGCTTGAGCTGGAACTCGCGCACCGCGTTGTTGTGCGACTCCAGGTCATCGGAAAACACGTGGCTGCCATCGCCCCGTGCGACAAAGTAAAGGCTGTTGCCCGGCGCCGGGTTCAACGCGGCGTGAATCGCTTCACGTCCCACCATCGCGATCGGCGTCGGCGGCAAGCCCGGGATCAGGTAGGTGTTATAGGGGTTTTCTTCTTTCAAATGGGCGCGGGTGAGTTTACCCGTGTAACGCTCGCCCAGGCCGTAGATCACCGTGGGATCGGTCTGCAGCAGCATGCCCAGGCGCATGCGCCGTACAAAGACGCCGGCAATCTGCCCGCGTTCCTGGGGCACGCCGGTTTCCTTCTCCACCAGGGACGCCATGATCAACGCCTGGTACGGCAAGGTGTAAGGCACATCGGCGGAACGCTGTGCCCACTCTTTGGCAAGCACGTCTTCCAGGCGGTCGTAGGCTTTCTTCAGCAGGTCGACGTCCGAGGTACCCCGCACGAAGCGATAGGTGTCCGGGAAGAACCGACCCTCGGGAAATACGCCCGAATGACCGAGACGGTCCATGACCTGGCTGTCGCTCAGGTCGGTGAGGGTCTGCTGGAGCTTTTCATCCTTGGCCAGTGCGGCACGCACCTGGCGGAAATTCCAGCCCTCCACCAGCGTCACGCTGTATTGCACCACTTCGCCGCGCTTCCAGACGGCGATCAGGCCTTCCATGGTCATGCCCGGCACCATACGGTATTCGCCGGAGTGCAAGGGCTGGTCGGCAAGATTGAAGCGCCAATAGATCCGCAGCCAGAAAGCGTCCTTGATCAAGCCATCGGCTTCGAGGCGCTTGAGGGTTCCGGTCGGGGTGGTCCCGTTGGGTACGTCCAGCAATTCTTCCTGGGTGATGTTCAGCGGCTGTTGCAGCGCCGAATGAATCTTCCAGGCCGAAGCACCCAACAACAGCCCTGCCAGGACCAGTCCGGTCTCCAGCAGCAGCAAGAATTTACGTCTCACGAATCAAACATCCAATAGCGCACGGGCAAGGGTCTGCAGTTTACGGGTGAGCGGGCCAACCGACCAGCGCGCCGAACCGCATCCGCGCACCGGCCACACGCCATAAACGCTATTACAGACGAAGACTTCATCGGCCTGGTGCAGTTGTTCGAGGCTGATGTCGGTGATTTGCGTGGCGATGCCTTGGGACTTGGCTTGAAACAATAATTCGGCGCGCATCACGCCGGCCACGCCGCAACGGCTCAGGTCCGCCGTGAACAAGACGCCATCGCGCACCAGGAACAGGTTACTGAACACACCTTCGATCACTCGTCCAGACGCGTCCAGCATCAAGCCTTCAGCGTACTGCGTATCGCGCCATTCGGCACGAGCCAGCACTTGTTCCAGGCGATTGAGGTGCTTGAGCCCGGCGAGCAAGGGCTGCTCGGACAAACGCACGGTGCAGGGAAACAGAAGAATGCCTTGGTCGCCATGGACGGCGGGATAGGCGGCCGGCGGACTGCCTTGCAGGATGCGCCTGGCCGGCGTCGAAGGATCGGCGGCATAACCGCGCAGGCTGTCGCCACGGGTCACGATCAACTTCAGCACGCCGTCGCCCAGGTCGCGGGCATAGGCATCCAGCTCTGCGTTCAACGCGCTCGTGTCGACGTTGAACGCCAACCGCTGGCAACCTGCTTCCAGGCGCTGCAGGTGACGTTCCAGCAACAGCAGGCTGCCACCGCGTACGGCGATGGTCTCGAACAACCCATCCCCGTAAGCCAGGCCGCGATCTTTCAGCGACAGGACGTCGGCTGGCTGACCGTCGACCCAGCTTTCCATCAACCGGCGAACCGGCGGAACACCAGCGAACCGTTGGTCCCGCCAAAGCCGAATGAGTTGGACAGCACCACATCGATGTCCATGCCGCGGGCAGTGTGCGGCACGAAGTCCAGGTCGCAGCCGTCGTCCGGCTCATCGAGGTTGATGGTCGGCGGCGCCGTCTGGCTGTTGATCGCCAGTACGCTGAAGATCGCTTCCACCGCCCCAGCCGCACCCAGCAGGTGACCGGTCATGGACTTGGTCGAGCTGACCGCCAGCTTGTAGGCGTGCTCGCCGAACACGGTCTTGATCGCCTGGGCTTCGGCCAGGTCGCCGGCCGGCGTGGAAGTACCGTGGGCGTTGATGTACTGCACCTGCTCACCGTTGATTTTCGCGTCACGCAAGGCATTGGCGATGCAACGGGCGGCACCGGCGCCATCGGCCGGTGGCGAGGTCATGTGGTACGCGTCGCCACTGGTGCCGAAGCCGATCAGCTCGGCGTAGATGGTCGCGCCGCGCGCCTTGGCGTGTTCCAGCTCCTCGAGCACCAGCGCACCGGCACCGTCGGACAATACGAAGCCATCGCGGCCCTTGTCCCATGGCCGGCTCGCGCGGGCGGGCTCGTCGTTGCGGGTCGACAGCGCACGGGACGCGCCGAAACCGCCCATGCCAAGACCGCAAGCGGCCATTTCAGCGCCACCGGCGATCATCACGTCCGCTTCGTCGTACATGATGTTGCGCGCGGCCATGCCGATACAGTGGGTACCGGTGGTGCACGCCGTGGCGATGGCGTAGTTGGGCCCCTGGGCACCCAGGTGGATGGACAGGAAACCGGAAATCATGTTGATGATCGAGCCCGGCACGAAGAACGGAGAAATCCGTCGCGGCCCCGAATCGTGCAGCGTACGGCTGGTTTCTTCGATATTGGTCAAACCGCCAATACCCGAACCCATGGCCACGCCGATGCGTTCACGGTTGGCGTCGGTGACTTCCAGGCCAGCGTTACGCACTGCCTGGAAACCGGCTGCCAGGCCGTATTGAATGAACAGGTCGAGCTTGCGGGCTTCCTTGACCGACAGGTATTCCTCGACATTGAAGCCCTTTACCGAGCCGCCAAAACGGGTGGAATAGGCAGAAAGGTCGGTGTGTTCGATCAGACCAATGCCACTGCGGCCAGCCAGAATGCCCTGCCAACTGCTCGGCACATCCGTACCCAGTGGCGACAACATACCCATACCGGTGACTACGACGCGTCTACGCGACACAGCACTCTCCTTTTTCTAATGACGACTTTGCATCAGGCCTAAAGAAAAAACCGCACGCCGTGACGGCAGTGCGGTTTTTCCATGACAGCTAGCGACGACTAAAAACGATTACGCCTGGTGGCTGGTAACGTAGTCGATAGCAGCTTGTACAGTAGTGATCTTCTCAGCTTCTTCGTCAGGAATCTCGGTCTCGAATTCCTCTTCCAGAGCCATCACCAGCTCAACGGTGTCAAGGGAGTCGGCACCCAGGTCTTCAACGAAGGAAGCGGTGTTCACAACTTCTTCTTCTTTAACGCCCAGTTGCTCGGCAACGATTTTCTTGACGCGCTCTTCGATGGTGCTCATACCTTGTTTTCACTCCTAATGGACAAATTCAGGCAGCTGGCCGGTGGGTAAGTGTATAGAAGAACTTTTCGGTTTTTCAACCGAAAGCTTCACTCCTCAAACCCCGCGGCCCGCCGTCTATAAATTGATTGCAGCTTTATAACGGATTTTAGACAGCTCGTATGACATTTTTTTGAAGCAATCCGTCACATTTAACTCATGTACATCCCGCCGTTCACCGGGATTGTAGCCCCGGTCACGTATGCCGCACCGTCCGACGCAAGAAAAGCGACCACGGACGCGATTTCTTGAGCTTGCCCCAGACGACCCAGCGGAATCTGTGTCAACAAGGCTTCGCGCTGTGCTTCCGGCAGTTCACGGGTCATGTCGGTGTCGATGAAACCCGGAGCTACCGAGTTTACCGTAATCGAGCGCGAACCCACTTCACGCGCCAGCGCACGGCTGAAACCTTCCAGACCGGCCTTCGCCGCAGCATAGTTTACTTGGCCTGCGTTGCCCATGGCACCCACAACCGAGCCAATACTGATAATTCGACCCCAGCGAGCCTTGGTCATGCCACGCAGAACGCCCTTGGACAGCCGGAAAAGGCTGTTCAGGTTGGTGTCGACGACGTCGAACCATTCGTCATCTTTCATGCGCATCATCAGGTTATCGCGGGTGATACCGGCATTATTGACCAGGATCGCCGGCGCGCCGAACTGCTCCTGAATACTTGCCAGCACCGCCGCAACGGACTCGTCGCTGGTGACGTTCAGCTCCAGGCCGGTGCCCTGGATGTCGTTTTCCTTCAGGGTCGCGGCGATACGCTCGGCGCCCGAAGCGGAAGTCGCGGTGCCGATGACGATGGCGCCTTGACGACCCAGCTCCAGGGCGATGGCCTGGCCGATGCCACGGCTTGCACCGGTCACCAGTGCAACTTTACCTTGCAGACTCATGCAAGTTTCTCCTGTTCAGGCCTGCGCTGCACGGGCGGCAGCGAAGGCATCTGGGGTATTGAGGTTGGAAGTCGACACGCCTTCGGCGCAGCGTTTGTTCAGGCCGGCCAGCACTTTGCCAGGACCGCATTCGACCAGTTCGGTCGCGCCCTTGGCTGCCAGGGTCTGCACCGATTCGACCCAGCGAACCGGCTTGTAGAGTTGTTCCAGCAGATCACGCTTCAAGGTCTCGAGATCAGGCGCCACGTCGGCGCTGACATTCTGCACCACGGGAATCTGCGGGGCCTGCCAATCGATGGCAGCGATGGACTCGGCAAAGCGCTCGGCGGCCGGACGCATCAGTTCGCAGTGCGACGGCACGCTGACCGGCAGAGGCATGGCGCGCTTGGCACCACGGGCCTTGCAACCCTCGATGGCACGCTCGACAGCCGCCTTGGCACCGGCGATGACTACCTGGCCCGGGGAGTTGAAGTTCACCGCGCTGACCACTTCGCCTTGCGCCGCCTCGGCGCAGGCCGCCAGTACATCGGCGTCTTCCAGGCCGAGAATCGCGGCCATGCCGCCCTGCCCGGCCGGAACGGCCTCTTGCATCAACTGGCCACGACGCTCCACCAGCTTCACCGCGGCGCCCAGGCTCAGGCTGCCAGCGGCCACGAGGGCGCTGTATTCGCCCAGGCTGTGACCGGCGACGAATGCCGGACGCGCGCCACCTTCAGCCAGCCACAGGCGCCACAAGGCGATCGAGGCGGTGAGGATGGCCGGTTGGGTTTTATCGGTTTGATTGAGCCGCTCTTCCGGCCCTTGCTGGGTCAGTGCCCACAAGTCATAGCCGAGCGCATCGGAAGCTTCTTTGAATGTTTCGAGGACCAGCGGGTATTGCGCGCCCAGCTCGGCCAGCATGCCGAGGGACTGCGAGCCCTGCCCTGGAAAGACGAATGCGAGGGAAGCAGACATGAAAACAAAGCCCCTAATGATCTGTCGTCAAAAATTGACGCCCCTGGGGGCGCTAGCAAACTGAAAGTTGGATGGCGGGTTGAACCGACCGGTCACATTTAAGCATTGTCGGACGAAAACGCCTAAGTTAACAAATCCTCGAGGCGACCGTGCAAGCGCTCCGGCAGGTTCTCCTGGATCTCGATCACCGCTCGGTTGATCGCACTTTGGAAACCCTGCACGCCCGCCGACCCGTGACTCTTGATCACGATACCTTGCAGTCCGAGGAAACTCGCACCGTTGTGCCGTGCCGGCGCCAGGTCCGCCTGCAAGCGACGCATCAACGGCAGCGCCAGAGCACCGACCACCCGCGAAGCGAGACTCTGCCTGAACAAGGTCTCGATGCGCTGACCGATCATGGTCGCCAGCCCCTCGCTGGACTTGAGCAGGATATTGCCCACGAAACCGTCACAGACCACCACATCGGCCTCGCCACGGTACAAACCATCGCCTTCGACGAAACCGATGTAGTTGATGCCCCGCGCAGCCTGCAACAACGTGGCCGCCAGCTTGACCTGCTGGTTGCCCTTGATGTCTTCGGTGCCGATGTTCAGCAACGCCACGCGAGGACGCACGATGCCCAGGGTTTCAGCCGCGACCGAGCCCATCACCGCAAACTGCAGCAGATGCTCGGCACTGCAATCGACGTTCGCCCCCAAATCGAGCAACTGACAGAACCCACGCTGGGTCGGGATCGCCGCCACCATCGCGGGCCGGTCGATACCTGGCAAGGTCTTGAGCACATAGCGTGACAGCGCCATCAGCGCACCGGTATTGCCCGCGCTGACACAAGCCTGGACCTTGCCGTCACGCAGCAGCTCAAGGGCCACGCGCATCGAGGCGTTAGGCTTGCCGCGCAGGGCCTGGGCCGGCTTTTCGTCCATGGTGATGACTTCGGACGCCGGGACAATCGTCAGGCGCGCGCGATCCACAGCCGATTGGCCACTGAGCATGTCTTCCAGGAGGGGGGATTGACCGACGAGGGTCAGGTGCAGCGAGGGTGTGGCATTCAGACAAGCAAGGCTGGCCTGAACAATGCTGCGGGGACCGAAGTCCCCGCCCATTGCGTCAATCGCGATGACTTGAGCGGACAAGTGATTACTCGTCGGCGCCCTTGTCGATCACTTTACGGCCACGGTATACGCCTTCTGGCGATACGTGGTGACGCAGGTGAACTTCACCGGTGGTCTTTTCTACGGACAGGGTGCTAGCCTCGAGAGCGTCGTGCGAACGGCGCATGTCACGGGCAGAGCGGGATTTTTTGTTCTGCTGAACAGCCATAATTGATTAACTCCTAAACGTTTGGGTCACGCTTTAACTGCGCCAATACACTGAACGGGTTGGACCGCGTTACCTCGTCCTCGCTCGGTTCGGGCTCATCTGCTCCCGCCGGCTGCTGGCATTCTTCCGGATGATGAGCAGGCACAATGGGCAAGGCGAGCAGAAGCTCCTCCTCGATCAGTGACTGCAGATCCAATGGATCTTCGCCCAGTTCCAGCACGTCATAACCTTTCGGTAACGACTGGGTATTCGCACCCTCCTTCACCACGGCGTAACTGCATTCGCTGTGGATCGGCAGGGTGACCAGCTCAAGACAACGCTGGCAAACCATTTTGACTTCAGTGTCGATAAAGCTGTGGATAACCACAGATTTACGTTCATCTCGTTCAAAAACGAATTTGGCCTGGACCGTACCGACATCGTCGGAAAGCGGGTCGCAGAGTCTCTTCAAATCGGCCAGCAGCAGTTCACCTTGAAGGGTGGTGCCACGGTCAGCCAATTTGCGCGGGTCAACGTGAGGTGGAATCGGGTCATTCAACATAGGCGCAGCATTATAGGGATGCCCCCGGCCATGTCAAAGGAAATTCAGCCCTGTCCGTCACTTGCGTGCCTCGCTAGAATTCGCCCCCGACTCCTGGAGATGCCCATGCTGCCTTTATTACTTGCCTCAAGCTCGGTCTATCGCCGGGAATTGCTTGCCCGCCTGGGACTGCCGTTCGTCTGCCGCTCACCCGATATCGACGAAAGCCATCGGCCCGGCGAACCCGCCCTCGAACTGGTCAAGCGCCTGGCCCGGGAAAAAGCCCTGGCATTGGCTCAAAGCCATCCAGGACACCTGATCATCGGCTCAGACCAGGTCGCCGTGCTCGGCGAGCGCATCCTGGGCAAGCCTCACACCTTCGAGAACGCCCGCGAACAACTGCTGGCCGCCAGCGGCACCAAGGTCACGTTCCTGACCGGCCTGGCGCTGCTCAACAGCCAGACGGGCGCCTGCCAGGTCGATTGCGTTGCGTTTGCGGTCAATATGCGCACCCTGGATCCAGGGCGCGTCGAACGCTACCTGCGCGCCGAGCAACCCTACGATTGCGCCGGCAGCTTCAAGGCCGAAGGGCTGGGCGTAAGCCTGTTCCAGAGCACCGAAGGGCCGGACGCCACCAGCCTGGTCGGGCTGCCGCTGATTCGCCTCGTGGACATGTTGCTGGCCGAGGGCGTGCAAATCCCCTGAAACGCCGGCATTGAGGGTAACCACTGCCAAATACAAAACTTGTAAATACAAAACTTGTGGCGAGGGGATTTATCCCCTGGCCACAAGAGAGGCTGTCAACCTCCCCTGCATTGAAACCCCAAGGCAATCAGCGCAACGCCGGCCCCTGGAACCCCATCCACATCGCCAGACGCTCGGCGATGCTGGCGCCCAGTTTTTTCGAGAAACGGTCGAGCGGCGACTCTTCGATGGTGAAATCCACCAGTTCCTTCTCGCCAATCACGTCCCGAGCCACCGAACTGGCACTACCCAAGCCATCGATCAGGCCCAGCGGCAACGCCTGCTCGCCCGACCAGACCAGCCCGGAGAAGAGCTCCGGGTGTTCCTTGTCTTTCAAGCGCTCGCCCCGCCCTTTCTTGACGCTGGCGATGAACTGCCTGTGGGTCGTGTCGAGCACGCCCTGCCAGAACGCCGTCTCCTCGGGCTTTTGCGGCTGGAACGGATCGAGGAAGGACTTATGCTCGCCCGCGGTATAGACCCGGCGCTCCACCCCAAGCTTGTCCAGCGTCTCGACGAAGCCATAACCCGCCGCCGTCACGCCAATGGAGCCCACCAGGCTGGCCTTGTCGGCATAGATCTGGTCCGCCGCGCTGGCGATGTAATAGGCGCCGGAGGCACCGAGGTCGGAAATCACCGCGTAGACCTTGATATCCGGATGCGCCGCACGCAAGCGGACGATTTCGTCATAAACGTAGCCGGCCTGCACCGGGCTGCCACCCGGACTGTTGATGCGCAGTACCACACCCTTGACCTTCGAATCTTCGAATGCCGCCCGCAGACTGCCGATGATATTGTCCGCACTGGCCGCTTCCTTGTCGGCAATCACGCCCTCGATGTCGATGACCGCCGTATAGGCCGAACCACCTCCCGGACTCTTCTTGCCATCAACCGCCTGGAAGATCATCGCCAAGCCGAAAAACAGATAGATGAAGACCAGGCACTTGAAGAAGATCCCCCAGCGGCGCGCACGACGCTGCTCCTCCACCCCGGCCAACAGGGTCTTTTCCAGCAGCTTCCAGCTTTTTTCGTCACCGTTGTCAGCGCTCGCCTTGGCCGGTGCCTTCCATTCATCGGTCATACATGCATCCTCAACAGACTTTAATCGGCGCGCTGGCTCAGCCAGGCGTGCAATTCAGGAAAATGGTCAATCGCCAGTCGCGGCTCGAACGCCTTGAGTGCCTCGATGGACTGCGCACCGTAGCTGACAGCCACCGAACCCATGCCGGCATTGCGCGCCATCTGCAAGTCGAACGAAGAATCCCCCACCATCAACGCCTGTGCAGGCTGCATCCCACAATGAGCCAGTATCTGCTCGAGCATCAGCGGATGCGGCTTGCTGGCCGTCTCGTCGGCGGCACGGGTGATATCGAAATAATCGTCCCAACCATGGGCCTTCAATACCCGATCCAGCCCGCGACGAGCCTTGCCGGTCGCGACCGCCAAGCGGTAACCCTCGCCCTTCAAGGTTTCAAGGGTATGAACCACGCCCTCGAACAAAGGCGAAGGCTCGGCCTCCAGCGCAATGTAGTGATCGGCATAGTGCTGGCGAAAAACCACCAGCTCATCATCGTCGATCTCCGGGTACAAACTGCGAATCGCTTCCGGCAATCCCAAGCCGATGATGCCCTTCACCGCGAAATCGTCGCACCGGGCAAAACCCGAGCGATCCGATGCGACATGCATCGACTCCACGATCCGACCGATGGAATTGGCAAGAGTGCCGTCCCAATCGAATATCAGCAATTTGTACTCAGGATGCACTCAACCGCTCCACCGTCTTGGCCCACATGTCGTCCACCGGGGCCTGCAATTTCAGCTCGCCGCCATCGGGCAGCGGCACCGTGAGCATATAAGCGTGGAGAAACAGGCGCTTGCCGCCCAGGTCGCGGATTTCCTTGGTGAAATCGTCATCGCCGTATTTGCTGTCACCGGCGATGCAATGGCCGGCGTGCAGGGTATGGACGCGGATCTGGTGCGTGCGCCCGGTCACCGGCTTGGCCTCGACCAAGGTGGCGAAGTCGTCGAAACGGCGCAATACCTTGAACACCGTCAGCGCCTCCTTGCCCTCCTCGTTGACTTCGACCATGCGCTCGCCGGAACGCAAGTTGCTCTTGAGCAGCGGCGCACGCACTTGCTTGATGGAGGTTTCCCAGCGGCCACGCACCAGCGCCATGTAGCGCTTGTCGACGCCGTCACCGCGCAATTGCTCATGCAGGTGACGCAACATGCTGCGTTTCTTGGCGATCATCAGCAGGCCGGAGGTGTCACGGTCGAGGCGATGGACCAGCTCCAGTTCCTTGGCGTCCGGACGCAGCTGACGAAAGGCTTCGATCACACCGAAGTTCAGGCCGCTGCCGCCGTGAACCGCAATGCCCGCGGGCTTGTTGATCACGATCAGGGCCTTGTCTTCGTAGACGATCGAGGCTTCGAGGCGTTGCAACAACCCCTGGGCCAAGGGCACCGGCTCATCGCGCTCGGGCACGCGAACCGGCGGCACGCGCACGATGTCACCGGCCTGGAGCTTGTATTCGGGCTTGATCCGACCTTTGTTCACCCGCACTTCGCCTTTGCGCAAAATGCGGTAGATCAAGGTCTTGGGCACGCCTTTGAGCCGGGCCAGCAGGAAATTGTCGATTCGTTGGCCGGCATATTCCGGCGAGACCTCGAGCAGTTGAACGCCTGGGGTCGAAGGGGCAGTAGTTGTCATGGCGGCGATCATAACAATTTTTTATGGAATTGAAGCACTTAATCATTGCTGCTATAGTCGCGAACGCCGCCAAAAGTGGCTGGACAGTGGACCAGCGGTTAAAAACCGGCCCTGACCAACGCAATTCACGAGGACGAGAGGCCGTCCTACGGGGCTTTCGCTACGTAACGGTAGAGTTTTCAGGTGTAACGAGCGCAGGTGACATGAGGCCTGAAATACGCCGCAAAGCAGAGTTTTGACTCGCCTTGCGCGCCACATTCACGGCCAGTTCACAAAGTGCAGTCAGCTGCGAACGACCCCGAGCGAGCGCTTCGGAAACAACGCCTAAATTAGCCATGATGCGTGACCTCCCCTTCCGGAGCTCACGGTAAATGCCAACCCGCTGCGGATTCTGCGCGCGGCAGCACCCGAATTATCAGGGATACGTGTAGGGTGGAGACGTACAACCGTCGGACTGTGTAGCACTAGGCTTATATTTAGACGCTTCATCTCGTCCACAGGCGCCGGTTGATTCCTCCTCCTGACTGAGTGCTTGAGTACCAGCAAGCAGGACGCGTCCGTCGCGACTTCGCCATCATTGGGTCGAACTCGCTGGACACTGGAATGGCCTCGCCATCTCCAGGACGCACCTGACACCGACCGTGAGAAGTCGTGTGTGCCGAACGCCGTTTCCGGCAGCCCGGAAACCGACGGTACTACATGAAAAGAATGCTGATTAACGCAACTCAACCCGAAGAGTTGCGTGTTGCACTGGTAGACGGCCAGCGCCTCTACGACCTGGATATCGAATCCGGTGCACGCGAGCAGAAGAAGGCCAACATCTATAAAGGCCGGATTACTCGCATCGAACCAAGCCTTGAGGCTGCCTTTGTCGATTTCGGCTCCGAGCGCCACGGCTTCCTGCCCCTCAAAGAAATCTCCCGCGAATACTTCAAGAAGGCCCCTGAAGGCCGCGTCAACATCAAGGACGTCCTGAGCGAAGGCCAGGAAGTCATTGTCCAGGTGGAAAAAGAAGAACGTGGCAACAAGGGCGCCGCCCTGACCACCTTCATCAGCCTGGCCGGCCGTTACCTGGTCCTGATGCCGAACAACCCGCGTGCCGGCGGCATCTCCCGCCGCATCGAAGGCGAAGAGCGCAACGAACTGCGCGAGGCCCTCAACGGCCTGGTCGCGCCAGCCGACATGGGCCTGATCGTGCGCACTGCCGGCCTGGGCCGCAGCAGCGAAGAAATGCAGTGGGACCTCGACTACCTGCTGCAACTGTGGACCGCCATCAAAGAAGCCTCGCTGGATCGTTCCGCGCCGTTCCTGATCTACCAGGAAAGCAACGTGATCATCCGCGCCATCCGCGATTACCTGCGCCAGGATATCGGCGAAGTGCTGATCGACAGCGTCGAAGCCCAGGACGAAGCCCTGACCTTCATTCGCCAGGTGATGCCGCAGTACGCCAGCAAGATCAAGCTCTACGAAGACAGCGTTCCGCTGTTCAACCGTTTCCAGATCGAAAGCCAGATCGAGACCGCCTTCCAGCGCGTCGTCGAACTGCCGTCCGGCGGCTCCATCGTCATCGACCCGACCGAAGCCCTGGTGTCCATCGACATCAACTCGGCCCGCGCCACCAAAGGCAGCGACATCGAAGAAACCGCCCTGCAGACCAACCTTGAAGCCGCCGAGGAAATCGCCCGTCAGTTGCGCCTGCGCGACATCGGCGGCCTGATCGTCATCGACTTCATCGACATGACCCCGGCCAAGAACCAGCGCGCCGTGGAAGAAAAGGTCCGTGAATGCCTGGAAGCCGACCGCGCCCGCGTACAGGTCGGTCGCATCTCGCGCTTCGGCCTGCTGGAAATGTCCCGTCAGCGCCTGCGTCCGTCCCTGGGCGAAAGCAGCGGCATCGTTTGCCCGCGTTGCAACGGCACCGGCATCATCCGTGACGTGGAGTCGCTGTCCCTGGCGATCCTGCGCCTGATCGAAGAAGAAGCCCTGAAAGACCGCACCGCCGAAGTTCGCGCCCAGGTGCCGATCCCGGTGGCCGCGTTCCTGCTCAACGAAAAACGCAACTCGATCACCAAGATCGAACTGCGCACCCGCGCCCGCATCGTCATCCTGCCGAACGATCACCTCGAGACGCCGCACTTCGAAGTGCAGCGCCTGCGTGATGACAGCCCGGAAGCCCACACCAACCAGTCCAGCTACGAAATCGCTGCCGCTGCTGCCGAAGTGGAAGAAGTCCAGCCGGCCGCCGCCACTCGCACCCTGGTTCGCCAGGAAGCCGCGGTCAAGACTGCTCCAGCCCGCGCCAACGCTCCGGTTCCGACCGAAGTGGCCGCTCCGGTTGCCGCCCCGGCCGCAGCCCCCGAGCCAAGCCTGTTCAAAGGCCTGGTGAAGTCGCTGGTCAGCCTGTTCGCCACCAAGGAAGAACCCGCTACCCCGGCCGTCGTCGCCAAGCCTGCCGCTACCGAGCGTCCTGCCCGCAACGAAGAACGCCGCAACGGTCGCCAGCAGACCCGCAACCGCAACGGTCGTCGCGATGAAGAGCGCAAGCCTCGCGAAGAACGTGCACCGCGTGAAGAACGTGCGCCACGTGAGCCGCGTGAAGAACGCCAGCCGCGCGAAGCCCGTGAGGAAGCGCCAGCCGTAGCCCGCGAAGAACGCGCGCCGCGTCCGCCCCGTGAAGAACGTCAGCCACGCGCACCGCGTGAAGACCGCAAGCCACGTGGCGAGCGCGAAGAACGTGTTCGTGAGCTGCGCGAGCCACTGGATGCCGCCCCGGCTGTGGCTACCGCCACCGCTGAAGAGCGTCCAGCCCGCCAGCCTCGTGAAGAACGCGCACCGCGCCCTCCACGTGAAGAACGCCAGCCACGCGCCGAGCAGGCAGCCGCCGCTGCCAGCGAAGAAGAAGTGCTGAATGCCGAGGAGCAGTTGCAGGAAGATGGCCAGGACACCGCCGAAGGCGATCGTCCACGCCGCCGCTCCCGTGGCCAGCGTCGTCGCAGCAACCGTCGTGAACGTCAGCGCGACGCCAACGGCAACGTGATCGAAGGTTCGGAAGAGTCCGAATCCACCGAGAACGCCGAAGCGCCAAGCGCCGCGGACCTGGCTGCCGGCCTGGCCGTGACTGCGGCCGTTGCCAGCAGCGCGATCAGTGCCCCGGCCGAAGCCCAGGCTCACGAACAAGCCGAACGTGCCACCGCTGCGGTGGAAAGCGCGCCGGTTGAAGCGCCAGTGGTCGAAGCCACCACCCCGGTAGAAGCCACCGCCTCGCCAGAAGTGGAACTCGCACCGGCTCATGAAGCCCAGCCTGAAGCCGAAGTCGCCGTCGAGCCTGCACCGGTCGTCGAGGCTCCAGTCGTTGCTGCCGAACCGGTCGTCGAAGCACCGGCCGAGGAAAAGGCACCAGAGCCTGTCCGCGAAGAGCAGACTGCGTTCAACTGGAGCGCCGAGCCAGCCGCACCGGCACCTGCTGTCGAGCCTGAGCCGGCACCAGAGCCTGTGAAAGCGGTCGAGCCAGAAGTGGTCGAGCCTGCTCCAGTGGTCGAGGCGCCGGTGGTTGCCGAAGCCCCTGCCCCGGTGGAGCCTGCACCTGCCAGCGCCCTGACCGCGAATGGCCGTGCACCGAACGATCCACGTGAAGTGCGTCGTCGCAAGCGTGAAGCCGAGCGTCTGCAGAAGGAAGCCGAACAAGCTGCCGCCGCCGCCCAAGCGCCTGCTGCCGAGGCTGCGCCAGTCGTGGAAGAAGTCGCCGAGGCAGCCCCTGCCCCGGTCGCCGAAACCCCGGTTGAATCGGCTCCGACGTTCGACGAACCTCAGCACACCGCTGAAGAAATCGCACCGCGTCACCCTGAAGCCCTGGAAAAAGAGCACGAGCCTAAACCTCACGCCTGATTCCAACGCCCAGTAAAAAGCCCCGCCTGGTGACCCCAGATGGGGCTTTTTTATGCCTTCAGAGTTATCCACAGGGAGACTGGGACCAGGCACAAGACTTATGCCCACTGAAGATCCAATGTGGGAGCGAGCTTGCTCGCGATGGCGCCGGGTCAGCTTGCATCAATGCTGAAGTCAGACCGCTTTCGCGAGCAAGCTCGCTCCCACAGGGTTCTGCGTCGCCTGTTATTTGAAGACCAGCGCCTCTGGCACATCCACATCCCAGGTCACGCCAGGGTCATCCACCGGCACTTCGACCACTTGCGCCCCGGCAAACAATACCTTGGCGCCGCGATCGCCGGTCAATGCCATCAGTTTCGGCCCAAACCCACGACCAAACCCCACCGGATGCCCGTACTCACCGGCCAGGACCGGCACGCTGATGCCGTCCGTGCGAATCGCCGCCACCACCTGCTCGATGCTCGACGGCAGGATGAAGGGCATGTCACCCAGCACCATCAGCCAGCCATCAAGCTCAGGGCAGGCCTGGACACCGGCGGCAATGCTGTCGCCCAAGCCAGGGGAGTCCAGCTCCACGACATCGCAGCCATAGGCCTGGGCCATGCGAATGGCTTGCGGTCGATCCTTGCTCGTTACCAGCACGCGCTTTTCCAGGGAGGCTGGCAGATTCACCAGCACCTGCTCGATTACCGAGCGCACGGCACCGTCACGCCCGGTGCAATCGGCGAGCAATTTATCCTTGCCGGGGTCTGCAATCCGGCGAAAACGGCTGCCCGTTCCGGCCGCCAGGATGATCACGCCAATCGACTCGCTCATACGCCCTCCTTACCCACGGCTTACAGCGGTTTTTTCTGCCGCAGTTCCACGCCATTCTTGATGGCCACGATTTCGGCCAGCAGCGACAAGGCGATTTCCGCCGGGGTATGGCTGCCGATGTGCAAGCCGATCGGTCCATGCAAGCGGTCAATCGCCTCCGCAGACAAGCCTAGCTGAGCCAGGTTGTCCCGGCGTTTCTGGCTGTTGACCCGCGACCCCAGGGCGCCGACATAAAAAGCCTTGGAGTCCAGGGCCGTGAGCAGCGCCATGTCGTCCAGGCGTGGATCATGGGTCAGCGCCACAATGGCCGTGCGCTCGTCGGTCTGGATGCTCAACACGGCTTCGTCGGGCATCCCCGAGACGAAGCGCCCATGCTGCTCTTCCCAACCATAGACGAACTCCTTGCGCGGATCGCAGATCAGCACTTCGAAGTCCAGCAGCCGGGCCATTTCCGCCACGTAGCGCGACAATTGCCCGGCACCGATCAGCAGCAACCGCCAACGCGGGCCGTAAATGGCCCGCAACACCTGCCCATCGAACACCAGGGCGTCGGTCTTGCTGGCCGAGGTCAGGACCACGTTGCCACTGGTCACCGTCAGCTCACGGGCGACGATTTCATGGGCCTCGCAGCGCTCCAGCAGCTCTGCGACCCACTGCGGATCGCCCACCCGCTCCTCGGTCAGGCGCAGGGTGCCGCCGCACGGCAGGCCGAAGCGCGCCGCTTCTTCGCGGGTGACGCCATAGGTGATCAGTTGCACCGGCGGACCGTCCGCCGGAATACGGCCGTCGTGCAGCCGGGCGATCAGGTCATCCTCGACACAACCGCCCGACACAGAACCGATCACCACGCCATCTTCGCGCAGGGCCAGCATCGCCCCCGGCGGCCTTGGCGCAGTGCCCCAGGTCTGGACCACGGTGAACAACACCACCCGCTGCCCGGCGCGGCGCCACTCGAGCACGCTGCGCAGGACATTCAGATCGACGCTGTCCATCAGGCCTTGGCCTGTTGCCAGCCTTGCAGCTGATAGCGCACAGGCAGGTTACGGATACGTTGGCCGGTGGCGGCGAAAATCGCGTTGCACAGGGCCGGCGCAATCGGCGGCACGCCCGGCTCGCCAACCCCACCCAACGGCACCTCACCCGGCGGCGCGACCAGGTGCACGGCCACTTCCTTGGGCGCCAGGGACATGCGCGCCACTTCGTACATATGGAAATTGTCCTGCTGCACCTTGCCATCCTTGAAACTGATTTCGCCCACCATGGCATTGCCCAGGCCCATGACGCAGGCGCCTTCGAATTGGGAGCGGATGCGCTCGGGGTTGATCTGCGGGCCGCAGTCCACGGCGATGTCCGCCTTGTGCACGATCACCGTGCCATCGTCCTTGACCTCCACCTCGAGCACCGCCGCCACGTAGGTGACGAAGCTGTAGTGCACCGCCAGCCCCAGGCCACGGCCCTTGGGCAGCTTCCGGCCCCAACCGGCGGCCTTCGCGGCGGTTTCCAGCACCGTGCGGATCCGCGCCGTATCAATCGGGTAACGCTCGGGGGATTCGCCGTAGTTCCATTCTTCGCTCAAGGTACGCGGATCGATCTTACGGTCCGGCCCGAGCAATTTGACCTGGTACTTCAGCGGATCCTGGCCGGCTTTGTGGGCCAGTTCATCAATGAAGCTCTGGATTGCGAAGCCGTGAGGAATATTCGACACCGAGCGATACCAGCCCACCCGGGCATGGGCCACCGCTTCGGGGTTTTCCAGGCGCAGGTTGGGAATGGCGTAGGCCATGTTGGTCACGCCCATGCCTATTTCGAACGGCGCCTCGTGGGTCATGCCCGGTGCGAACAGTGCGGTGATGCTCGGGGCTACGGTGCGGTGCAGCCAACCGGACGGCATACCGTCCTGGTTCAGGCCGGCCTTGAGGTATTCGGCCGATACGGTGTGGAAATACGAATGGTGAATGTCGTCCTCGCGGGTCCATTGCACCCGTACCGCCTGGCCGGGAAACTCCTTGGCGAGGACCGCCGCCTCGACGACAAAGTCGGGTTTCGACTTGCGTCCGAAACCGCCGCCCAGCAACGTGATGTTCACCGTGACCTTCTCGAAAGGAATACCCAGGCGTTCGGCGACACGTTCACGGGTCACCTGCGGCGCCTGGCTCGGCGCCCAAGCCTCGCATTGGCCGTCCTTGAACCGGGCGACGGCAACCATCGGTTCCATGGGGGACTGGGACAGGTGCGGCAAGTAATACGACGCCTCCAACGTCGAATCAGCCTTGGCCAGCGCATCGTCGAGGTCACCGCTGCTGCGCACGACTTTTCCAGGCTTGAGGGCGGCCGCTTCCAGTTCCTTGCGATAGGCAATGGAGTCATAACCGGCATTCGGGCCGTCGTCCCACTGGATTTTCAGCGCCTCGCGGCCCTTGATCGCCGCCCAGGTGTTCTTCGCCACCACCGCTACGCCGCCCAACGGCTGGAATTCCGAGGGTAGCGGACGTCCCTCTATCTGGACCACCTTGACCACGCCCGGTACCTTCAACGCCGCGCTGCTGTCCACGCTCTTGACCTTGCCGCCATAGACCGGCGGACGCGCGATGACCGCATAGAGCATGCCGTCGAAATGCACATCGGCACCAAACACCGCACGACCGTTGACGATGTCCGCGCCATCGATGGCCCGGCTCGCTTCCTTGCCGATGTAGCGGAACTCCGATGGCTGCTTGAGACGCAAGCTGTCACGGGCCGGCACGGGCAAGGCACTGGCGGCGGCAGCCAATTCGCCATAGCCCAGTTCACGTCCCGAAGGCTGGTGCAGCACTTTGTGCAGTTGGGCATGGCATTCACCCACCGGGACCTTCCACTGGGCGGCAGCGGCCAGTTCCAGCATGGTCCGGGCGGCAGCCCCGCAACGGCGCATCGGCTCGTACCAGTGACGCATGCTGCGCGAACCGTCGGTGTCCTGGTTGCCGAAACGCGCCTCATCGGCCGGCGCCTGCTTGACCTTGACGAGCGCCCAGTCAGCGTCCAGTTCGTCGGCGACCACCATGCTCAGGCTGGTGCGCACGCCCTGGCCCATTTCCGAACGGTTGCAGATCACGGTCACGCTGCCATCGGTGGCAATACTGACGTACACCTTAGGGTCGTCGACCGCGCCATGGGGCATGCCCTCGGCGCCGAATTTCTTTTCCTCGGCAAAGGCATCCGGCAGGCCCCAGGTGGCCGCCAGCACCAGCACGCCGGTGGCGCTCGCACCCTTGAGGAAACCACGGCGGCTGAGGTTGCTCAGCACGAAATCATCGGGCAAGCGGCTCATGCCTTGGCCTCCTTCAGGTGAGTGGAAGCCTGGCGGATCGCGGTCTTGATCCGGTTATACGTGCCGCAACGGCAGATGTTGCCGACCATGGCTTCTTCGATCTGCTCATCGCTCGGGTTGGGGTTGGTCTTGAGCAACGCGGTGGCGGACATGATCTGCCCGCCCTGGCAGTAACCGCACTGGGCCACCGCCGTGTCGAGCCAGGCCTTCTGGACGATTTGCCCGACCGGGTCGGCATGAAGCCCGTCGATGGTGCTGACGTCCTGCCCTTTCACCGAGCCGATTGGCGTGATGCAACTGCGCGCCGGGGCGCCGTCGATGTGGATGGTGCAGGCGCCACACAGGCCCAGGCCACAGCCGAACTTGGTGCCGTTGTAACCGGCCACATCCCGGATAGCCCACAGCAGCGGCATGTCCTCGGTCACATCCAGTTGATGGTCTTTTCCATTGAGTTTCAGGGTAATCATGGGCACGCCCGCACAATAATTCGAGTGATGGGGTCGAGCAATCTGCCGCTTGGGTAACGGGTCGGTTGTTGCAGACTGGCTCAGGCTGATCGGGCTCTCTTATGCAGGCGCACACAGGCGTCTGCATCGGGCCTTTAGGATGCGATGGTCGCATCGTTAGCGAACTAAATTAACCCAGGATCAAGCAAAACGCCCTGCACAATCCTGCACAAATGTTCATGTGCAAGAGTGTGCAGGGCGTTTTTTCAGGTGCTGGGTGAGGCGGCTCAGTACCGATTGGGCTCCATTTCCAGCTCGACCTGGAAACGTTCGGCAATGTCTTTCTGGATCCGCAGGGCCAGGTCCAACAGTTGCGGGCCGGTGGCATTGCCGTAGTTGACCAGCACCAACGCCTGCAACTTATGCACCCCGGCATCCCCCTCGCGAAAGCCCTTCCAGCCGGCCCGTTCGATCAGCCAGCCGGCGGCGATCTTCATCTGCCCTGCTGGCTGTGGATAAGCCACAAGATCAGGGTATTGCTGCCTGAGATACGCCACGTGGGTGGCCGGCACCAGCGGGTTCTTGAAGAAGCTGCCGGCATTGCCCAGCATGGCCGGGTCGGGGAGTTTTTCGCTGCGGATGCTGCAAATGGCCCGACTCACATCCGTGGGCGTCGGCAGAGCGATGCCCTGTTCGCTCAATCGCTGGCGGACCGGGCCGTACTCCAGGTGCAAGTGTGCACCGCGGCTGAGGGCAAAGCGCACCCGCAGGATCAACCAGCGGCCCGCTTGCTGCTTGAACAGGCTGTCGCGATAAGCAAACCGACAGTCTTCAAGGGTGAAGTCCCTCAGCTCGCCGGTCTGGCGATCCAGCGCAGTGAGGCCGGCGAAGACATCCTTGATCTCCACACCGTAGGCGCCGATGTTCTGCATCGGTGCCGCGCCTACGGTACCGGGAATCAGGCTGAGGTTTTCCAGGCCCGACCAACCTTGCGCCAACGTATGTTGGACGAAAGGATGCCAGGGTTCCCCGGCTTCGGCCTCGATCACCACCCGTTCGCCATCCTCGCTGAGCAGGCGGATCCCCCGGCTGGCCATGCGCAGCACCAAGGCGTCGATGTCGCCGGTCAGCAGCAGGTTGCTGCCGCCGCCGATCACCAGCAGCGGCACGGCATGCTCGCGGGCATAGGCCAGCGCCTGGCGAACCTCCTCATCGTCGCGGGCTTCGGCGAACAATCGGGCGCTGACGTCTACGCCAAAACTGTTGAAGGGCTTGAGGCTGACGCCCGCCCGTACCTGCAAGGTCATAACCGCCCCTTCAATTCGATCACCAGGCGATCGGTGGCCCGCTCGATCAAGTCCAACACCTGCTCGAAGCCCTGCTCGCCGTCGTAGTACGGGTCCGGCACGTCATCGAGCTCGGCTTCGTAGCGCCGCAGGAACAGATCCAACTCGGCCTTGCCATTGGCCGGTTGCAGGGCCTGGAGATTGCGCAGGTTGCTGCTGTCCATCGCCAGGATCAGGTCATAGGCGGCGAAATCGGCGCGCGTCACCTGTTGCGCGCGCTGGGCCGACAGGTCGTAGCCACGCTTCAAGGCCGCCGCCTGGCTACGCTTGTCCGGGGCCTTGCCGACGTGCCAGTCACCGGTGCCGGCGGAAGCGACTTCCACCTGCCCGGCCAGCCCGGCCTCTCGCAACTTGTGGCGCAAGATGCCTTCGGCGGTGGGCGAGCGGCAGATATTGCCGAGGCAGACGAACAGGACCCGCATCAAGCCTCCAGCAGGCGACGAACGCGCTCGAGGTCTTCGGCGGTGTCGACACCGGCCGGCGGGGCCACCAACGCATCGGCGACATGGATCCGCACGCCATGCCATAGCGCTCGCAGCTGCTCCAGGGCTTCAGTGTTTTCCAGCCAGCACGGGCCCCAGGCGACGAAGTCCTGGAGGAAGCCGGCGCGGTAGGCGTAGATGCCGATGTGACGACGGTACGGCACGCCTTGCGGCATCACGTCGCGACCTTGGGCGAAGGCATCCCGCGCCCAGGGCAACGTCGCACGGCTGAAGGTCAACGCCAGGCCATCGAGGTCGCTGACCACCTTGACCACGTTGGGGTTGAACAGGGTCTGCACATCCTCGATCGGCTCGGCCAGGGTGGCCATGCGCGCTTCGGTGTGGGCCGCGAGGTTGGCGGCGACCTGATCGATCACGCTCGGCGGGATCAACGGCTCGTCACCTTGTACATTGACCACGATCGCGTCGGCGGCAAGACCGAGCTTCGCCGCGACCTCCGCCAGGCGATCGGTACCGGAATTATGGTCTTCGCGCGTCAGCACGACCTCGGCGCCAAAGCCTTTGCAGGCCTCGACGATACGCGCATCGTCAGTCGCCACCACCACGCGCTGGGCGCTGCTTTTACTGGCTTGCTCCCAGACGTGCTGGATCATCGGCTTGCCGGCGATCGACAGCAACGGCTTGCCGGGCAGGCGCGTCGAGGCGAAGCGCGACGGAATGACAACGGTAAAGGCGGTGGTCATTTATCCAGACGCTCGTCGGTGGTCAGGGTGCGGGCTTCGCTTTCGAGCATCACCGGGATGCCGTCGCGAATCGGGTAGGCCAGGCCGGCACCCTTGCTGATCAGTTCGGTCTTGTCGGCGCTGAGCTTGAGCGGACCTTTGCAGACCGGGCAGGCCAGAATATCGAGCAGTTTGGTGTCCATGGAGTTCCCCTGGGTAAAAGGTGTTAAGGCAAGAGTCGGTCCGGCAACAGGCGCATCAGCTGCGTATCGAACCAGGCCGCGAAGGCCGGCGACGGCGCGGCGTCCACCGCCAGGTACCACCAGTCGGGCGCGGCGAAGGCACGGCATTTGACCGCGTCTTTTTCCGTCATGACCACCGGCAGGGATGGCGTGAAGTTCAAGGCCTGGGCGCTGTATTCGGCATGGTCGGCAAACCCGTGCGGTATTGGCCGCCAGTGTAGCGTTTCGAGGGTCGTGAAGAAACGCTGGGGGTTGCCGATACCGGCCACGGCGTGCAGGGCCTGGCCGGGTGGAAAATGGTCGAAGGGGCGGCGTTCGCCACTGGCCAGGTTCACCAGCTCGGTGGGGCGCAATTGGAAGGCGAAGCCGTCTTCGCGGTCGGTACTGGCGCCGTTGTACAGCACGGCGTCGACCGATTGCAGGCGCTCGACCGGTTCGCGCAACGGCCCGGCGGGCAGGCAACGCCGGTTGCCCAGGCCTCGGGCGCTGTCGATCAGCACCAGCTCAAGGTCCCGGGCCAGCCGATAATGCTGCATGCCGTCGTCGGACAGGATCAGGTCCAGCGGCTCGGCCTCCAGCAGCGCCTGGACCGCGCGGCCGCGGTCGGGGTCGATCATCAACGGCACACCCGTGCGCTGGACGATCAACAGCGGCTCGTCCCCCGTGATGTCGGCGCCCTGCCCGGCCGCGACCCGCCACGGCAGTTGCGGCGGCTTGGCGCCATAGCCCCGGCTGACCACCCCGACCCGCAAGCCGCTGCGCTGGCAATGCTGGATCAGCCACAGGATCAACGGCGTCTTGCCAGTGCCACCCACGGTGATATTGCCCACCACCACCAACGGCACGGGGGGCTGGTAGATCGGGCCTTCACCCGCCAGGAAACGCTCGCGCTTGCCCACCACCACCCGCCGGTACAACCACTCCAGCGGCCGTAGCAGGGCCAGGGCCGGATGGCCTTCGTACCACGCGGCAAGCAATCGATCGGACATGGCCATCAGGGTGCGGGAGCCGCCTCGACCGTGGTCATGCGCAGATGGCTGAAGCCGAGCTTGCCGGCCGCGTCCATGGCGGTGATCACCGATTGATGAGGGGTCTTGCCGTCGGCACTGATGGACAGCGGCAGGTTGGTGTCGCCGCCGGATTCTTTCTGCAGGGCCTCGATCAGGCTCGCCAGGTCGCTCTTGGGCAGCAACTGGTTATTCACCGAGAACGCCCCTTCGGCGCTGATGGTGACTTCCAGGTTCTTCAATTGCTGGTCTTCGGCCGGCGAGCCGCTGACGGCTTGCGGCAATTCAACCTTGAGCTGGGTTTCCCGGGTAAACGTGGTGGTCACGACGAAAAACAGCAGCAGGATGAACACCACGTCGATCAGCGACGCGAGGTTGATCTCGATGTTTTCCCGTGGCTTGCGGCGGAATTTCACTGCTTGCCCCCAGCCAGGTCCACGTCACGGTCACCCTGCACCACCTCGACCAGCTTGATGGCTTCCTGCTCCATGCCAACGACCAACTCGTCGACGCGGCGTTGCAGGAACCGATGGAAGAACACGGCCGGAATACCCACCATCAGGCCGGCGGCGGTGGTGATCAGGGCCTTGGAAATCCCCCCGGCCAGTACCGCGGCATTGGTGGTCATGCCGGAACCGGTGAACGCGCTGAAGATGTCGATCATGCCCAGCACCGTTCCCAGCAGCCCCAGCAACGGGGACATGGCGGCGATGGTGCCCAGGGCGTTGATATAGCGCTCCAGTTCATGGATGACCCGGGCGGCGGCTTCCTCGATGCACTCCTTCATGATCTCGCGACCATGCTTGGAGTTCGCCAGGCCCGCGGCGAGGATTTCCCCCAGCGGCGAACTGGCCCGCAGCTCCTTGAGCTTGTCCTTGTTCAGCTGCTTGTCCTTGATCCAGACCCAGACCTGCCCGAGCAGATGCTCCGGGGTCACGCGGCTGGCCCGCAGGGTCCACAGGCGTTCGGCAACGATACCCAGTGCCGCGATGGAACTCAGAATGATCGGCAACATCATCCAGCCGCCGGATTTGACCAATTCCCACACAGTGACTGCCCCCTCGAAAAAGTGCGCCACTTTATCACACACACTCGCCTTGCAGACCCGCCCCGCCGATAAGCGCATCAGCCGATTGCCCTGGATCAATGTTGCCCCGGCGTCCCGACGGCGGGCGGATCGCGCCAGTAACGTCGGTGCCCGGCCTCGGTGCGCGGTAACTCGAACGCGCCCAGTTGCAGACGAATGGCGCCCTGCTCGGCGCTGTCGTAGATCGCCAGGCCCGAGCGACGGTAGCGGGCCATCACTTGGGGATGGGGATGACCGAACGCGTTGCCCTGCCCTCGGGAGATCAACACCGAATGCGGCTTGAGGCGCGACAACAACGCCATCGACGACGAACTGCGGCTGCCGTGATGAGGCGCGGCCAGCCACTGGATCGGTAGCGCCAGGGCCTCGTCGAGCAAGGCGCGCTCGGCAGGGATGTCGATATCGCCGGTCAACAGCAGGCGTTCGCCGCTGGCTTCCACCAGCAGGACGCAGGACTTCTGGTTGCTTTCGACAGCAGATGCCCAGCGCCACAGCTTGAACCCGACGCCATCCCATTCCCAGCGCCTGCCGCTGTCGCAAGGCCCGGCTTGCAGTTCATCGGGCAGCGCCTCGGGGTCACCACTGATGACTTCCATCGTCGGCAGCCCATTGCGCACCGCTTGGGCACCGCCGGCATGATCGGCGTCGGCATGGCTGAGGAGCATCAGGTCCAAGCCGTGCACACCGAGCTTGCGCAAGGTCGGCAGTACGACGCGCTCGCCCGCATCGGCCTCGCCAAAGCGCGGCCCGGCGTCGTAAAGCAGGCTGTGATGCCGGGTGCGTACCAGCACCGCCAGCCCTTGGCCCACGTCCAGTTGCCAGACCTCGGCGTGCCCTTGCGGCAGGTGTTCTCGCGGGGGAAATACCATCAGCAGCACCATAGGCCACCCCAACACACGCAGTGGCACGCCTTTGGGCAGTAGCAGCAGAAATGCCCCTGAAGCGGCGATGCCCAAGGCCCACGGCGGGACCGCAACGGGGACCCAGGCGGGTATTCGTCCGGCAATCAGCCCCAGCCCCTTGAACAACAGATCGAGCAACCCGCCGGCGATCCACAGCAGGCCTTCACCGATGAGCGGCACTGGCAACAACGCCGTGCCGAGCAGCGCTGGCGGCAAGACCAGCAGGCTGATCCAGGGCACCGCGAGCAAGTTCACCAGCGGCCCGCTGAGGCTGACCGGCAAACCCACGATCAACAGCAACGGACACAGGCCGACCGCAACCAGCCACTGGGCACGGGTCCAGGTTTGCCACCAGCGCCAGGGCCCCAGGCGAGCGCCAAAGGTGAACATCAGGATGGCCACGGCCGCAAACGACAACCAGAACCCTGGCCGCAGGCTGGCAAGCGGGTCGAACACCAGCCCCCCGGTGAAAGCCAGCAGCCATGCCCACCACGGATCCGGCTGTTTGAAACGCAAGCGCCACAGCAACACCAGGCCAATCATCGCGCAGGCCCGTCGTACCGGCACCTCGAAGCCGGCGAGCAAGCCGTAGCCCAGGGCGGCGCAAAAGGCCAGCGCACAGGCCCAGGGCAACCACGCCAGCCCTACCGGCCACAGGCCATAACGCGCCGCGCCAGCCACCAACAGGTACACCAGGCCGGCCAGCAGACCGATGTGTTGCCCGGAGATCACCAGTAAATGAACGGTGCCGGTGTCTTGCAAAACCTGCCAGTCCTCGCGACTCAGCCCGCCGCCGTCGCCCAGGACCAATGCCGCCAGCGCGCCGGAGCGGCCATGGGCGTCGACCTGTGCCAGCGCCTGGCGCACCCCGTCACGCCAGGCGCCCCGGGCCGCCTGCAGGAGCCGCCCGTCCTTGACGGTACCGGTCGCGCCAACGCCGCGGCTCAACAACCAGGCGGCATAGTCGAAGCCGTGTGGATTCAACAACCCGGCGGGCCGCTTGAGCTTCACTGCCAATCGCCATCGTTCGCCACTGTTGATGGGCGGCCCCCCGAACCAGGCCAGGCGCATCGTTGTCGGTAATCGGGTACGACGTGAATGGGCATCGGCCAGTTCGAAGCGCACCACGCCGTCGCCCTGTTGCGGCAAACCGACGACGCGCCCTTCGACCCAGCGGGTTTCTCCGTCCAGGGCGGCGGGCAATCGATTGTCCAGCGCCCACTGCGCCGACAGGCAGGCCCAAGCCAGCCCGAACAGGAAAAAACCCAACGGGTAGGTTCGAAACGGCAACACCATCAGCGCCAGCACCGGCATGGCTGTCACCAGCCACAACGGCGGCAGTGCCGGTAAACAAATCGGGGCCAACAACCCCAATGCAAGCGCGACTAACCCTGTGCGCATAACCCGTCCTTGAGAGTGCCCTCTTCAGGCATAGACGCTCAGCGGCACCCCTGGCGTTATCAATTGTCACAAAGTCTGAATCTGCCAGCCGTAGAATCCAGACATACTTGCGGCCTTACTGCGTTGAACCGACCGAGAAGCCTTATGCCCCGGCGCCTATTCAAACGTTACATGCCAGACCCAGAGAGCATTCGGGAACATAAGTCCTTACGTTTTCTCGGCACCCTGCTGCACGACCCCAACCTTTGGCACCTCAATCGGCACTCCGTGGCCCGGGCGATGGCCGTTGGCCTGTTTGCCGCGTTCTTGCCGATCCCGTTGCAGATGTTGCTGGCCGCCGCGTTGGCCGTCACGGTGCGCGGCAATATGCCGATCGCGGTGAGCCTGGTGTGGCTGACCAATCCGATCACCATGCCTGCGGTGTTTTTCTGCACCTACCAGACCGGCGCCTGGCTGATGGACGTGCCTGCCCGGACACTGCCCGAAGAACTGACCTGGGAATGGATCAGCGGCCAGTTGTCCACCTTGTGGCAGCCATTCCTGTTGGGCTCGGTGGTGACCGGCCTGGTGCTCGGCGCCCTGGCCTACTTCGTCACCATGAGTTACTGGCGCTGGTGGGTGGCGCGACAGTGGCGGCGGCGCAAGAAAAGCCGGATGTGAGCTGCAAAAAAGGCCTCCTGGGAATGGAGGCCTTTCTTGTGGTGTTTCGACTGACGCCATCGCGAGCAGGCTCCCGCAAGGGAATGCATTTCAATGTGGGAGCGAGCTTGCTCGCGATAGCGGTGTTTCAGCCGGAAAATGACTGAATGACCCGACGCCATCGCGAGCAGGCTCGCTCCCACAGGGGGCTGGGGTCAGGTGCGCATGCCGCGCCCGCTGACCAGCAACCGCGCGCAGCCGATGTAGAGCACCACGGTTGCCACCAGCATGAAGGTGATGGCGATGCTGATCTTGATGTCCGACACCCCGAGGATGCCGTAGCGGAACGCGTTGACCATGTGCAGCACCGGGTTGGCCAGGGACACGGTCTGCCAGAACGGTGGCAACAGGGAGATCGAGTAGAACACCCCGCCCAGGTAAGTCAGCGGCGTGAGCACGAACGTCGGGATAATCGAGATGTCATCGAAGTTGCGCGCAAACACGGCATTGATGAACCCCAGCAGCGAAAAGATCGTGGCCGTGAGCACCACCACCAATATCGTCACCCCCAGGTGATGCACCTGCAGATCGGTGAAGAACAACGACAGCAGGGTCACGATCAGGCCCACCGCCAGGCCGCGCAGGACACCGCCCAAGGTGTAGCCGATGAGAATCGTATGGGGCGACACCGGCGAGACCATCAGCTCTTCGATCGAACGCTGGAACTTGCTGCCGAAGAAACTCGACACCACGTTGCCGTAGGAGTTGGTGATCACCGACATCATGATCAGCCCCGGCACGATGTAGTCCATGTACGTGAAGCCACCCATGTCGCCGATCTGCCGACCGATCAGGTTACCGAAGATCACGAAGTACAAGACCATGGTGATGGCCGGCGGCAGCAGCGTCTGCGGCCAGATCCGCATGAAACGCCGGACTTCACGGTAAACGATGGTATTGAGGGCGATGAGGTTGGGGCGCAGTTCGGAACTCATGCTCATACCGCCACCTTCGCCAGATTCTTCTCCACCAGGGACACGAACAACTCCTCGAGGCGATTGGTTTTGTTGCGCAGGCTCAGCACTTCAATGTTTTGCAGGGCCAGTTGGGTGAACAGCCCGGTGATGCCCACGGCTTTGTCCACCTGCACTTCCAGGGTACGACTGTCCACCAGG
This sequence comes from Pseudomonas sp. NFACC13-1, assembly GCF_900104425.1. NCBI lineage: Bacteria > Pseudomonadati > Pseudomonadota > Gammaproteobacteria > Pseudomonadales > Pseudomonadaceae > Pseudomonas > Pseudomonas sp. NFACC13-1. Next base: position 29,956 of record NZ_FMXV01000015.1, on the reverse strand, counting down.
CGGGCCGGATAGCCGACGAGCTGGGGCGCGGTCTTCAGGTCGTGTTTCAGGTCCAGCAGAAAGGTTTCCACATGCAGCTGGCTGAGCAACTGGCGCATGCTGGTGTTCTCGACAATGGTGCCGTGGTCGATGATGCCGATGTTGCGGCACAACTGCTCGGCCTCTTCCAGGTAATGGGTGGTGAGGATGATGGTGATGCCTTTCTGGTTCAGCTCGGTCAAAAAGCTCCACATCGAGCGACGCAGCTCGATGTCCACGCCGGCGGTCGGTTCGTCGAGGATCAGCAGGCGCGGCTCATGCACCAGCGCGCGGGCGATCATCAGGCGACGCTTCATGCCGCCGGACAGTGAACGGGACGGCACGTCACGCTTGTCCCACAGGCCCAATTGGGTCAGGTACTGCTCGGCGCGCTCGTTGGCGATCTTTGGCGGGATGCCGTAGTAACCGGCCTGGGTCACGACGATGTCGAAGGTCTTTTCGAACTGGTTGAAGTTGAATTCCTGGGGCACCACGCCGATGCAGCGCTTGAGGGCTGCGGGCTCGCGGTCCAGGTCATGACCGAACACGTTCACTGTGCCGCTGGTCTTGTTCACCAAGGTGGAAAGAATGCCGATGGTGGTGGATTTGCCGGCACCGTTAGGGCCGAGCAAGGCGAAGAAATCACCTTCGGCGACGTCCAGATCGATACCACTCAAGGCCTGGAAACCGTTGCCGTAGGTTTTGGTTAGCTGCCGGATGGACAGAGCGGAACTCATATCGGATTACGCACCAAGAAGGGAGGGAAGAAAAGAATAGATAAGGGCGGGCGGCGAGCAATGCAACACGGCGCACCGAGGCAATGGTGCTTGGCGTCGCCGCACAAGTACAGTCAAGCGTGTTGATAGTAGGTATTAAGTCAACGCGGTCATGACGGCTTTGCGGTAGGCCGGGCGCTGCTGCAACCGCGCGTACCAGGCCTGTACGGCAGGCCGCTCGGCGCGCTGGATGGGCATCTCGAACCAGGCATAAATGAAACTGCCCAAGGGAATGTCGCCCATGCCGATTTCATCACCCGACAGGTAAAGCTGTGCACTCAAGGTCCGCTCGACCATGGCCAGCAAATCGTCGCACTCCTTGATCGCCGCGTTGATGGCCGTCCAATCCTGTTGTTCGGCCGGGGTGCGCAAGACGCCCCAGAACACCGTGCGAAACGGTGCGGCAAAGCTGGACGTGGTCCAGTCCATCCATTTTTCAGCCTGGGCCCGGGCCTGTACGTCGGCAGGATACCAGGCCGATCCCGACGCATGACGGGCCGCCAGGTAGCGCACGATGGTGTTGGATTCCCACAGCACGAAGCCGTCGTCCTCGATCGTCGGCACGCGGCCATTGGGGTTTTTCGCGCGGTACTCGGGCGTGTCCACCACACCGAACGCCCCGCCCGCATCGATGGACTCGTAGGCCAGCCCCAACTCCTCCGCGCACCATAATGCCTTGCGCACATTCGATGAATTTTTCCGGCCCCATATCTTCAGCATCACGGCGTCCTCGATGGATAAATGCCGCAGCAGCATACGCCTGATCAGGCGCGACTCAAATCGTCCTGCATGTCGCCGAGCAAGCGCGGCACCTGTTCGCCGAACAGATGCGGGTAGCACTTTTCCAGGTGTTCGAAGAAGAATGCCTCGGGCACGTCGGCGAACTGGCCATGGTCGGTGATGTACTCCATCAGCTTCGCCCCTTGCCGATTGAACGGGTGGAAGACACTGTCGTGGCGACCGTCGAACTCGAGCGGAGCCACGTCGAACAACACGCACAAACCCTGGTTGAAAGCCGGCGTGGCCTTGACCCAGCGGTCGTTCAGGTACAGCTCGGTATAACCGTGCATGGCGAACACGTCGCTCCTGAGCAGTTCCAGCAGACGCGGGGTGGACAGGTGGTTGCGCACATCCGCCAGGCCGATCCGCGCCGGGATGCCGCAATGCCGGGCGCAGCCGGCCAGCAAGGTGGCCTTGGGCACGCAATAGCTTTCACTCGCAGCCAGCGCGTAACTGCCGCGCAAGGTCGCCGGGTCGCGACTGAAGGTATAGGGGTTGTAGCGCACCGCCTCGCGCACGGCGTAATACAGGTTGACCGCCTGGGCCCGCGGGTCGCGCTCGGCGCCGCGGTGGGCTTCGGCGAAGTCGATGACCGCGGGATGATCGCTGTCGATGAAGCGGCCGGGGTTCAGGTATTGCTGCATAAAGGGAAGGCCTCTGGAAAAACATCACCCCCGCGTAGGAGCTGTCGAGTGCAACGAGGCTGCGATCTTGTCCCAGACAGTTGAATCGCAAGCGAAAGATCAAGATCAAGATCAAGATCAAGATCAAAAGATCGCAGCCTTCGGCAGCTCCTACGGAGCGCTTTCCACGAGTTTATCCACAGCCCCCGCCCAGGGATAACGGCATTCTGGCCAAACAATGGCGTTTTCTCACCTTGTTAACGAACGATTTCCCGCGGCTGTTGCCAACCAGACTGGCGCAATGCAACCAGGGTTTCCCACGAAATCAATCACATCGCGCCGACTGCCGGTTTTGCAGATGCCGTCTAAGCTCTGAAGGTCGGTTTTGCCTTGGTTCACGGAGGATTACATATGCTGTTGTTGTGGATACTGGTCCTGGTTGTCGGGATCGCCTGGCTGGCGCATCGGCGCTCCGCCCCGCTGCCCGCGCTGGGTATCGTCGCGGTCTACCTGTTGGCCATGGGCATTTTCAGCCACGCGCCCGGCTGGCTGATGCTGATCCTCTGGGTGGTGCTCGCGGCTGTCGCGGCCCCGCTGCTGCTACCGGACCTGCGCCGCAAATATTTCAGCGCGCCGATGTTCGACTGGTTCCAGAAAACCCTACCGCCCATGTCCGAGACCGAACGCGACGCCATCGATGCCGGCACGGTGTGGTGGGATGGCGAACTGTTCAGCGGTCGCCCGGACTGGGACTTGCTGCTGGCCTACCCCAAGGTGCAACTGACCGAGGAAGAGCAGGCGTTCCTCGACGGCCCTACCGAAGCCCTCTGCGCGATGGTCAGCGACTGGCAGATCGGTCAGGCCATGGACCTGCCCCCTGAAGCCTGGGCCCATATCAAGGAGCACGGGTTCTTCGCGCTGATCATTCCCAAGGAATATGGTGGCAAGGGCTTCTCCGCCTATGCCCACTCCCAGGTCGCGATGAAACTGGCCACCCGCAGCGGCGACCTGGCCTCCACCGTGATGGTCCCCAACTCCCTCGGCCCGGCGGAACTGCTGCTGCACTACGGCACCGACGAGCAACGCGACCATTACCTGCCGAGACTGGCCCGCGGCGACGATATCCCCTGCTTCGCCCTGACCGGGCCGCTGGCCGGCTCCGACGCCGGGGCGATGCCCGACACCGGCATCATCTGCAAGGGTGAATGGGAAGGCCAGCAAACCCTCGGTCTGCGCCTGAACTGGGAAAAACGCTACATCACCCTCGGCCCGGTGGCCACGCTCCTGGGCCTGGCCTTCAAGGCGTATGACCCCGACCACCTGCTGGGTGACGAGGAAGACCTGGGCATCAGCCTCGCCTTGATTCCCACCGACACCCCAGGCGTGCATATCGGCCGCCGTCACCTGCCCCTGGGCGCCGCGTTCATGAACGGACCGAACTGGGGCAAGGACGTGTTCATCCCGCTGGACTTCCTCATCGGCGGCCAGGCGATGCTCGGCAAGGGCTGGATGATGCTGATGAACTGCCTGTCGGTCGGGCGCTCGATTTCCCTGCCGGCGGTGGGCACCGGCGCGGCGAAGTTCACCAGCCTGGTGACGGGCCAGTACGCCCAGGTGCGCGAACAATTCAACGTACCGTTGTCGGCGTTCGAAGGTATCCAGGAAGCCATGGCGCGCATCGGCGGCAACGCCTGGTTGATGGACGCGGCACGCATGCTGACCGCCAACGCCGTGGACCTGGGGGAAAAACCTTCGGTGCTGTCGGCCATTCTCAAGTACCACCTGACCGAGCGTGGTCGCGAGTGCATCAGCCACGCCATGGACGTACATGGCGGCAAGGGCATCATCATGGGCCCGAACAATTACCTGGGGCGCAGTTGGCAAGGTGCGCCAATCTTCATCACGGTCGAAGGCGCGAACATTCTGTCGCGCAACCTGATGATCTTCGGCCAGGGCGCCATTCGCTGCCATCCGTTCGTGCTCAAGGAAATGGCCCTGGCAAGCCGTGAAGACAAGGACCAGGCGCTGGTCGAGTTCGACGCCTTGTTGCTCAAGCACATCGGTTTCGCCGTCAGCAACGCCGCCAGCACCCTGGTGCTCAACCTGGGCCTGGGGCATTTCGAGAGAGCCCCCGGCAATGCCTTGAGCCAGGGTTATTTCCGCGCCCTCAACCGGCAGGCCGCGGCATTCGCGCTGCTGGCGGACTTGAGCATGATGTTGCTGGGCGGAGAGCTCAAACGCCGCGAACGCTTGTCGGCCCGCCTGGGCGATGTCTTGAGCAACCTGTACCTGGCGTCCGCCGCGCTCAAGCGTTATCACGACCTGGATTCTCCGGACCACATGACGCCGCTGTTCACCTGGGCCATGGAGGAAAGCCTCGGCCAGTCGGAACGTGCGCTGGATGAACTGCTGAGCAACTTCCCGAACCGGGTGCTGGGTTGCCTGTTGCGCCTGGTGGTGTTCCCCTTCGGTCGGCGTCACAAGGGCCCGAGCGACAGGCTCGACGCCGAGGTGGCTGCGGTCATCGGCCGGCCCAAGGGGGACCCGACCCTCGAAGAGTTGCTGCAGGGTTGCTATCGCCCGCAATCGACCGACGATCCGGTGGGCGCCCTGCAACACGCCGCCGACCTGCTGGCGACCGCCCATCCGCTGCACAAGAAACTGCACGGTGCGCTCAAGCAGGGTCAGCTCAATCCGGCGCCTGGCGAATCCCTCATCGATGCGGCCCTGGAGGCCGGCGTGCTGCAAGCCGGTGAAGCGCAGACCTTGCGCGCGGCCGAGGCGGCACGGCGCAATGTCATCGACGTGGATGATTTCGACAAGGCCGAACTGACGCTGGCGCCAGACAAGGTCCGTTGATACTGACGGCCAGGTACGCCGTCACCTATAAAAGCGGGCGCAAGGGCTTTATACTCCTGCGCCCGTTTTGCTCTTGAGGACTTATCTCGTGTCCAATGTCGTTGCCGATCACCTTGTCTTGCTTGACCACTTGCGCAGCATCCTGGTCGCCGTGGGTGAGGCCGAACAGGTGCCCGAAGAAAGCCACGCCTTGTTCCTGGAACGCTTCGACGAGTTGCGCGCGCAATTGCCTGTCGACCCGATCGAAAGCCAGTACCTGGGCCAGGACCTCCTGTGCCAAGTGATCGTGCGTTACCCACAGATCGCCCACCTGGTGCCTCGCGACCTGCTCTGGTACTTCGCCGGTGACTGCCTGCACTACATGCCTGACGAAGAAATCGCCCTCTACCAGGCCCTGGAAGAACGTCGCTTCGAAGCCGAGCAAAACGACGAGCCTTTCGACTGGAACCAGGAAAAGCAACTGCTGGCGATGTCGGACCAGGACAGCAAGCACTGATTGCGATCCGTCCTGCAAAAAGGCCCGCACGGTTAAACCGGCGGGCCTTTTTTTGGCCTTGCCCAAGTGTGTTGCCTGGACGGGCCTCATCGCGAGCAAGCTCGCTCCCACACTGGCTGCGGTTGATCATGACCGTCTGTGGGAGCGAGCTTGCTCGCGATGAGGCCCGTCAGAACAACCCATCACTTTCCGGCAACTCGTAGTGCGCCGCGACCCTGCTGGAACGCCCCCCTCCCCCCATCTTGTTCAAGGTCGGCTCCTTCGCCAGGCACTCCACCAGATAATCAATGAACACCCGCAGCTTCGGCGGCAGGTAGCGGGTCGGCGAATGCAGCAACCACAAGCCACCGTGGTAAGAAGCGAGGAACGTCCAGTCGGCCAATACCTGCACGATCAACCCCTGTTCCAAGGCGTGACGGGCGGTGAAATACGGCAGGCTACCGATGCCGATGTGCTGCAAGACCGCCCCCAACCGTACCCCCGTGTGATTGGCCGCATAGCGTCCACGCACGCCTACGGTGACCGACTTGCTGCCTTTCTTGAATTTCCAACGCGCGTCATTGGGCGTTTCGCCCAAGTAAATGCAACTGTGCTCCAGCAAATCGTGGGGATGCGTGGGAACACCGTGTTCCGCCAGGTATTGCGGCGTGGCGCAGAGCAGGTGGTCAATGGTCAGCAACTGGCGCCCCACCAGCCCGGCCGATGGTTGATCGGTAATCCGGATGGCCAGGTCGACGTGATCATCGATCAGGTCGACCGGCCGATCCTCCAGGAACAACTCCACATCGACCTTCGGATAACGGCGCAAAAATTCAGGCATGTGTGGATGAATCACGAAACGCCCCACGGCCTTGGGCACGCTGACGCGGATGCGCCCTTCCGCTTCCTGGGTGAACTGGCCGCTGATCTCCATCACCGACCGAGCGGCGGCGACCATCTCCTGGCAGCGCTTGAACACCTCTTCCCCGCCATCGCTCAAACGTAACTTGCGGGTGGTGCGCTGCAGCAGTCGGGTCGCCAGGGCTTTCTCCAGGCGAGAAATGCTGCGGCTGATGGCCGAAGGCGACGAGCCTGACTGGCGGGCCGCTTCGGAAAAGCTGCCGGTCTCCACAACCTTGACGAAGACCGCCATTTCGGCGAGCAACGGCAACGGTAGATTTGTGCTCATGGTGCAACAGTCCTTTGAAAATTGAACGGATTATCACCCTTTTACACGCTACCTATAATCCCGTCACAATTTCTGATGTGGGTATGGACCATGACGCTTCGCCTTTTTTTCCATAGCGATGACCTCAAGGCCAACGTGGAAGTCCTGGACTGCAGCCCCCGGGAAAACGAATTCGCCGTGGTGCTGCGCGCCACCCTGTTCCACCCCCAGGGCGGCGGCCAGCCCTGCGACACCGGATGGATCGGCGACAGCCAAGTACTGCGTGTCGTTCAGGACGGGCAACAGATCATTCATTACGTCGACCGCCCAGTGACCCCGGGCATGGCCGCGATCCGCGTGGATGAACAGCGGCGGCTGCTGAATTCACGCTTGCATTCGGCCGGGCACCTGATCGGCCATTTCGCCGAAAGCCGTGGCTGGAAACCGATCAAGGCCCACCACTGGCCTGGCGAAAGCCGCGTGCAGTTCCAGCCTGGGGAACATCCCGAAGAGCTGGACACATCGATCATCCAGCAGGGCATCGATGCATGGATCGCCGAGGACTTGCCTCGCCTGATCGCACTTCGCCAAGGCACCCGGGAAGTCGGGTTCGGCGAGCTGACGGCTTACGGCTGCGGCGGCACCCATGTGCGACGGCTGCAGGAACTGGGAGCCGTCACCATCGCCTCGCTTTCGCAAAAGAAAGGCACGCTGTCGGTGCACTACCACGTGGCCTGATACCCGCCCCCCTTGCGACCAGGAACCGCTCGCAGGCCCCTCCCCCTATTCAGACGGACCTGTCTCATGATGCTTGATGTCGAGCACCTCGATCAGTGGTGCATCAAGAAACTGATAGATGGCGAAGTGCTCGCCGTGCGCTTGAAAAACTTTCTGCCGGAATCGTTGGCCATTGAAATTGGCAACAAGATCCTTGCCCCCGGTTTCGAAGGTTATATCAACGCCCCCAGCATCGGGCGCATCGGCATGGCCTTCTACGAAGCCGAGAATCAGCCGCCACTGATCGAGGACTACTTCAGCCAGGCCGGTCGCAATATCGTCGAGCTGCGCAACCGCTGTGCCCCCTACTCCTCGCCGGTCGACACGTTGCGCTGCATGCTCGACGAAACCTGGCCGGCGGGAGCACACCTGGAAAGCCTTTATGGCCGGAAGATGTACGTAGGCCTGTCCCGCGTGGTGAAACCCGGCGTGTGCTTCCTGGCCCATCACGATATTTTCGCCAAGGATGCACCCGACAGTTTTCAGGCCCACAGCCTGCAAGCCCAGCTCGCCTGCAACGTCTACCTCAACATGCCCTCTGAAGGTGGCGCGCTGCAAATGTGGGATAAGCATGTCTCGCCAGACCTGTTCGATGAGATGCGCGGCGACAGCTACGGCATCGACCCCGCCTTACTCGGCCGCCCGACCCTGGAAGTACGACCGCAACCCGGCGACTTCATCATGTTCAATTCGCGATGCATGCATTCGGTCAGCCCCGGTGTGGCCGCCCCACGCCTGAGCCTTTCTTTTTTTGTCGGTTATCGCGGCGACTCCTCGCCCCTGACCTTTTGGAGCTGAAATGCTATCCAACTACCTTGGTGAATTCCTGACCCTGGCCACCCTGCACTTTCTGGCGGTGGTCGCGCCCGGTCCCGATTTCGCCGTGACGATTCGCCAGAGCGTTCGCTTCGGCCGATGGGTCGGTATCTGCACTGCACTGGGCATCGGTGCCGGCATCTCGGTGCATGTCCTCTACACCTTGCTCGGCGTCGGCGCGCTGATGCACACCACTGCGTGGTTACTGACCGCCGCCAAGGTCGTGGGCGGCGCCTACATTCTCTACTTGGGCATCAGCCTGCTGCGCAGCCAACCCAAGTCCTCCCTTGAAAAAGAACAGAACAACGAACAGGCCGCTACCGGGCAAACGCCCTTCAAGGCCTTTGTCACCGGTTTCCTGACCAACGCCACCAACCCCAAGGCCACGCTGTTTTTCCTGGCGATCTTCACCACCTTGATCAGTGCGACGACACCGCTGCAGATCCAGGCGTTGTATGGGCTCTGGATGTGCATGGTGAATGCGTTGTGGTTTGTGGTCGTGGCGCTGTTTTTTTCCAGCGCCAAGGTGCGGGAAGTCTTCATGCGCATGGGCCACTGGTTCGAGCGGACCATGGGGGTGGTGCTGATTCTTTTTGCCGGACGGTTGATCCTTTCCCTGTGAACTCGTCAACCGAAAACCGCACAAAAAGACATATTATTGACGCGCGTTTGATTGGTTTTTCCTTCCGTCAGCTTTTAGTCATTTTTTTGTCCTGGAGCGTGGCGCTTTGCCATGCTTGAACTAACGTGAAACAGAAGCGAGGACGGGGCCGGTAAAAAGTGCCTCAAGCGACCTGATCGATACTGTCACTGCCTCGACAATTCCCGGATGTTCCGGGACTCAGAGTTGTTCGCAAGCTGCCTGTCGTTCAGTCGGGCCGGTGTAATGCGCCCGTTTGCTGGTAGCGACGAGGCCTGAAGCCGGCATTCATGAAAGGTCTGGCGAGTTGGAAAGGGGTAGCCCGGGCCTCTTAAGTGATCCGAGGCAATGGTAAGCCTAGGGATGGCCTCTTATTGAGGATCACTTCATGACCCAGCGCACCGCCCCCGTTTTAAAACATTTCATCCATGGTCTGTTCTGGATGGGCCTTGGCCTGGACGCGGCTCAGGCCGCAGCGGCAAATTGTTCGCAACTGGACAATTTGCCAGCGACCTTCGAGGTCGGCCAAGGGCTCCAGAGCGAACTGCGTATCCTCGCCCCCGTGACGAAATTGGCTGTCGGCGACCCGAAAATTGCCGATGTGCAACCCAGTGGCAGCGATGCCTTCATTCTCACGGGCCTGGCGCCCGGCGCCACCAGCCTGATGGTCTGGACCGACTGTTCGAAAATACCGCGCCAGAGCATGGTCTTTGTCAAAGGCCGCGCCACTGAGGCGCTGACGAGCGCCGCGAGCATACCTTCCGAAGACCCGATGCTGCTCGCTCAGGTACAGACCGACATCCGTTTCGTTGAAGTCAGCCGGACCAAGCTCAAGGAAGCCTCGACGTCGATTTTCGGCAGCCGTGGCAATTTCCTGTTCGGCTCGCCGAGGACCTTGCCCACCATCGGCGGTGTTGTCCGGCCTTCATTGCCGGTCAATAACGACATGTTCAACCTGTCTTTCGCCACCGGTAAGACCCTGTTGATGATCAACGCCCTGGAAGGCAGCGGCTTTGCCTATACCCTGGCGCGGCCGAGCCTGGTGGCCCTCAGCGGGCAGAGCGCGAGTTTCCTGGCTGGCGGCGAAGTGCCGATCCCAGTACCCAGTGCCGGCAGCGACAATGTGTCCATCGAGTACAAGGAATTCGGTATTCGCCTGACCCTGACCCCCACCGTCATCGGCAAGAATCGCATCGCCTTGAAAGTGGCACCGGAAGTCAGTGAGCTGGATTTCACCAACGCGGTGAACATCGCCGGGACATTGGTGCCAGCCCTCACCGTGCGCCGTACCGATACCAGCATCGCCCTGGCCGATGGCGAAAGTTTCGTCATCAGTGGCCTGATCAGCACCCGTAACAGCTCCCAGGTGAACAAGTTTCCAGGGCTGGGCGACGTGCCGATTCTCGGCGCGTTCTTTCGTGACAACTCCATCAACCGCGAAGAGCGCGAGCTGCTGATGATCGTCACGCCGCACCTGGTCCAACCGTTGGCGGCCGACGCGCAACTGCCGACCTTGCCGGGTGAGCAACTGCGCAATTACGACCCGAATTTCTCCCACATGTACTTCTTCGAACATGGCGAGTTCGACAACCGCAGCGGGCTTTCCCAATGAACCGGCGCCTGATGTGCAACGCATGTGACGGCCAACGGTTCGCCAAGGGGTATCCCATGAAAACAGTGATCGCATTAGCGGCGACCTTGATGCTTGCCGGTTGTGCCAGCAGCGGCGTGGTGGCTTCACGCACGGCCGATTGCGCCAGGCCCGGAGCCGACCAGGAACTGGCCTTGAACATGGCCGAAGACATGGCCAACGAGGGCCGTTTATACGCCAGCCTGGCGAACCTCGAACGCTTGCCCGAGGACCTGGTCCAGGTCCGCCTGCGCAAGGCTCGGGTCCTGCGCCTGATGGGCCGCAACGAGGCCGAACCGTTGTACAAAAGCCTGCTGGGGACATGCCTGGCCGCTGACGGTGAACATGGCCTGGGTCAGCTGGCGGCAGCCAAGAATGACAATGCGGCCGCGACGCAATACCTCGAACACGCCGCGAAAATGGCCCCGACCGAAGGCAAGATCCGCAATGACCTGGGGGTTGTCTACCTCAATCAACGGCGCATTTCAGAAGCCCGCTTCGAGTTCATGACCGCCATGGAGCTCCAGCAGTCCGACACCCTGGCCGCGTTCAACATGGTGACCCTGCTGATTTACCAGGACAACTGGAAGCAGGCCGCCGAGCTCGCGAACATGGCCAAGCTCAGCCCCCAGCAAGTGGCAGATGCCCAAGCCCGTGCGGAAAAAATCAGGGGTTCGGCCACTCAGGCAGCGACGTCACCCGCCAACCGCCTGACCGAGGTCGTCGATGCTTCAACCGGCGCGGTCAAGTAGAGCGTTACGAGGAGTTCAAGAAATGATGACCAAACAATTGATGATCGTATGCATGGTGAGCCTGTCCACCGCCGCCTGGGCCATTGAGCCAGGCCCCTCCTCGGCCGCACAGCAAGGCACCGAGAGCTGGATGCAACTGCAGATTCGCGGCGTGGTGGCCTCCACCAACCTGCAAACCGCCTCGGCCGCCGAACGCGAGATGGCCATGCAGCGTTGGCTCAACAGCTTCAACTATCCGATCCCGGAGTTCTTTGACCAGGACTCGGGTGGGGAGATCACCAGCAGCAAATGAAACACGCGGCAAACGAAAGACCACAGTCTCCGGGAGTGCCTGCATCGGATCGAATGCAGGCACTCCCGGAGGCTGTGGTCTTTAGGTTTGAACGGTCGGCAGAACACAGGAGTAAACCTGTGGGAGCGAGCTTGCTCGCGATAGCGGGCTGACAGCCAACACCTTCATGGACTGACCCACCGCTATCGCGAGCAAGCTCGCTCCCACAATGGACCGGTGGTGAACACAAGACTCATGGACACCCACTATGTGGACTGTGCTGAACACAAGACTCATGCCCCCCCAGGATCATTTGTGGGAGCGAGCTTGCTCGCGATGGCGGACCGACATTCAACACCGTCGTTGACTGTCAAACCACTATCGCGAGCAGGCTCGCTCCCACAGTGGACTTGCGGCAGGGCACGGGTGGCCTACATATTCCCGAAGGCCCTGAATACGCCGATCATGGCCGGGCCGATGGCGACCAGGAAGAAGCTCGGCCACAGGCAGAAGATCAGTGGGAAGATCAGCTTGGTGCCGATCTTGGCGCCCATTTCTTCCGCCGCCTGGGTACGCCGGTCGCGAAACTCATCGGCGTAGATCCGCAGGGTATCGGCCACGCTGGTGCCGAAACGGATACTTTGCGCCAGCAAGCTGACCAGGCCCTGGATATCCTCCAGGCCGGTGCGCACGGCCAGTTGCTTGAGCGCCTCGGTACTGGTGATGCCCGCCCGGATCTGCGCATTGACCAACGCCAGTTCCTCGGCCAGCTCAACCTGGCTGACCGACATCTCTTCAGCCACCCGTTCAATCGTCGTGGGCAGGGCCAGGCCCGACTCGACACAGACCACCATCAGGTCCAGTGCATCCGGGAACGCCGCGCGCAACCGGCCTTGACGCGCCTGCTTGCGTTTGCCGACGTAGATCGCCGGCAGCAACCAGCCGATGCCCGCCACCAGGGTCACCGCCAGCAGGCCGATGGCCACTGAAACCTTGATCATCGGCAGCAGCAACAACGCTACGCCGACCATCGACAACGGCAACATCAAGCGCACGGCCCAATACATCTGCACCGCCGAGGCAGACCGATAACCGGCGTGGGTCAGCAAGGTCTGGGTGGCGGACGTGTGGGCCTGGTCGGTGGAAGCAAAGCGCTGGCCGACCCGCTCCAACAGCAGTTGCAGGTTACTGGGCGCCTCCTGCCCCACCGTGCTGCCAGCGTAACCGCGCTTGATCAGCGCCAGACGCCGCTGCACCGGATCCTGCAGGCCCAGCATCAATAGCAGGAGCGCGACGACCGCCAGCACCGTGCTGAGACCAACCGCAGCGATGAACAACAGCCGTGCCAGTTCTTCGTTACCGGTCAACCGACTCAACAATCCGAGCAAAAAGTCCATGACTGAAACCTCTCGGCGCAACAGCGCTTAAACCTGGATCCGGATGATCTTTCTTATCCAGAAAATCCCGATCAACATGGCGCAGAACGCGCCGATGATCAGCTTGTGCCCTATGGGGTCATTGATCAGCACGGGCATGTAGCTGGGGCTGGTGAGCACGATGGCGATCGCCAGCACGAACGGGATCGCCACCAGCACCCACGCCGACATGCGCCCCTCCGCCGACAACGTCTTGATCTTGCGCTGGAACCGGAAACGCCCGCGAATCAGCCGACTCAGGCGCTCCAGCACTTCGGTCAGGTTGCCGCCGGTCTCGCGGTGGATGAGGATCGAAGTCACCAGCATCATCACCGTCATGCTCGGCATGCGCTCCAGCAGCCCGAGCATGGCCCGGCGCACGTCGTTGCCATAGTTGATGTCGGAAAACGTCATGCCGAATTCCTGGGCGACCGGCCCCTTGTGCTCCTCGGCGACCAGACGCAGGGTTTCATTGAATGGGTGCCCGGCGCGCAAGGCCCGGCACATGGCGTCCAGCGCATCCGGCAAACCTTCCTCGAACGCGGCGAAGCGCTTGTTGCGGTCACGCAGGATTTTCAACACCGGCGCCCAGGTCAGTGCAAACGCCGCCAGCAGCGCCATCCACCAGACCGGCGAGACCATCAGCACCAAGGCTCCGGCCGCCGCCCCCAGGACCAGACCGAGCAGCATGACCCGATAAGCCCGGTATTCATGGCCGGCCTGCTCGATCAGTTGCGTCAGGTTGGCCATGAATGGCAGTTGTTCCAGGCGGGCTTCCAGGGGTGACAGGCGCGTCAGGTATTTTTGCCGCAACACGGTTTGCATGTTGGGCAAGTGGTTGGCCTTCTCCAGCACGTGCAGGCGCCCGCGAATACGCTTGCGCATCTTGCCGGCTTCGCCGAACACCGGCACCACCACGCCCTGGGACAGCAGGAACACGGCGATGAACACCATGCCAAGGAAAATCAGGATGAACTCGCTGGGGATCTTGTTCATGACGTGCGGCCCTCCATCCACTCAGGGCGAAACAAGGTCAGCGGCAACTCGATGCCGCGCTTGGCCAGCACATCGCGGAAGGCCGGGATCATGCCGCTGGGCCGATATTCCCCCAGCACCTCGCCGTGTTCGCCGATGCCCTGGCGCACGAAGGAGAAAATTTCGGTCATGGTAATGACCTCCCCTTCCATCCCGTTGATCTCCTGCATGCTCACCACGCGTCGCTTGCCGTCTTCTTGACGCTCCAGTTGGATCACCACATCGATGGCCGAGGCAATTTGTTGACGCATGGCCTTGATCGGAAATGTCGCCCCGGTCATCGACACCATGTTCTCGATTCGCCCCAGCGCATCCCGTGCGGTGTTGGCGTGAATGGTGGTCAGCGAACCGTCGTGGCCGGTGTTCATCGCCGTGAGCATGTCCATCGCCTCGGCACCACGCACCTCACCGATGACAATCCGGTCCGGGCGCATGCGCAGGCTGTTTCGCACCAACTCCCGCTGGCTCACCTCGCCACGCCCCTCGATGTTCGACGGCCGGGTTTCCAGGCGTACCACGTGGGGCTGTTGCAGTTGCAGCTCGGCCGAATCCTCGATGGTGACGATGCGCTCGTTGTGGGGGATGAAACTGGAAAGCACGTTGAGCATGGTGGTCTTGCCGCTGCCGGTCCCGCCGGAGATCAGCACGTTCAGGCGCCCGCGCACAATAGCCTTGAGCAGCAAGGCAATGGCCGGGGTCATGGTGCCGACCTGGATCAGGCTGTCGGTGTTGAGCAGGTCCACGGCGAAGCGCCGGATCGACATGCTCGGACCGTCGATGGCCAGGGGTGGGATGATCGCGTTGACCCGCGAACCGTCCTTGAGCCGGGCGTCCACCAACGGCGAAGACTCGTCGATACGGCGCCCCAGGCTGGACACGATGCGGTCGATGATATTCAGTAAATGCTGGTCGTCGCGAAACCGCACGTCGGTGCGTTGCAGCTTGCCGAAGCGCTCGACATAGACCGAGGCAAACCCGTTGACCAGGATGTCGGACACGCTATGGTCGGCCAACAGCGGTTCCAGCGGCCCGAGGCCGAGCACTTCGTCGGTGATCTGCTTGATGATCAGCTGCCGGCTGACAGTACTCACTGGCGCCGAATGTTCCTCGAGCAGGCGCTGGCAGATATCGCGGATCTGCCGCGTGGCCTCGACTTGTTCGAGGGCATCGAGCAACGACAGGTCCATGACCTTGAGCAGTTGCTGGTAGATCTTTTCCCGCCATTCGGCCTCCACCGGGGTGACCTGGCTGCGGGTTTCATACAGCACGTCGGGGATGGCCTGCTCCCAGGCCATCAAGGCATCCGTCGGGTCCGGCAAGCCGTCGCCGGGCTGTGCGCCTGCGGTGGCGCCAGGTTTGGCGGGCTGTTTGCGCAAGCGGTTACGAAAGTCGCTGATCATGGGTCATCCCCCGAAAAAACGGTTGAAGGCACGTTTAAGCAGGCCCTTGTCCGTGGCCATCTGGTGACCGACCAGGTCTTCGGTCAAATCGCGCAAGGCAACGGTGATGGCCGCCTTCGGCGCATGCAGCCCCAACGGCACGCCAGTGTTCTGACTCTGGCTGACCAGGTTGAAGTCATTGGGCAATTTCGACAGGTTCACGCAGCGCAGGGCCTCGCCGATGTCCTTGAGGCTGACGGCGGCGTTTTTGTCATAGCGGTTGATCACGATCTGCAACTGCTCCCCGCGCACGCCCAGGTCTTCGCGAAGGATCCGCACCAGGGCGCTGGCATCGCGCAGGTGGCTGACGCTCTGTTGCACCACCACGTACACCCGGTCCACCTGTTCCAGTACCGAACCGGTGAGGTGATCGATCTGCCGCGGCAGGTCCACCACCACCCAGTCATAACTGGCGCGGGCCAGTTGCAGCAGGGCGTCGAGCTGTTCGGGTTGGGCATCCTGGGGCAGGCACAACTCACCGGCCCGGCCTCCCAGGACGTGCAGGGTCGGGCTGAAGTGGCTGCAAAAACCCCGCAGCGCGACACTGTCCATCTCATCGATCTGCTGCAGCACTTCCAGATGGCTGTGGGACTGGGCCACGTCCAGGTAATGGGTCACGCTGCCAAATTGCAGGTCCATGTCCAGCAACAGCGTATTGCCTGCCCGGGCGCTGAGCTGCTGGGCCAGGTTGCACGCCACCAGGGTTCCGCCCGAGCCGCCCTTGGCACTGATCACCGCGACCAGCTTCCCTTCGTTGCCGTTGCCGAGACGGACTTCCGCCACCAGGCGATTCAGCGCCGCCACCAACTCCGTATCGGCGACGGGTTCGGGCAGCACATCCCGGGCACCGGCCTGCATCGCCAGGCGCATGCCCTCCTGCTCGCCCAAGGGACCGCACACCAGCATCGGCGGACGTTCATGGGCGGGCCGTTGCAGCAACGCCGACAGTTCTTCGCGCCACAGATGGCTGACGCGCAACAGCAGCAGGTCGGGCATGCGGTCCAGGCCGTAGAGCGGATCGACATGGCCGTTGCTGACCAGGCGCGTGCTCACCTCAAGGCCAGGCATGCGCTGGCAGACGCATTGCAGGTCGCGCAGGGACGTAGCATCGCGACTGCTGATCAGTATCCGCAGCCCGGCTCTGCCAGTGGTGGTCGAAAGCGGATTTTCCCTGGTGTTCAGCATGGTGTGATCTCCCCGGAATCGGAATGACGCCCAAGGCTTTCGCGTGGCAAGGTTGCCCTGAACGTGGGCAAGGTAATGGGCACGCCCAAGCCGGGAATGAACAGGTTGAAAACAAAGTTCTGCACGCTCAGCCGGACATAGCGAATGGCTCGAAAGCCGGTGGCACCGGACGTGTCGGTGGGGTTCGCTACCACGGCACCGTTGACATCCAGGTAGGTCAGCGCCAGGTTCGAGGTCGCCAGGTTGCCGATCAGTTGGCTGGTGCCGGCGTCCGTCGCGGCGTTGAAGATGGCCCGGCGCAAGACCACCGGATCGCTGACATTGCACACCGCCGCCAGCCGCGCGCCACGGCGCGCCGCTTCATCCAGCGCATTGACCGTGAAGTACAGCCGGCCCATTTCCACCACGCCGAACAGCAGGATGAACACCAGCAAGCCCACGAAGGAAAACTCCACGATGTAAGTGCCGCGCATGTGCTTGTGATTCATCACAGCGCCCTCATGACAGTGGTCGCCACCAACTGGATGCCCAGTGGAATGGCATTGCCGAAAAAACCGGGGATCGAACCCGTGCAGTTGCCCGCGCCAATCACCGGGCAGAAGGTGTAGGTAATGGTGACGCGCACATGATCGCTGCCGTCGGCGGCGACCTGCACATTCGCCGTGGTCAAGCCTGACACCGCGGCGGTTCCCGTCGCGCTGGGCACGCCATACACCGCGACGTTTTTCGTCTGGGTCAGGAGCGTGCTGCCCAAGGCAACGGTGCCAAGGGTGGAGTTCCAGGCCTGGCTGGCGACGAAGCGGTCGGCATCGCGGCTGGCCTGCAACAGCACGTTGTACTGGTAGAGCATGCGGCCGAACTCGCCGAAGGCCAGCAGCAACAACAGCAACAACGGCAGCACCAGGGTGAACTCCACCAGCGCCACGCCTTGTTGGGCTTGCGCGGGTTTGAACTGAGAAAGTCCCATGACGCCTCCTACGAGTCGGTGCTCGGAGTGCCGCTGCCGTTGAGATAGGTTTTGTAGAGTTGGATGATCTGCGGGCCGGCATCGCTGGACGGCGTGGGGCCGGGTACGTTATCGCCCTCGCACTCCTTGACGAACTGGCCGAAGACCAGCGAGTCCGAGCCCCCGCCATCCACCGGCTGCACAACGAAATAGCAGCCGAACCCCAGGACCGGAATCGAGGTGGAACCGCCCTGCTTGCCGGTGCAATTGCCAATCACGATCTTCAGCATCCGGCGCTCGAAAACCCCGTTGCTTTGGCAGCCGCTGGCGCCCCCCGCCACACAGGCGGCGACCTTGGCCCGCCAGTCGTTGTAGTCCTGTATCGCCTCGCCGCCCGCCGACAGATCGCCGTTGCTCGAAGTGACGGCTTTGCCTTTGTATTGCGCCTGGGAGAGCGCATCGTTGTAAGTCATCGCCGGGGTGCTCGACGCCGTGACCAGGTCCGGTGGGTAGTCCGAAGAACTGACCGGACCATTGTAGATACCGAAGCGCGTGTTCAAGCCTTGGGAAGTAGGGCCGGCTTTATTGCCCGGTGCCGTCTGGACGTTGCTCCCGACACTGCGGCAAACCGAGCCACCGCCGGCCAGGTCCTCCCGGACCGCACTGCCGCCCGAGCCGAAATCCAGCAGTTGGAAATTGCCCGGCCCAATGGGCGATGTGTTTCCCGCCGCCGTTTTCAAGACCTCCAGGTCGCCAAATTGGTATCCCCAGAAGTTGCCGGCGCCAGGGTTGTATTGAGTGGGATCGCCACACACCATCAACGGCGCCAGGTCACAAGGCGAGGTGGGGCTGGGACCTGCCGTCGCAATCGCCGCCACGCGCTTGTTGCCCAAGCCGGCGCTGCCCATCGTTTGCACGAAACTCCAGAAAAACCCGTTCAATTGATAACTGGACACCGACACCCGCACGTATTTGGCATCGCTAGGCCCGGGGTAGGAGAACGGGCCGTAGACGCTGCTGGACAGTTCCACCACGGCAAACGCGCCCGGGTTGCCGGCGACCGCGGTGGCCAGCTCGGTGTTGCCTGAGGCGTTGGCATTTCTGTTCAGCGTGTCCAGGGCCGCCGCGCGGGTGCTGCTGGCCATGTTGATGCCGCCACTCACCTGGCTCAGGGTCTTGGCGCCGCCCAAGGCCGCGGCATCCACCGCATTTTGCAGGCGCGTCTTGTTCAGCAGCATGTGCCCGCCATCCAGGGCCAACGCCGCCATCATGGAAATCGCTACCAGCGCGATCACCATCAGTACACTCACCGCCCCTCCCTGGCGCCGGATATTGGCATTCATCATCGAGCCCTCATCTACAACGTCTGGGGATCGGCATCGCCACGGCCCGGACGGGCCTGGCATGGAGGCGTCATTCAGCGGACATTGATCACGCTGCTTTCAACGCCGCGGATCAGCGTGATCGCCCCGCCTTGCGGCTTGGCAATGCGCTGCACCACAGGTTTTGGCACCGGGGCGGCCATCGCCATGACCGGCGCAGGGGCTGGCGGCACAACGGCCACGGCCTTCTTCTCCAGGTTCAATGGGTTACGCAAGGCCAATTGCAGCTTGCCTTCGGTTTGCGCTGTGACCAGCGCTTCGGCTTCAGTGGCCGACATTTCCAGGGTCACGGCCCGCACCACCACCGGCTGGGTCTTGTCGGTGCCCGCCGTCTGGTCCACCGCCAGCACCCGCAGGTTTTCCAGGATGGTCCGGGACGTGGCGCTGTTGCTGCCGGCGCTGGTGGTCTTGGTCGCCAATACATCGACCCGGTTGCCCGGCAAGAGAAAGCCACCTACGCCGACCACATCATCCACACGGACCGAAATGGCGCGTTTGTCCGGCGCGATCAGCGAAGCCAGGGTGCTGCCGCCCAAGTGCTCACTCAGACGCGCGCCTCGCACGATGTCGCCACGCAGGATGTCGAAGGTGGCAATCTTGCCCACGGCCTGTTCGCTGGCATCGAAAGCGTCGTCCGGGATCGTGTCCATGGGCATGCGCACCGTGGTGACTTGCTGGGCCTCGACCATTTGCCCGAAGGGGATTTCCACCGTGGCGACCACCACGCTTCGCAGATGATCATCGGGGGACGCGTTGAGTCGTGCGCTCAGCCAGGCGTCAGCCATCCATGCGGCACCAAGGCCCATTACCAGGGAAACGCCTATCAGCGGAAGCGTACGAGAGCTCATGTCGGTATC
Source organism: Pseudomonas sp. NFACC13-1 (assembly GCF_900104425.1). Lineage (NCBI taxonomy): Bacteria > Pseudomonadati > Pseudomonadota > Gammaproteobacteria > Pseudomonadales > Pseudomonadaceae > Pseudomonas > Pseudomonas sp. NFACC13-1. The sequence goes on along the minus strand of NZ_FMXV01000015.1, from coordinate 10,112 downwards.
TCCAGATCAAAGGAAGTCGAGCTGAACGAAGTAGTTGTGCCAGGCCCATTCCAGCTCTTGCGGCAACAGGGGGCCGGAGCCGCCCAGGTAACGCTGGCGATCGAGCGCCATGTTCAACAGGTCACGGGGATGGCAAGGCACCAGCGGCATGCCTTCGCTTGCATACAACCGCTGCAGGACATGGCGCACCAACAGCGGGTCATACGGGATGCCCAGGCGCTCGCACTCCTGGCGCCAGATGCGTTCGTAATCCTCGGGCTTGAGGTAGCCGAACTGCACTTTGTAGCCAATGCGCCGCAGGAAGGCCTCGTCGGCCAGTTCGAGGGGATTGAGGTTGGTGGAAAACACCAGCACCAGATCGAACGGCAGCTCGCAATGCCGACCGCCGCCCAGATTGATGAAATCGCGCTTCTCCTCCATGGGCACGATCCAGCGATTGAGCAACTCCGCAGGGGCCATGCGCTGGCGTCCCATGTCATCGATGATGAACAGGCCGTTGCTGGCCTTGAGCTGCAGCGCCGCCTGGTATTGCCGGGTGAACGGGTCGTAGCGCACGTCCAACTGCTCCATGCTCAACTCGCCGCCGGTGATGACGATCGGGCGTTTGCAGCACAGCAGCCGGCGGTCGATGCCTTCATTGAGCATCAAGTTATTCGCTTGGCCATTGTCGTCCAGGCGCTGGTGCACCTGCGGGTCGTAGATCTCGATCACCGACTCGTTGATGACGATGGCATGGGGCACCCAGATGGCCTCGGCGAACAGCCGGATCAATCGGCTGCTGACATAGGTCTTACCCGTGCCCGCCGGCCCGTAGATCATGATCGCCCGCCCGGAATTCAGGGCGACGCCCAACTGGTCGAGCATGCCTTGGCTCAGCACCAGGCCGGCCAAGGCCTGGCCCATGTCCTTGGCGGTGATGCGGCCGTGGTGGATGGTCTGGATCTTGATCAGCGAGCGATACGTGCTCACCGGGAACGGTGCCGCGCCGATGTAACCACTGCGGGCCAGGGCATCACGGGCCGAACTGCGGCCGCGCTCGGTGAGGCCATAACGCAGCGTCTGTCCACTGGTTTGCCCCAATTGGCCCAGCACTTCGACACGACCGTCCTTGCGCAGGAACGCCAGGACTTCCTCCAACACCGCGCCGGTCAGGGCCAGGCGCTCGACCAGCCGCGACATGTCCAGCACACCGGCGTCGTGCAGATGCTTGCACACCAGCTCCCCCAGGAAACTGTCGGTCAGGCCTGTGTCGCGAATGGTGCATGGCTGGGGTGCCAGGCGTTGCACCGCTTCCCGTTCGCTGGGGTAGGCATCGCTATCGTTGATGACGTGCATGACTAGACTCCCCAGCCGCCGGCAACCAGTTGCCAGTAAACGCTGTTCAAAGTGCCGATCAGGATCGCAATCGAATAGGGAAAGGGTTTGCCCGCCGCTTCATCCGCAGTCGGCGCCAGATAGGCCTGGGCTCGTACAATCAACCAGTAGCGTCCCAGGGTCTGGAGCAGTTGGCCGCGGGCCAGGACGATCAGGAAACCGCACACACCGCCGGCGATCAGGCTGAACAGCGCCGCCCACAGTGCGTAATGAAAAGGCAGGAAGCTGCCGACCATGGTCATCAGCTTGACGTCGCCGGCGGCCATGCCCCCGACGGCATACATGGGCAGGAACAGCGCGAAACAGATCAGCATGCCCGACAGGCTGTCGCCCAGGCCACCGATCCCGCCGGTATACACCTGGCCGGCCAATCCCAGGGCAAGGCCCAACAGGACCAATGTGTTGGGGATGCGGTGGCGAAGCAGATCGCTCACCACCGCCACACCCAGCAGTCCCAGCAGCAGGACCGTCGACACCAGCAGTTCCATGGACATGATGTGTCTCCCTGGGGTGATTTTCGTTAGCAGGCGACGTTGCTATTGACGACCTGGCACAGCGCCCGGATCTTGGTGTCCACGGCGCCGCCCAGAAGGACGAAGGCCGCCGCTACCAACACCGTGATCAAGCCACCCGCCACCGCGTATTCAACGATGGTCAGGCCGTCTTCATCTCGGGCGAACTTGCTGATCGAAGTGCTTATTGTCTGGAGAGTCATTTCATGAACCTCACGCGGGTCAGAAGTACTGTTACCAACTTGATGGGAGGGGACAGCGCGAAGTCCATTTGATTGATTCGTTGTACTCACTGCAAAAGAGTCGCAAGCGGTTTTCCTTGATAGTTACCGTGTCCCCAAGCAAGTGATCGCTTATGTGCAGGCAACGTTGCCGTTGACCGCCTGGCACAGCGCACGGATCTTGGTGTTCACGGCACCGCCCAGAAGCACGAACGCGGCGGCTACCAACACGGTGATCAACCCACCGGCCACGGCGTATTCCACAATGGTCAGGCCATCTTCATCTTTGGCGAACTTCAGCACCGAAGCCTTGATTGTTTGAAGAGTCATTTCGCACACCTCATCGGGTTGTTTTATCAAGGGCAGTACATTGCGAACTGCCTGATGCAACCCTAGTCAGCAGGTGGTCATCGCCGTTAGGAGGATTTTGCACATCGCTAGGATTTTTTTGCGCCGGACAGGAAAGGCGCCGGGGCGGGAAATCCAGCCTGGGCAACGCGAACGGGCATCCCATGACGACGGATGGCGCTAAACGATCGGACTTTTATAAAAATTTATTCGGCGAAATGATGGCACAGTGGCAATACTGCTAGCTAAAGGGCAGCAAGCACCTGTGGGTAGTCGTCCTATGGCGTCCAATCCGACTGCAAAGCCAACGCTGTTATGGGTCGATCTGACCCATGATCGGTCCACCCCGGAACTCGTCTCCCTGTTCCAGGACACGTGCGACTGCACACTGGCAAAAAACGCCATGCTGCCCAGCGCGGAACAGGTCGACATGATCTGCATCCATTTCGATCGCCCGGACACGCCGGGCCTGCGACGCCTGTTGGAGATCAAGCGAACCGCTCCTGGCACGCCCATCACCATGTTCACCGTGCAGCACTCCGAAGAGCTGGCGGTGTGGGCCATGCGCTCCAGCGTCTGGGAATACATGGTGCTGCCCTTGTCCGCCGCCGAGAGAAAGCGCTACCTCACGGCCGTGGTGCAACTGTGCGAGCTGCGCCGCAATGCCAATGGCCGAGCAAAAACCTCGCAGATCGACCACTCCCCGACCCTGCCGGACAGCATTCGCCTGACCTCCGGGCACCAGAAGCACCAGGCCCTCAGCCACATCATGCTGTACATCGACCAGCATTTTCGCGACAGCATCGATCAGCGCGACCTGGCCAAGCGTTGCGGCATGACGACGTTTCGTTTCAGCCGGGTGTTCAAGGAAGCCAATGGCCTCGGTTTCACCGACTACGTGCTGAACAAACGCATGAGCTTCGCCAAGGAGCTGCTCGATAACAGCCAGATGCCCATCACCAGCATCGGCTACGAGGCCGGCTTCAAGGACCCTTCCTACTTCGCTCGCGCCTTCAAGCAATACGCCAGTTGCACGCCCAGTGAATACCGTCTCGCGTACCAGATGCGCAACGCACATCCGGTACCGGAGCCAGCGGATGAGGCCGCCCTGGAAGCGATTGAAAACCTGGTGCACAGCCTCGAGGGGTAAAAGGTTTTGTACCGTTATCGCCATCTTTCCATAAGCATCCCCACCCGTGCCAGGGCTAGACCGGACGCCCATGGCCGGGGAGCGACCTCGTCGATCGACTCCCCGCCCCTGCCCGACAGGCGCCCTGACTCACGGGGCGAGTTTTCTTCTCTCGATAGGAATGGACAGGACAATGCTGGTCCGCGTCTCACCGTACGCGTTGATTTTCGCAATAATGTCCTCGATCTCAGCCATGGACCTGGCGTAAATGCGGATCAGATAGGAGTCATTCCCCGTGATGTGCAGGCACTCGACGACTTCGGGTATGTCGGTGAGTGTCGCTATCAATTTGGCTTTCGCCGGCTTGAGGGTGGTGATGCCGACGACCGCCGATATGCCATATCCCAGCTTGGTTGGATCTAACTGAGCGCAATAGCCTTTGATGACCCCGGAGTCTTCCAGTTTGCGCAACCTGTCATTGGTGGCAGGAATAGAAAGCCCCGCGTGCTTGGAAAGCTCTGTGATGGAAATCCGACCACAGTCCTGTACCTTACCCAGGATTTTGACGTCTATACGATCCATGTGCGTTTTCCCCGGTTAAAAGTATAAATTTTAATGAAAAGCCCGCGTTTTTCATTAAAAAAAGCATGCACCAAAATAAAGCATGGCGCTAGTCTATTTCCAGCCTGAAAAGCCTGAAAAGAATCCGGGCAATCAACGGCCCTGTTCTTTAGCGTGACGCACTCATAATAAAATATTCTCTCCAGGGATGGTGTTCGCATGGAAGATGAAAAGAAAAAGTGTGAAAAAAAACCTCACCCGCTCATTCAACACATTGGCACGCAAGTCCTAAGTCTCCGGCATTTCAAGAAAGATCAGTTACTGATGTACCTGATGGGTGTCGGTTTCTTTTCGTTGGGTGCCAAGTGTTTCATCATCAGCCAACTGGGTACTGATCCTTTAGATGTCCTGATCATCTCGATCGATAAAATACTCATGCTGGGCATGGGCGTTTGCTCGGCGATCGTATCGCTGTTTTTCCTGACATGGTGGGTGCTCTGGAACAAAAAATACCCACCGATAAGTCCCTTCATTACAACGACGTTGACTGGGCTGCTGATCGATCTCTGGTCGTGGCTGGGGCTCGGAGAGTACTTGATCGTCAGAATGAATGAGTACGCGCTATTGGCCTCGGGGCTGATGCTGTGTGCCTACTCCTCCGCCTTGATCATCATGAGCGGTATCGGCATCAGGATCATGGACCTGGTGGTATTGACCATGGTATCCAAATGGAACTGGTCGTTCACCAAGGCCAAAATGATTATTGAAATCGGCATCTTTTCCAGCGGTTGGCTTTTAGGCGGGCCCTTCGGTATCGGCACGATTGCATTTCTGCTGGTGATCGGCCCACTTATTCAACCGTTCATGAACATGAATGCCAAGCGCTTTGCACTTAAAAACTATGGATTGATGAGCGCTTCATCCGCTTACTAATAAATCTACAACTATGACTGCCCTGCAGGGCGGCAGGATCGTTTTGCCTCGATTTTTTTAAACCGATGCCAATGATGACAACTTCCGTGATGAGGAGTGAAAGATGGACACTACAAAAAATAAAAACTGGACCTTGGAAAGCAGCCCGGCAAAACTGGAAGAAATACTCCCCGGGGGCGCTGTGAAGTGTCATCTTTCCCCGCGCAACTGTGTGATCCAGGAAGGCAAGCTAGGTTTTTGCAAAGTGCGCGGAAACCGTGGCGGCAGGCTCGTTACATTGAACTACGGTAAAGGCGTCCACAGCACTGAGGAGACAATTGAAACCGAAGCCGTTTTCCACTTTGCCCCCGGGGAGAGAATCTTGTCCCTGGGTAATATCGGCTGCATGCTCAACTGCGGTTACTGTCATAACTGGAAGACATCGCAGGCCAAGTACGTCACCGACAAGGACGTTTACTACTACACCCCCGAGCAGGTGGTGGAAACCGCACTCAAACACGGCATACGCGTCATTTCCTGGACGTATAACGATCCCGTTGTCTGGCACGAATTCATCCTCGACACAGCGAAGCTGGCCAAGGAAGCGGGCCTGATCAACCTTTATAAATCGGCATTCTTCATCAGCGAAGAGGCCATTGATGAGTTATTGCCGGTCATCGATATTTTCTCGATTTCGCTGAAATCCATCTCCCCGGAATACTACCGCAAGGTCACCACCGGCTGGGTGGAGCCCGTCCTGGCGGGTATCAAGAAAGTCTATGACGCCGGCAAATATGTCGAGGTCAGCACCTTGATGGTGACCGACATCAGCGACGACGAGGAAACGGCCAGGAAAATCAGCCAGTGGGTCCTGGATGAACTGGGCCCGAACGTACCGCTGCACTTCGTCCGGTTTCACCCCGACTACAAGATGAGCAACAGCATCCGTACGCCTGTGGACAGGCTCCTGAAGGCTCGGGACGTTGCTCGGAGCATGGGCGTTGAGCACGTCTACCTGGGTAACGTGAATGACGTCGAAGGGACCAATACCAGTTGCAACCACTGTAACGCCCTGCTCGTCACCCGTTATGGCTTGAACGCCGAAATCATCGGGTTGGACAGCAAAGGATGCTGCTCTCAGTGCGGACATGATGCGCATTTCAAATTGCTGGGCGGACACCAGGCGAATGCCCCTGTCGAGTTGCGCGAGGACGCGTTGAGCGCCTACGAGAAGCGAAAGTTCGAGTGGCACGGAGACATTGTGTCGCTGCACGCCCAAGTGCTGAATACCGAAGACTTCGAACAGACCGTCTACCTGCGACGCAACTATACGGACGGGCACAACAGCGATTGGAAATCACTGACCTTGCGCCCCCATGAAAGCTATCGATTCATCGTTGCCAAGGCTCGCATCGATGAAACAGGCCCGGAGGTCTGGCTCCCCAACGGCGTGAATTCGAACCTTCATGAAGTGTTCGACAGGGCCCACTTCCCGACAGAGTCGATTGAAGAAATTGGTATTTCGCAAAATGACATCACCCCGACCGTGGGTTACGAGGGCAAGCAAAACATGTATGAACAGGTCATCAAACTGGTCAGCCAAGCATGAAAGTGTCTACTGAAATACTTCATATCAAGGTGGATGACCGGGACGCCCATCCTTCGGTAACGCCTATTTATCAGTGCAGCGCTTTCAACGCCGACTCGGCCTTCTTCTACTCGAGGAAAGCCAATCCCAACGTGACGGAATTGGAACAGGTCGTCGCGTCCCTGGAGGGCAGTGAGTATGCCCTGGCCTACAGCACCGGGATGAGCGCGATCTATATGGTGTTGGAACTGTTGAAACCGGGTGCTTCGCTGGTCATCAACAAATACATCTATGGCTGCTCCTATAAATTGTTCCAGCGCTATGCGGCACGTATCGGCGCACACCTGACGATTCTGGATCTCACCACGGCAGAGGGCCTGAAGGCCTTGCCGGCGAATGTCGACATGGTCATTTTCGAAACACCGACCAATCCCTTCCTGAAAGACATTGATATCCAGGCGGTCAGCAGGGCCGTCAAGCAACACAACCCGCAGGCGCTGGTGGTCGTTGACAATACCTGGGCCACGCCGATATTTCAGAAGCCGTTGAATTTTGGCGCCGACATTTCCCTGTACAGTGCCACCAAATACTTCTCTGGACACAGTGATGTCATGGGCGGCCTGGTGCTGGTCGACAATGAGACGATTTACAACCGTCTCCTCGAGGGCCGCTTTTATTCAGGCACGATACTGACGCCCAATAGCGCCTGGTTACTGCGCAGAAGCATGCAGACGTTCAACCTGCGCATGGAAAAACACAGCCAGACCACAGCAAGCATGCTCAACTATCTGCGCGAGTTGCCGTTTATCGAGCATGTCTATTACCCACGCATCGATGGCCGGCAATTGACCGGTTATGGCGGCATTGTGTTCGTTGATATTCGGCCCGATCTGGTGCCCTTTTACAAAACGTTCACCCGCGCGCTCAAATGGTTTGGCACGGGCACCGGAATGGCCTGCGTGACCTCGATGGTCGCCCAGCCCTTCAGTGGCAGCCACGCCTCGATGACGGACCAGGAAAAAGCGGACATGGGCATCGAGAAAGGCCTGGTTCGATTGTGCTTTGGCCTGGAGGATCTGGAAGACCTCAAGGAGGACCTGCTCCAGGCATTCGAAACCATGGAAAGCAGGATCGATCAGCAAAGCTCACTCGATCCTGCCTAGCGTGTCATCACAAGCAACGAGCCTTCAGTGGCTCGTTGCTTTTTTTATGGAGAAGCGAAAGTGTCCAGCGCATTCGAGAACACGATATTCGAAGACCCCCTCCTGAACGTCATCCACCTTCTGAACTCCATCGCCCAGGAAAACCCGGAGGCCATTTCACTGGCCTCCGGTCGACCCGATGACCAGCAGTGCGACCCGTCGCTCATCGACAGGGGCCTGGCCCAATACAAACGTCACGTTGCCGGTACTGGGCAGTCACTGGCGACGCTGCTTTGCCAATATGGAAAAACCTCGGGAATCATCAATGAAACAATCGCCACCTATCTGCAGGTGGATGAAGGGATAACAGTCTCCAACCCTGAAAGCATCGTGGTGTGCCTGGGGTTTCAGGAAGCCTGTACCTTGACGCTCCTGTCCATTTTTGAAGGCGGCGGGATTTTATTAGTGCCCGACCCGGTGTTTTCCGGGATCACGGGCATCGCAAAACTGCTGGGCATAAAAATAGTCCCCGTCCCCATGGCGGCTTTTCTCAACCCGATCGCCCTGCGCAGAATCATTGAAGAACTTGAATCCAGGGGGGAAAAAATCAAAGCACTGTATGCCGTTCCGGACTTTAGCAACCCGACCGCCGACAGCCTCTCCTATCACGCCAGGACAGCCATGCTTTCCTTGGCCAGTGAAAAGAATTTTTTTGTCCTTGAAGACACGGCCTACCGTTACTTCAGGTACGAAGGCGATGCCATTGCGTCCATGAAGTCCATCGACAGCAGTCGAGTGTTCTTGCTGGGTTCCTTTGCCAAATCGATTTTTCCGGGCTTGCGCATGGGTTATGTGGTCGCGCCGGAGGGCGCCGGCGTCATGTCATTCAGCGCCCGATTGTGCAAGGCCAAAAGCCTGATTACCGTCAACACCCCTGCCCTGTGCCAAGCGGTCGCCGCCGGCTTGCTGATCGAGAACAACTACTCGCTGAAAGAGCTGAACCAACCCAGGGTGTTGTCCTATACGCAGAAAAGAGACCACATGCTTGAATGCCTGGAGCGTGAATTCCCAGTCAAGGTCGGCGCCCGAAGAACGATCAGCTGGAATCAGCCGGCGGGCGGCTTCTTCATCAATCTGCAACTGCCTTTCGCCTTTGGGTATTGTGAAATGCGCGAATGCGCCCAACAGTTCAAGGTGATCGTATTCCCCACCACTTTATTTTCGCTGACGAATGAGGCGGCTAATCAGGTCAGGCTTTCATTCAGCAATGCCACCGCCCCAGACGTCACCCAGGCAATAAGCCGCTTCAGGGCGTATGTCGAGTCCAGGCTGCAGTAGGAGCTCTTTTCATGCATTGCTCTCCATCAGGTTGCCGTGGCCAGCATGACCCCAGCGGCGACCTGGTAGGCCCCCAGAATGGTGATGGTCGCCCCCGAAAAATAGTTGATCAGCCTTAGCTTCGATTCGGCAATCCGTGCCTTGAAAAGGGAAGAGAACCCGCTCAAGCCCAGCCACCAGGCAGCCGAGCCCAGGAATATACCGGTCACCATCGGCAGCAAGGCGTGCTGGCCGCCCTGGTCGCTGGCCATGCCATCGCTCAACGCGGCAAATATCGCGATAAACGACAAGATGGTCATGGGGTTCGACAGGGTCAGGAACAGCGTGGTCGAGTAGGCTTTGAACATGTTGGCACGCTCACCTGCCATGGCGGTCGCGCCCCCCTTCGATCGTATTGTCTGATAGCCAATGTAGGCGAGGAACAGTCCACCAAAAATACACAACCAAGGTTTGAAGCTGATCAGCGTCGCGATGATGGCCGTGACCCCGAGGGCCCCGATGAACCCGTAGATCGAATCGGCAGTGGCGGCCCCCAATCCCGTTGCGAAACCGGCTCTCCAACCCAGCATGAGGCTTCGCTGTATGCACAACAGCCCAATAGGCCCCACAGGGGCTGCAATGCATAGCCCAATGACCATCGATTTAACAAAAATCAACATAAGCGCACCTCCAGAATGGGTACTGGAAGGTTAGGAGAAGTGCTTTTTTTTAGGAATGAACTATTAATCTTCCTGAGCGTTTTACCTTAAGTTTTGCATGAAGTACTTTCGCTTCACCTTCATTATTAAGGTAAAGCGCAGCAAGCCCCCTCAGACAACGAAAATCGCTGGTTAAAGATCCATGCATCTTGAATGGTCTTTTCACGCGCATAAAAAAAACGCCGCTCGTATGAGCGGCGTTTTTTTGAATTTGGAGCGGGAAACGAGACTCGAACTCGCGACCCCGACCTTGGCAAGGTCGTGCTCTACCAACTGAGCTATTCCCGCA